>NZ_JBHSPA010000023.1:219096-294231 GCF_042656245.1 Nonomuraea insulae
ACGTCGGCGAAACCGTACTTGGAGACCAGCATGATCAACGCTGAGGCGAAGCCGACCAGCGTGTGTGTGCGCAGTCCGGCGCTCTTCTGCCGGATCTCACGCTCCAGCCCGATCAGGGCGGACAACAGCAGGGCTAGGGCCAGTTCGCCTATCTGGACCCATCCCTGGCCCGTGAGTCCTCCTGCGGCGCTCGCCAATTCCACTCACGCCTGTATCCCCACATACGCCCCATTAACACCTTCGATCGACAGTTAGGTGGATATCACCGCCGAGCCGTGCTGGGCTCGTCCCGGCCTCCGCGGGCGTGTGCCGCACCCTCAGAAACGCGAGGAAGCGCCGGGCCCCGAAATTGTCCTAGCCCTCCGCCATGATGGCCCCTCTCGTACCCGCGCACGCGATCTCGAAGGAGCCGTCTTGCCCGCCAACGAAACCGCCGAATGGTCCGATCTCAGGTGGAATGCCTGGGACGACCTCGTCCTTGTCCGCGCCAGGCTCGACGCCGGGGCCGACCCGAACGAGGGGGCCCACACCTTCCTGCGACCGCTGCACGCGGCGGCTGAGTTCGGTTCACCGGAGGTGGTCGCCGAGTTGGCCGGCCGGGTCGATGACGTGGACGCGGAGTGCGAGGGCCGTACCGCGCTCTGGGAGGCGGTCTTCCACGACCGGCCGGACAACGTCACTGCCCTGGTCGCCGCCGGGGCGGACCCGTGGCGGCCCATGATGGGCGGCTGGTCGCCCGGCCGGCTCAGTCTGGCGGGCCCCACGCCCGGCCTGTTCTTCCCGTTCCCCCGGGGTCATGCCCGTCTGACGGAGGCCGAGAGCGCCGCCGTCGTGGAGGCCGACCGCCTGACCGGCGTGCTGGGCGGGTTCGGCTACGACGGTTACAGCCTCGCGTGCGTACGCGGTGTCAGCGCCGACGAGGCGGCACGGCGCTTAGCCGCCGAACCCGCCGACGAGGAGCAGCTGGAAGAGATCATGGAGGACCCGTTCGACGAGGAGGCCATGCGGTTCATCGGCCTCGCCGACGTGCCCGGCGGCTGCGTCGTCAGCCAGCAGTCCGGCTACATGGCCTCCACTCCCGGCGTCATGAAGGCGCTGTCGGCGGGCACGGTCGCCTACGGCATGTTCGCCAGCCCCAAGAGCGGCAACCAGGGCTGCGCCTACCGCGACGGCGAGGTCGTCGCCAGGGACACCCACCCGGGAGGCAGCCGCGTGCCCGGCGACGACCCGGCCGAGGAGGTCCTGCTCAAATACCTGTACGTGGGCTACGCCGTGGCCTACTGCTATGCCGGCGCGGGCCTGCGACCGGCCGACGACCACTCGTTCGTCGCCCCGGACACGCACGTACGACTGCCGGAAGGCGACTACTGGCACTGACCGGCCCAGCGGACAGCGGCTCGCCGGTACGGGTCAGCCGCCCAGATCGGACAGGTCGAGCACGAAGCGGTAGCGGACGTCGTTGCGCTGGAGACGGTCGAGCGCCTCGTTGACCCGTTTCGAGGCGACGAGTTCGATGTCGGCGGTGATGCCGTGCCGGGCGCAGAAGTCCAGCATGGCGGCCGTCGCCGGGAGGCCGCCGCTGCCCGCCGAGCTGAGCTTCTTACGTCCGGCGAGCAGGTCGAACATCTCCACGGTGACCTGTCCGAGGTGGCCGACGTGGCTGAGCGTCCCGTCCATGGCGACCAGCCGCAGATACGGGCCGAGGTCGTGCGGGACGGCGATGGTGTCGATGATGACGTCGAACCGGTCCCTGGCCGCGGCCATCTGCTCCGGATCCGTGGAGACGACGAGGTCGTGGGCGCCGAGCCGGCGGGCGTCGCCGGCCTTGTCCGCGGACCGGCTGATCACCGTGGTGACGGCGCCCAGCGCCACGGCGAACTTGACCGCGAGATGGCCCAGCCCGCCCAGCCCCGCCACGGCCACGCGGGTGCCGGGGCCCACGCCGAGGCTGTGCAGCGGCTCCCACACGGTGATCCCGGCGCAGAGCAGCGGCGCGGTAGCGGCGGGGTCGAGGCCGGTGGGCAGGGGGTGGGCGAATCGCTCGCGGACGACGTACTCGCGGGAGTAGCCCCCCAGGGTCGTCGATCCGTCGTGGCGGTCGGTGCCGCCGTAGGTCAGGGTCGGGAACTCGTGGCAGAAGTTCTCCTGGCCGGCCTCGCACATGGCGCACACGCCGCAGGAGTCGACGATGTTGCCGACCGCGACCTTGTCACCCACGGCGAAGCGGGTCACCTCGGGCCCGGCCTCGGTCACCTCGCCGGTGAACTCGTGGCCGGGCACCACAGACGCGCTTCTCTCGCCGTCGCGCAGGGAGTGCAGGTCGGTGTGGCAGACGCCGCAGTAGTCCACGCGTACGGCGAGGTCGTCGGGACGCAGGTCGCGCCGCTCAAGAGTCACCTGCCGCAACGTCGCCGCGCGGCCGTCCGCTCGCCATCCTGTGGTGGCTCTCATGTCAAGCTCCTCTATAAACAGACTGTTCGGTTTATTCAACCGTAGCCACCTCTCGGCCCCTAAAGCAAACCGACTGTTCTGTTTGGTAGTCTGACCGGCATGGCCGATCAGCCGCTGACCTCCCGTGGCGCCGCGACGCGCAAGCGCATCCTCGACGTCGCGACCCAGGAGTTCGCCGAGCACGGGATCGCCGGGGCGCGCGTCGAGCGCATCGTGGCCGCCGCGCGCACCAACAAGGCGCAGCTCTACGCCTACTTCGGCAGCAAGGAAGGGCTGTTCGACGCCATCTTCTTCGGCTCGCTCGAGCGGATCGTGAACGTCGTCCCGATCGACGCCACCGACCTGTCCGACTGGGCCGTGCGGCTCTACGACGAATATCTCCGCCGCCCCGACCTCATCCGGCTGGCCACCTGGGCCCGCCTGGAGCGCCGCCCGGCCGGCACCCTCGTCGAGGAGCACCAGCGCATGGACGACACCAAGTTGCGGGCGATCGCCGAGTCGCAGGCGGCCGGCATCGTGCGGCCTGGCGATCCGTTCGACGTGATGGCCATGGTCATCGCGATGTCCATGGCCTGGTCGCCGGTCAGCAACGTCTACGCCGCGACCGCCGACGAGGCTCCTGAGCTGCACGAGCAGCGCCGCGCCCTGCTCCGCGAGAGCGTCAGGCGCGCCGTGATGACCGGCTGAGAGTTTCCTCCTGTCGCCGGCGATCTGCCGCTGTCCGTACACATGATCGTCGCCGGCGATCTGCCGCTGTCCGTACACATGATCGCCATTCGTCCGGTCCAGGCTGCTGTCCTGAGCCCTATGAGTCGCGCCTGTTCAGCAGTTTGGGCAGGGCCGCCAGCGTGGCCGCGCCCGCGCCGCCGCCGCTGAGCAGGGCGCCCGGCCATTCCGCGCCGCCGGCCAGGACGAGCGCGCAGGTGATCGCGGCGATCATGAACGCCAGGGTGAGCGTGAGCAGTTGGTGCGTGGTGAACATCGTTCCTCTTCCTTCAGGTGAGGTCTTCGGCCCAGAAGTCGATGAGCTCTTCGGGGGTGAGGTCGTCAGGGCGTGCGGCGGGCGGGGTTCGTCCCGTCGCGAGCACCCAGGTCGTCAAGAGCGTCACCAGCAGGTGCTCGTCCGCGGGGCAGGGAGCGTCGGCGCAGTACGCGATGCTTGACGGGCGGGCCGTGAGTAACGCCATGGGACGATGGCCTCCCGAAGAGCGGTGATGAATGCGGCCAACCCTGCATCGCCGTGAAGGTCGCCGACCAGCCGTCCAAACGTGCTCGGACGGAGCCGGACAAGGCCGAAAACGAACCGCCAGCACGCAAATTTCCGATGTCGTCCGACTTCATCCGGATTTATCCGGAAACGGGGCCAGCGATTGGGGTAAAAACCCAGGCGGCTCGCCGGATCGAGGGCCGGAGCTGCTCTTGGGGCAGATGAGATGCCGGCGATCTGGAGTGGCCACAACGACCGGACGAGATGGAATCTGTGAACATTCGTAGATTGCGAGACTATTTCTGGAAACATGGCGGCATCGGATCTCCTTTCGACGCCACCAAGGACGATGACTGACATTCCTCGGGCAGGAGCCCATTTCGCCTTCATAGCCGCGCTCATCGAGCTGCGGGAATCGGCCGGCCAGCCGAGTTATTCAGAGATGCACCGGTTGTCACGCACGCCGGACATCCCCAAGGAGCTGCCTCCGAGCACCCTCAACGACATCCTCAACGGCAAGCGGGAACGCCTGCCCGACTGGAAGCTGGTCGCCTCCTTCGTGATGGTCTGTCATCGCCACGCCGAGCAGACCGGCCTGCCCACGTACGCGCTCGGCACCGTGGAGCAGTGGCAGACCCACTGGCGCATCGCCAGGAACAGGCCCCACGCCACCGGCTCGTACGATCTCTTCACGACGCCCGCCGACGAGGCCGAGCGGCGTACCACCAGAACCGCCGCGCTCCTGGTCCGCAGGTCGGCCGAGGGCGACGTCGAGGCCGCCTACCGACTGGCGATCATCAATGTGCTGACCGACGAGCCCGCGGCGGCCCACTACTGGATCCACATCGCGGTCGAGCACCGTCATCCCGGCGCCCAGGCCCTCGCACTCCATCCGCACCAGCTCGAGTTCGCCGCGAACGTGTCCTTCTCCTATGGGCGCGCCTACGAGCAGGAGGGGCCGGCCAAGCGCGACCTCGCCAGGTTCTACTACCGGCTCGCCGCCGAGCGTGGCCACCCGCGCGCCGCCGAACGCCTCCGGGTGCTGCGTGCCGTCCCGTTCGGCAAGCTGCTCCCCGCGCCCGTCGCCACCGAAGACCCGGCCCGGAGCTGAATGATCCCAGCGCCCCGTACTTCTTTTACCTGTGAAAGTTTCAGGGGTACAGGCACCAGACCACGGGCGGCCACCGCAGGTGGGAGCAGCGAGCAGGGTCGCGGAACCGAACGTGATCTTCATGCCCCTTCACCGTTCTCCGGCAGGTCTATAGCGTTTGGCACCCCCCAACCGCCTGCTTCGAGGTAGGTCATGAAGAGAAAGCTCCTCGCCTTGTGCGTCGCCGTGCTCGCGGCCGTCGCGTCGGTCCTGGTGGTGTACCTCCAGCCCGCATCCGCCGCCGCCGGCCTGCGCGTCAGCGGCACGAAGATCGTTGAGGCGAACGGCCAGGAATTCATCATGCGGGGCGTCAATCACCCCCACGTCTGGTACACCGGCCAGACCAGCTCGTTCGCCAACATCAAGGCCACCGGCGCCAACACCGTGCGCGTGGTGCTGGGCAGCGGCAAGCGGTGGGGCCCGTCCAACGACGTGGCCAACGTCATCTCCCTGTGCAAGCAGAACCGGCTGATCTGCGTACTGGAGGTGCACGACACCACCGGGTACGGCGAGGAAGGCGCCGCCGCCTCGCTCGACGAGGCGGTCAACTACTGGATCACCCAGAAGAGCGCCCTGGTCGGCCAGGAGAACTACGTCGTGATCAACATCGGCAACGAGCCGATCGGCAACACCAACGCCGCCCAGTGGACCGACGCCACCGCGAACGCGATCAAGAAGATGCGCGGCAACGGCTTCGAGCACCTGCTCATGGTGGACGCGCCCAACTGGGGCCAGGACTGGCAGTACGTCATGCGCGACAACGGCCAGACGATCCTCAACGCCGACACCCAGCACAACACGGTGTTGTCGATCCACATGTACGCCGTCTTCAACACCGCGGCGAGCATCGTGGACTACCTCAACCGGTTCAGGACCAACGGATGGCCGCTGGTCATCGGCGAGTTCGGCTGGCGGTTCAGCTCCGGCGAGGTGGACGACGAGACGATCGCGGCCGAGGCGCGGTCGCGGGGCCTGGGCTACATCGCGTGGTCGTGGAGCGGCAACACCGACCCGATCCTGGACATGGCGCTCAACTTCGACCCGAACCAGCTCAGCACCTGGGGCAAGAGGATCGTCGACGGCCCCAACGGCATCAGGGCGACCGGCAAGGAGGCCACGATCTTCGGCGGCCCCACGCCCACCATCACGCCGACCGTCACCCCGACGGTCACGCCGACGGTCACGCCGACGCCACCCACCGGCGCGTGCTCGGCCACCTACAAGGTGAGCGGTCAGTGGGGCGGCGGGTTCCAGGGCGACGTCCGGGTCACCGCGGGCAACGCGGCGATCAAGAGCTGGACCGTGACGTGGGCCTTCGCCAACGGCCAGGCCGTCACCAACGTCTGGAACGCCACGATCAGCAGCAGCGGGCCGAACGTGACCGCCCGCAACGTGGGCTACAACGGCAACCTCGGCGCCGGGGCGAGCACGACCTTCGGGTTCCTCGGGTCGTGGAACGGCAGTAACAACGTGCCCACGCTGTCCTGTACCGCGAGCTGACGACCGGAGGCTCACCCATCGGGTACGGAGGAAGACCGAAAACCCGGGGCGTCGTACTCAACCGCATCAGGGCGGCGCGCACGATCAGCCGGATCGAGCTCGCCGCCAGCTCCGGAGTGACCCCGGCGACCATCACGCACGTGGTCCGTGAGCTCATGGACCACGGGCTGGTCGTCGAGGCCGGGCGCGGCGCTTCGACCGGCGGCAAGCCACGGACGCTGCTGCGGCTCAACCCGGGCGGACGATACGCGGTGGGCGTCCTGTTCGAGCGCAACCTGTGCGTCGTCGTCATGGTGGACCTGACCGGCCGGCAGGTCGCGCGGACCTCGTTCCCCGGCACGTCGCTGCTGCCGCCCGAGGAGGCCCTCTCGCAGGTGGCCGCGCGGGTGGAGGACCTGATCGGCGCCGCCGGAGTGGAGCGGGACAAGGTGCTCGGGGTCGGGCTGGTGACCTACGGACCGCAGGACCGGCAGGCAGGCGTGCTGCTGACCCACCAGCCGACCGCCGACTGGTACGAGTACCCGGTCGCGCCCCGCCTGTCGGAGCTCCTGGGCCTGCCGGTGCTGCTCGACAACGACGCGGCGGCCGCGGCCATTGGCGAGTACTGGCTGGGGGCGACGCGGTCGAACACCTTCGCCTGCGTGTACATGGCCAGCGGGATCGGCGGGGGCGTCGTCCTGGACGGCGAGGTGTACCGGGGTGCCTCCTCCAACGGCGTCGAGATCGGCCACGTCACCGTCGACCTCGACGGAGGCCCGTGCGACTGCGGCAACTACGGCTGCCTGGCGAACTACGCGGACCCCCATGCGATGATCAAGCAGGCGGTGGCGACGCCGAGCCTCGGCCGCCTGCGGCTCGATCCCGCCGACCCTGACGTCATGACCGGTTTCGGGCGGATCGCGAGCGCGGCCGGCGCCGGGGACCCGGCCGCGCGTGCCCTCGTCGAGCGCTCCGCCCGTCATCTGGGCACCGCCGCCGTGACCATGATGAGCCTGTTCGACCTCGACCTGATCGTGCTCGCCGGGCCCAGCCTGGCCGCGGCGGGCCCGATCTACCAGTCGGTGGTCGAGGAGGAGGTGCGGCGGCGTACGTTCGCCCGCAGGGCGCATCCGGTGCGGGTGGTCACCTCGGTCAGCGGGTCGGACGCGGCGGCGATCGGTGGCGCCGTCCTCATGTTGCAGAGCGAGCTGACCTTCCTGGACCTGGACGTGCCGGGCTGAAGATTTCTTCGCGCGTGATGTCGATCCGCTCCCCCTCCGCTCGACGCGTCAGTGAGAGCACGACAACACATAGGAGATCTGATGAGCACCGTGGTGATGCACAACGTCGTATCGGTGGACGGCTTCATCGCCGACGCGAACGACGAGGTCGGCCCGCTGTTCGACTGGTACACCAACGGCGACACCGAACTCGCCGGGGGCATGAAGGCCTCGAAGGTCTCGGTCGAGTACGTCAGGCCGGTGTGGGACGGCATCGGCTGCATGGTGATCGGGCGCCACCTGTTCGACATGACCAACGGCTGGGAGGCCAGGCCGTCGGCGGGCGAGCACGTGGTCGTGGTGTCGCACCGGCCCAAGCCCGACGGCTGGCACCCCGAGGCGTCCTACCACTTCGTCGGCGACGTGACCCAGGCGATCGCCAAGGCCAGGGAACTCGCGGGAGATCGCAACGTGGCCGTGGCGGCGGGCGAGGTCGGCGGCCAGGCCTTCGCCCTCGGCCTGGTGGACGAGGTGGCGATGGACGTCGTGCCCGTGGTCTTCGGCTCCGGCAAG
This sequence comes from Nonomuraea insulae, assembly GCF_042656245.1. NCBI lineage: Bacteria > Bacillati > Actinomycetota > Actinomycetes > Streptosporangiales > Streptosporangiaceae > Nonomuraea > Nonomuraea insulae. The sequence continues at coordinate 227,177 of NZ_JBHSPA010000023.1, forward strand.
CGCTACTTCGGCTCGGCCGACGTCCAGCACCTGCTCGAAGACCCGCACGTGGTGATCCAGGGCGACCGGGTGCTGCACCTGCTCTATCGCGTCCGCCGCTAGCCCATGCGAATGTGCCCCCGGGTTCCGGAGGCACATTCGCGTTCGGCTAGGCCGCCACACGCTCTTCGACCCGCTCACCACGCTCCTGGACGGGAACCAGCCGGGCGCCGAGAGCACGGGCGGCGATCACCATCGCCGCCGCGGCCAGCACGATGTCCTTGAAGATGTACTGCGCCTCCAGCGTCGGCGCGCCGGGGAACAGGTCGGTGAAGAAGAGCACGTACGGTGCGAAGAACCCGCCCAGCGCGCCGGCCATCACCACCAGCCCGGTCTTCAGCAGCCTGCCGGTCACCAGCGTAAGGCCGATGAAGACCTCCATGCCGGCCACCACGAACTGGGCCGCGTATCCCGACAACATCCCCAGCGACAGCTTCTCCAGCGTGGCCACCGACAGCGCCTCCGCCGGGCTGACCCCTGGAAAGAACTTGAGCGTGCCGAAGGCCACGAAGACCAGCCCGAGGCTGACGCGCAGGATGTCGATGCTGTGCCGGGCCAGCCAGCCGGCCAGTCTTGAGATCATGGTGGTCATTTCGTACTCCCTGGTCGATGCCGTTTCGTCTTCGTTCAGAGTCGCGAAATCGGCGGCCGGGAACGTCCGGCTGAGGGAGACACTTTGCCTACGCCGTCGTATGTACGCCGGGGTAAGCGCATACCGCCACAGGCTTCAGGGATTCGCCCTAGGGGATGGAGAACCGCCACGTCAGAGGCTTCAGAGCGAGGTCCTGCGGCTGGGGTGGTGGTCCCTGGTGTCGTAGTCGAGACGGGCCTGCTCGACCTTGTCCAGGTTGACCGACCACTCGGAGAGCGCCGCGAACAGCGGGGCCAGGCTTCGTCCCAGGTCGCTGATCTCGTACTCCACCCGCGGCGGGACCTCGGGATGGTAGGTGCGCACGACGAGCCCGTCGCGTTCCAGCCGCCGCAGCCGTTCGGTCAGCACCTTCGGGGTGATGGTGGTGATGCGGCGTTCCAGCTCCACGAACCGATGCCGGCCGTATTCGTTGAGCACCCAGAGGATGGGAGTGGTCCAGCGGCTGAAGACGACGTCGACCACCGGAGTGATCGGGCACGCCAGCTCCGGGGCGACGTCGGTGGTTGTGTCGTTGATCACAATCAGCCCTTCTTCCCATTACTTTCCTCTAGGTACCTACTATCACAGCCCTAGTAGCTTCCACTCATCGACGACTGGGAGTGAACAATGATTGTGGTAACGGGATCCACGGGCAACGTCGGACAGCCGCTCGTGCGTGCGCTGGTCGCGGCCGGCGAAGAGGTGACCGGGGTGTCGCGGGGAGTCTCGCCGCAGCCGGCCGGGGTGCGTCACCATCAGGCCGACCTGGCCCGGCCGGAAAGCCTCAGGCCCGCCCTTCGCGGAGCCGAGGCGTTGTTCCTGCTGACCTCCGCCGACTTCATGGCGAACGGCGATCTCGGCGAGGTTCTGAGTGTCGTGCGGGAGGCCGGCGTACGGCGGGTGGTGTTGCTGTCCTCCCAGGGCGTGGGCACGCGACGCCATCCCTCGGACCTGGAGGACGCCGTCAAGCGGTCGGGGCTGGACTGGACGATGGTGCGGCCGGGCAACTTCGCATCCAACGCCTTCCAATGGGCCGATTCCGTCCGTACCGAACGGGTGGTCTCGGCGCCGTTCGGCGACGTCGCGCTGGCGGCCGTGGACCCGGCCGACATCGCCGAGGTCGCCGCCGTGGCGCTGCGCGAGCCGGGCCACGAGGGCGGCGTCTACACGCTGACAGGACCGGTGCCGATCTCACCCCGGGAGCAGGCCGCGGCGATCGGGGACGTCCTGGGCGAGCCGGTGCGGTTCGTCGAGCTGAGCCGCGCGGAGGCGCGGAGCCGGATGCTGACCTACATGCCCGAGCTGGTCGTGGAGGCCACCCTCGGCGTCCTCGGCTCACCGTCGGCCGAAGAGCAGCAGGTGAGCCCCGACGTGGAGCGGGTTCTCGGCCGTCCGGCCCGTCCTTTCGCCGAGTGGGTGGAGCGCAACGTCGCGGCCTTCAAATAGGCCCGCGTTGTCACAGATCGGTACCCTGTTCTGTCTGTCTGACGGACCGTATGTTCGCGGAGCGACAGGAGCATGAACCTTGCCATCACCCGGCACCACGATCCGGATCCGGGTCCGGATGAGCGCTCGTGCCATCGACGAGCCGCACCGCGCGTCGAGCCAGCTTGAGCTGCTGTTCGACCTCACCTTCGTGGTCGCGGTCGCGGCCGTCACCGCGCAGCTCGCGCACGGCATCGCCGAGGGTCACGGCCTGGCCGGGCTGGTGCCGTTCCTGCAGGTGTTCTTCGCGATCTGGTGGGCGTGGATGAACTTCACGTGGTTCGCCTCGTCCTACGACACCGACGACGTCCCCTACCGGCTGCTGACCATGGTGCAGATGGCCGGCGTTCTGGTCCTCGCCGCCGGAGTGCCCGCCGCGGCCGCTCACTCCGACTACGGGATCATCACGCTCGGCTATCTCATCATGAGGGTCGGGCTCGTCGCCCAATGGGTGCGGGCCGGTCTCGAAGACCCGGAGGGCCGCCGTACCGCGCTGCGCTACGCGGCCGGCATCAGCGTCCTGCAGGTGGGCTGGCTGCTCCGGCTTCTCCTCGCGGACACGGGCTTTCTGCCGCCGGCCGCCCAGGTGCCGTCCTTCGCCGCCCTGGTCGTCCTGGAGCTCCTGGTGCCGCGGTGGGCGGAGCGGGTCAGGGCCACCAACTGGCACCCGCACCACATCGCCGAGCGTTACGGGCTGTTCACGATCATTCTGCTCGGTGAGAGCGTGCTGGCCGCGAGCAGAGGGGTGGAAGGAGCGCTCGAAACGGGCGAGGTCAGCGGGCCCTTCCTCGTCATCGCCGGCTCCGGTCTCGTCCTGCTGTTCGCCCTGTGGTGGTTGTACTTCCTCGGCCCGGCGGGAGAAGGGCTCAGTGACCGCCGTCATCGGTCGTACCTGTGGGGGTACGGCCATTACGGCATCTTCGCGGCACTGGCGGGCCTCGGCGCCGGGCTAGAGGTGGCGGTGGAGCAGAGCGGGCACCACGTCGCGGCGTCGCCGACGGCGCTCGGGTACGCGATCGCCATCCCGGTCGGCGTGTACCTCGCCCTGCTGTGGACCGTGCACGTGCTGGTCATCGCCGAGCCCCTCATCTTCCCCGCCGGGGTCCTGAGCTGCGTCGCCGTCGTCCTGTCGCTGCCGCTCGCGGCACCCTGGATCGGCGTGGCCGCGGTGGTCGCGGCGATCGCGGCCATCTGCGTCCTGCTGCTCGTCGTCACGATCTGGAGCGCGACCGCCGGTTCACGATCGTGAGCCCTGGACGGACTTGGTCTCCAGATACTCCTCGAGGCCGTGCCGGCCGAACTCGCGACCGTTGCCCAGCACCCCCAGGTCGGCCTGCTCGAACTGCACTGCCAGACGCTGATCGACCCCGACCAGTCCCAGATGCTCGTCGTCTGCACCGCGTCATCGGGCGACGAGAGCGCCGGCAAACCGCGTCTGCAGTCCGTCATCGGTGAGCAACTCATCTAGTTGTCACAAATCACGCCGCTGCCTGGTCCTGCTTCTTGAATTGTTTTCGTCGGAGCGGTCAAAGGAGCACCATGCACTCTTCGGAGCGGCGGATCGCCACGTCGGTCCTGGTCATCGGCACGGGAGGGGCCGGGCTGCGGGCCGCCATCGAGCTCGCCGAGCGCGGGGTCGGCGTCCTGGCCGTGGGCAAACGGCCGAAGGCGGACGCGCACACCTCGCTCGCCGCGGGCGGCATCAACGCGGCGCTCGCCACGATGGACCCCGAGGACACCTGGCAGCAGCACGCCGCGGACACCCTGAAGGAGAGCTACCTGCTCGCCAACCCGGAGACGGTGCGCATCGTCACCGAGGGGGCCGCGCGGGGCATCGACGATCTCCAGCGTTACGGCATGCCGTTCGCCCGGGAGCAGGACGGGCGCATCTCGCAGCGGTTCTTCGGCGCCCACACCTACCGGCGCACCGCGTACGCGGGGGACTACACCGGGCTAGAGATCCAGCGCACCCTGATCAACCGGGCGGCGCAACTCGACGTGCCCATCCTCGACAGCGTGTACATCACGCGTCTCCTGGTCCGCGACAACGCGGTCTACGGCGCGTACGGGTTCGACGTCACCGACGGCAGCCGCTACGTCATCCATGCCGACGCGGTGATCCTTGCCGCCGGCGGTCACACGCGGATCTGGCGGCGCACGTCCTCCCGCAGGGACGAGAACACCGGCGACTCCTTCCGCCTCGCCGTCCTCGCGGGTTGCCGCATCCGTGATCCCGAGCTGGTGCAGTTCCACCCGTCCGGTCTCATCTCACCCGAGAACGCGGCCGGCACGCTCGTCTCCGAAGCGGCGCGGGGCGAGGGCGGGATCCTGCGTAACCAGCTCGGCGAGCGGTTCATGTCCCGGTACGACCCGGAGCGCATGGAACTGTCCACGCGGGACCGCGTCGCGCTGGCCGCGTACACGGAGATCAAGGAAGGCCGCGGGACCCCGGACGGCGGCGTCTGGCTGGACGTGTCGCATCTGCCGCGCGAGACGATCATGACGCGGTTGCCCCGCGTCTACCAGACGCTCCTCGAACTGCAGATGCTCGACATCACCAAGCAGCCGATCGAGATCGCGCCGACCGCGCACTACTCGATGGGCGGCGTCTGGGTACGCCCCGAGGACCACGGCACGGGCGTGGACGGCCTGTACGCGATCGGGGAGGCGGCCAGCGGGCTGCACGGCGCCAACCGCCTCGGCGGCAACTCGCTCATCGAGCTCCTGGTCTTCGGCCGCATCGTCGGGCAGGCGGCGGCCGAGCACTCCGCGGGCCTCGAAGCCCAGCGCCGCTCGGCCGAGGCGCTCGGCGCGGCACGGGCGGAGGTGGACGACCTCCTGGCCGCCGACGGCCCCGAGAACGTGCGGTCACTGCAGCGGACCCTGCGCGACATCATGACGGAGCACGCCGGCGTGGTACGCGACGAGAGCGGCCTGCTGAAGGGCGTGGCCGAACTCACCGCGCTGGAGGCGCGCATCGGCGACGTCGGTGTGCACCCGGACATCGCCGGTTTCCAGGACCTGGCGCACGCCTTCGACCTGAAGTCCGCGGCGCTGGCCGCCCGCGCCACGATCGAGACCGCGCTGGAACGCCGGGAGACCCGCGGCTGCCACAACCGCTCCGACTACCCCGAGCTCGACCCGGCGCTGCGGGTCAACTTCGTGTGGTCCGGTCCCGGATCGGTGGAGAGGGAGGACATCCCGCCGATTCCCGCCGAGATCGCGGCGCTCATGCGCGAGGTCTCGAGCGCCGGAAAGCTCGTCGAGTAGCGATCATGAAAGGACAGTCACGATGAGGCAGCCGCGGGCTCGGCGAGGTCGGCGGCCTGCTGCTCGGCGCCCACCACCGCCACGAGCTCAACGCGCTGATGCACGGCTCGGTCAGCCAGAGCGTCCTGCACCACGCCGCCTGCCCGGTGGCGGTCATCCAGGTCCTGCGGTAGGTCGCCGGTTCATCGTCGCAGGTCAATGGGTATGTCCCGGATCGTGCGTCATGGCTTCTTCGCGGCCTGAGAAGAATTTCGCGGCAGTTGTCACAAGCTCGGGCACTGCCTTGTCTTAGCTAGCGACCGGGTTGCGAGAGATGCCCCCCGGCGAACAGAAGGGGATCACCATGAAGATCGTCGTCATCGGCGGAACCGGCCTGATCGGCTCGAAGGTCGTGACGAAGCTGGGCGAGCACGGTCACGAGGCCGTGGCGGCGTCGCCGAACACCGGCGTCAACACCCTCACCGGCGAGGGCCTGGCCGAGGTGCTGACGGGCGCGCAGGTGGTCGTCGACGTGTCGAACTCGCCGTCCTTCGAGCCCGCCGCGGTGCTGAACTTCTTCGAGACCTCCACCGGCAACCTGCTCGCCGCCGAGGCGGCGGCCGGCGTCGGCCACCACGTCGCGCTCTCGATCGTGGGCACGGAGCTGATGCCGGAGAACGGCTACTTCCGCGCGAAGATCGCCCAGGAGCAGCTGATCGAGAAGTCGGGAATCCCGTTCTCCCTCGTGCACGCGACCCAGTTCTACGAGTTCGTCCGGGCCATCGCCGACGAGGCCACGGACGGCAACGAGGTCCGGATCGCGCCCGTGCGCTTCCAGCCCATCGCGGGCGAGGAGGTCTCGCAGAACGTCGGCCGGGTCGCGGCGGGCAAGCCGCTGAACGGCAGGATCGAGATCGCCGGGCCCGACCAGTACCAGATGGATGAGTTCTTCCGCCAGGCGCTGACCGGCCTGGGCGACCCGCGCGTGGTGGTCACCGACCCCAACGCCCTCTACTTCGGCACCACGCCGGGCGAGCGGACGCTGGTTCCCGGTGACGGCGCGACGCTCGGGACGATCCACTACCGCGACTGGGCAGCCGCCCAGAACGCCGCAGGAAGGTAGATCCCATGACCGGCAAGCCGAGATCCGACGCATGGAAGACGGCGCTGACCGTGGTGCAGGAGGCCGAGCCGCCGTACATCCCGGAGGGGGCGCACGCGACGACCTTGGTCATCGAGTACCCGCCCGGCGACCCGGGGGCGCCGCCGCACCGGCACTTCGGCCCCGCCTTCGGCTACGTCCTGGAAGGCGAGATGTTGCTGGAGCTGGAGGGCGAGCCGGAGCGGATCGTCCGCGCCGGTGAGGCGTTCTGGGAGCCCGGCGGAGACGTCATCCACTACCAGGACGGCAATGCCCGCGACGACGTGCGCCTCCGTTTCACCGTCACCATGCTGTGCGAACCCGGCAAGCCGATGCTCGTCCTGGTGGACGAGGAAGAACTCGCCCAGCGCGAGGACCGCCGGGCCCCGCGCCCGTCCTGAGCGAGGATCGACCCCATTGCCTGCGGGCCGACGCAAGAGTCTGCGACCGAACAGGAGTTGTGTGGTGACCGCGGTGGCGATGGTCGCTGAGTTCGACGACGTCGCGGGCTGGACCGCCGACGCCGTCGAACAACTCGGGGAACGGCACGCCATCCCCGCCACCTGCCGCGGCAGCGCGAGTCCGGCCGCGCTGGCCTGGCTGGCCGAGGCGTGCGAGTTGTCCCCGGGGATCAGCCTGCTGGACGTGGGCGCCGGCGCCGGCGGGCCGTCCGCCTGGGCCGCCGAGCGGTTCGGGGTCCGGCCGATCCTGCTGGAACCGATGCCGGCCGCGGGCCGCGCCGCCGCCCGCCTGTTCGGGCTGCCGATCCTCGCGGCGGACGGCCGGCGGATCCCGCTCCGTACGGGGTCGGTCGACGCCGCCTGGTGCCTGGGGATGTTGTGCACCGTCCAGGACAAGGCGGCGGTGCTGGAGGAGATCCACCGGGTGCTGAAGCCCGATGCCTCCCTGGGGCTCCTGGTGCTCCTCGCCCATGGCCCGCAGACTCATCCGGCCCCCGAAGGCAGCTACTTCCCCACCGAGCGAGAGCTCTCCGTGCTGCTCGACGACACCGGGTTCGAGCTTCTTGAGCAGATCGACCAGCCCGGCGAGGCCCCGCTGTCGTGGTCGCGACGTGCCGAGCAGGTGGCGGCGTTCGTCGCGACCCGCCACCGGACCGACCCCGCCTACACGCTGGCGGCTCATCAGGGTGAGCGCTTCACCCACCTGTTCGCCTCCGGCCAGATCGCCGTACGGCTGATCCACGCGATCAGCCGATCTGCCGGACATCCACTGAAGCCACGTATGGAGGAAAGATGAGCGCTCAGAACGGCGAGGACGAGGTCCTGTACGAGCTCAAGGTCGAGATCGAGGTCGAACTGGCCGAGGCCGAGGCGAGCCGTCCTGAGGAGGAGCTGGAACTGCCGGTCGCCGACTGGCTGTTCGACCCGACGGACGTCGAGCGCGAGGAGATCGGCCTGCGGGGTCTGCGCGACGCGGTCGAGGCGCTGGAGGACGACTCGCGACCGGGCGGTCACGTTGCCTGAGACGCGGATCGACACCCTCGACAGCCTGCGCGAGCACCTGCAGTGGGCGGTCGAGCTGGAGCACGCGACCCTGCCGCCGTACCTGTGCGCGTTGTACTCGCTGGACCCGGAGCGGAACCCGGCGGCCGTCGAGGTGGTGGGCAGCGTCTTCGCCGAGGAGATGCTGCACCTGGCGCTGGCCGCGAACCTGCTCAACGCCGTCGGCGGCCGGCCACGGCTGGACACACCGGAGATGTTGCCGCCACACCCCCGGCGGCTCCCCCACGGCTCCCTGGAACTGTCGCTGGTGCCCTTCGGCGCGGAGGCGCTCGACATGTTCCTGCGGATCGAGCAGCCGGCGCCGCCCAGCGCTCCGCCGGAGGGCGACGACTACGAGACGATCGGGCAGTTCTACGCCGCGATCGAGCAGGGACTGCGTCACCTGTGCGACCGGCTCGGCGAGCAGGCGGTCTTCGGCGGCGACCCGGCCCGCCAGGTGAGCGCCACCCACTTCCGGCACACCGCCGGGCGGCTGATCGCGGTGGACGGCCTGAAGTCCGCGCTGGCCGCGCTGGAGGAGATCGTCGAGCAGGGCGAGGGTACGGCGCGCGGCGAGGTCTGGGACGGCGACCAGGACATCTTCCACCCGGAACGGGACGAGGTCGCCCACTACTACCGCTTCCAGGAGCTCAAGATCGGCCGGCGGTACCGGCGGGGCGACACCCCGCAGTCCGGGCCCACCGGCGAGACGATCTGGGTGAATCCGGCCGGTGTTCTGCCGATGACGCGCAACCCGCGTCCGGCCGAACCGGGCAGCGCGGTGCGTACCGCGCAGGAGGAGTTCAACCACACCTACTGCGCCATCCTCCATCTGCTGGAGCAGGCGTTCAACGGCAGCCCGAAGCTGCTCGCGGTCGCCACCGGCACCATGTACGCGCTCAAGGCCCAGGCCAGGGCCCTGATGCGACTGCCCGACGGCGAGGGCACCACGGCGGGCCCTACCTTCGAGTACGTCACACCCGAGCGGCGTCAGTGGAGCGTCGGCGACGGGCAGCGGATCGTCGTCCTGCGTGACGGCCCGTATGTCGTGTACGGCGGCGTACCGCTCCGGCGCAAGCGCAAGATCGTCTCCTCGGCGAACAAGGACGCGCTGACCTGGAAGACGGGCGAGCCTCTGGAGACCGAGGACACCTACGCGCTGTGCCGCTGCGGCCGTTCGGGCTCCAAGCCGTTCTGCGACGGGACCCACGCCGTGATCGGGTTCGACGGCACGGAGGGCGCGGAGATGCGGCCGTACGAGGAGTCGCAGCACGTGCACGACGGGGTGGGCATCTCGGCCCAGCGGGTCGGGGAGCTCTGCGTCCACGCGGCCTTCTGCATCGGCCGCACCAGGCCGATCGCCGCGATGCTCGCCGACACCGAGGACAGCGACGTGCGCTCCGCCGTCATGGGCCGCATCGACCACTGCCCCTCCGGCTCCTACAGTTACGCGCTCGAACGCGGCGGCGAGACGATCGAGGCCGACCTACCGCGGGCCGTCTCGGTGCTGGCGGAGGAGGACGGTCTGGCCAGTGCGCTGTGGGTCACCGGCGGGGTGCCGGTGGTGCGGTCGGACGGCCGGCCGCAGGAGACCCGCAACCGGGTGACGCTGTGCCGCTGCGGCCACTCCGGCAACAAACCGCTGTGCGACGGAACCCACCGGGAGATCGGCTTCCGCGAGGAACCCTCGCCGTGAGCAGGCCTTGTTCCGTTTCCCGCGGGAGCGACTGAGGTAAGTTGATCTCAACGCAGCGACGACCCGGGTGGACATGAACGTGAACTCCTTGGACCAGGCGGCGTCCGCGTTCATCGAGTTGCGGCCGCACCTGTTCGGCATCGCCTACCGGATGCTGGGCAGCGCGGCCGAGGCCGAGGACATCCTGCAGGAGGTCTGGCTGCGCTGGCAGAACACCGACCGCTCCGCCGTCGAGAACCCGTCGGCGTTCCTGGCGACGATCACCACCCGCCTGGCCATCAACGTCGCACGGTCCGCCCGCGCCCGCCACGAGACCTACGTCGGGCCGTGGCTGCCCGAGGCCGTCGACACCAGTCTCGACCCCACCGTGGGAGCCGAACGCGAGGAGGCTCTCGAACTCGCGGTCCTGCTGCTGCTGGAAAGGCTCACCCCGACAGAGCGGGCCGCGTACGTGCTGCGTGAGGCCTTCGTCTACCCCTACACGCAGATCGCGGAGATCCTCCAGCTCAGCACGGCCAACGCCCGCCAGCTCGTCAGCCGCGCCCGCAAGCACGTGGCCGGGGCGCGGCACGAGCCCATCGACAAGGCCGAGCACCGCCGCCTCCTGAAGGTCTTCCTCGACGCCGCCCAGACCGGGAACCTCGGCGCCCTCGAAGACCTCTTCGCCGCCGATGTCGTCAGCACCTCCGACGGCGGCGGCATGAGAGGCGCGGCACGGATCCCCGTGATGGGCGGCGACCGGGTGGCGAAGTTCGTGAGGACGTTCGCGCCGCGGCTCTGGCCGGGCGAAGAGGTCACGTGGGTCGAGGCGAACGGGCGCGCCGGTGTGCTCGTACCCCGAGACGGCGGCGCTCTCATGCTGCTCACCATCGAGGCCTCGCCCGAGGGCATCCATCACCTCATGTGGATCCTCAACCCGGCCAAGCTCGACGCCTTCGAACGATCGCGCTCGAGAAAAAATCATTTCGGTGTCACATAGCGGCGGGCTGTCCGGTCATAGCTGCCACCACCGAAAGGACAGAGGAACCTATGACCGACGTTGGCGCCGAGTCGCTGGCGGAGATGCTCGACGAACGGCAACACCTGCTCGAGGTCGCCGTGTGGATGTTCGGCTCGGAAGTGACGGCCGACCGCATCGTCCAGGAGACCTATCGCCGCTGGTACGACCTCGACGACGGGGAACGCGCCGGCATCGCGGTGCCTCGTGCCTGGTTGACGCGGGTCGCCGGAAGCATCTGCCTGGAACTGCTCGCCGACCCCGCCCGCGTCCCCGGTGGCCCGGTGCGTCACCCCGGGCCCGTCCCCGGCCTGGAACAGCTTCAGGTCAGATTCAGCCAGGCGATGCTCGCCAGGCACGACCAGGTCGCGCGCCGGTTCGCCGCGGCCTGCGAGACGGGGGACGCGGCGGGGCTGCGTTCGGTCCTGGCCATGGACGCGCTCGTCGTGAGCGACGGTGGCGGCAAACTGCGTGCTCCCCTGCGCCCGATCCACGGCGCGGACGCGGTGGCCCGGTTCGTCATCACCTTATTGGCGGGCGGACCCGGCCCCGAGGTGGAGCTCGGGTCCGTGAACGGCCGGACGGGTCTGGTGCTGCGGCGCGGCGGCCAGGCCGTGGCGGTGGTCAGCGTGAGCGTCGCGGAATCCGAGGTCACCGCCGTGTGGATCGTGCTGAACCCCGACAAGTTGAAAGGGTGGCACCGCCCATGACCGGCGTGCCCCCGCCCGAGGATCCTCGCGCGCCGGCGTTGTCCACCGATCACGACTACGGCGGCTCGGCGTTCAAACCGCTCTACACCACACGCGTCGCCGTGAACGGCGGCAGCTCCGCGCACGGCCGGGCGAGCGGCCGGGTCCGCTCCGCCGACGGCGCCCTCGACGTGGAGCTGCGGATGCCCGAGGAGCTGGGCGGCGACGCCACCGGCCCGAACCCCGAACAACTCTTCGCCGCCGGGTACGCCGCCTGCTTCCACGGCGCCCTCAGCCTGCTGGCGCGCCGGCAATACCTCGATCCCGGATCGATCTCGGTGGAGGTGAGCGTCGCCTTCGGCCGCGACCCCGCCGACGGCGGTTACCAGCTCAGCGCCGACCTCGTCGTGACGTGGCCGGGGATCGAACCTGGCACGGCCGACCGGCTGATCGACAAGGCGGCCACGCTGTGCCCGTACGCCAAGATGACCCGTCAGGGCATCCCGTCCACCATCACTCTCGCGCCATCAAAAGGATCTAAACCCTGAGAGCAGTAGGTGCCGCATATACCGTGAAAGGTGATCTCTGGGGAACTACAGAGGGAGATGATCTTGTGACGGTCTCAACGATTGTGGCGGCCGGCTTCGTCATCGCGATCGCGTTCATCGCCGTGCGGGCGGTGTGGTCGTTGCTCACCGGCCGGCCCTCCATGCGGAGGGGGTCCGGCTACCCCGGATTCCCACCTGGCGGCCATTCGAGTATGCCTGGCGCGGGCGGCGGCTGGGACGGCTCCTCGGGCGGCGACGGAGGTGGCGGCGGAGGCGGGGATGGCGGCGGCGGAGGTGGCGGTTGCTGACCGGCCTGAGGCGCCACCCGCCACGGCCAGTAATAACGATTGAAATTTCATGATTCGTCCATTCTTAATACAGGACTTTCGCTGATAGTCGGTTTACGCTCCCCGACATGCGAGTTAAGTCCCGGATCCTGGCGATCCTTGTCGCGGTCGGCGTCGTCGCCGGCTCGATCGCCACCCTCTCCTCACCCTCCATGGCCGCGGCCCCCGGCACCGTGGTCATCAGCCAGGTCTACGGCGGAGGCGGCAACTCCGGCGCCCCCTTCTCCAACGACTACGTCGAGCTGTTCAACAGGACCGACGCTCCCGTGTCGCTGGAGGGCTGGTCCGTGCAGTACACCAGCGCCGCCGGCACCGGGAACTTCGCCGCCAACAGGACCGGCCTGGCCGGCACCCTCGCGCCCGGCCAATACCACCTCGTGCAGCTGGCCGCGGGCACCACTCCCAGCGGCGCGCTGCCCCAGCCGGACAGTGTCGGCTCCATCAACATGAGCGGCAGCGCGGGCAAGGTGGCGCTGGTCCGCTCGGCCGACGGCCTGGCCTGCAACGGCTCCTCCACCCCCTGCGCCGACGACCAGCTCGCGCTGCTCGCCGACCTGGTCGGGTACGGCGGCGCGAACTTCTTCGAGGGCACCCCCGCCCCCGCCCTCACCAACGCCACCGGCGCGTTCCGCAAGAGCGGGGGCTGCGCCGACGCCGACGACAACGGCGCCGACTTCGAGACCGCGGCGCCGGCGCCGCGCAACAGCGCCACGACCGCGGCCCCCTGCGGCGGCGGCGAGCCGACCCCGACTCCCACCCCGACTCCCACCCCGACCGAGAGCTGCGACACCCCGCCCACGCACCAGATCTCCCAGGTGCAGGGCAGCGGCGAGACCAGCCCGGTCAACGGCCAGAACGTGCGGGTCGAGGGCGTCGTCACCGGCTCCTTCCAGGGTGCGGGCGGACTCGGCGGCTTCTACGTCCAGGCCGCCGCCCCGGACGCCGACCCGGCGACCTCCGAGGGCCTGTTCGTCTTCTCCTCCTCACCGGTCGAGACCGGCGACCGGGTGCTCGTCTCCGGCAAGGCGATCGAGTTCAACGGCCTCACCGAGATCTCACCGGCCACTGTGGTGAACGTCTGCGGCACCGGCACGATCAGTCCGGCCAAGCTGAGACTGCCGCTCAAGAGGGACGTCACCTTCGAGCGGTACGAGGGCATGCTCGTCGCCACCGGCGACCTCGTCGCCTCCGAGATCTTCAACCTCGCCCGGTTCGGCGAGATCACCCTCTCCGAGGGCGACCGCCTGTGGCAGCCGACCGACCGCGAGGGCGTGGACACCGAGAAGGACGCGCGGCGTACGATCCTGCTCGACGACGGTTCGGGCGCGCAGAACCCGCCGACGCTGCCCTACCAGACCAAGGGCTCGAACACCGTCCGGATCGGCGACGAGGTGAAGGACCTGACCGGCGTCCTCACCTTCGGCTTCGACGTCTACCGCATCCAGCCGACCGAGCCGGTGGTCTTCAGGGCCGAGAACCCCCGCCCCGCCCGGCCGGAGAAGGTCGGCGGTGACATACGCGTGGCCAGCCTCAACACGCTCAACTGGTTCACCACGCTCGGCTCGCGCGGCGCCACCACCGCCGGGGAGCGGGACCGCCAGCTCGCCAAGCTGGTCGCCAACATCACGACGCTCGACCCCGCCGTGGCCGGGCTGATGGAGGTCGAGCGGAACGACGACGTGGCGCTCAACGCCCTGGTGGACGCGCTCAACGCCAAGGCGGGCGCGGGCACGTACAAGGCGATCACGCATCCCAATCCGGGCACCGACCTCATCCAGACCGCGCTGATCTACCAGCCGGCCAGGATCACCCCGGTCGGCCCCGCGCGGTCGTCGTCCGACCCGATCTTCAACCGCCCGCCGCTGGTTCAGACGTTCGCGAAGGGCCGCACCAGCTTCACGGTGCTGGTGAACCACTTCAAGTCCAAGGGCTGCACCGACGTGGACGGCCCGGCCACCGGCGACGACGCCGACCAGGGTGACGGGCAGAGCTGCTACAACGCCAAGCGCGTCAAGCAGGCCGGGGCCGTACTGGACCTGATCGACAGCCTCCGGTTGAAGAACCTGCTCGTCCTCGGCGACATCAACGCCTACGGCGAGGAGGACCCGATCCACACCTTCGAGGACAGCGGGCTGACCAGCCTGAGCAAGAAGTACGTCAAGAAGGACGACCGCTACAGCTACGTCTTCGACGGCCTGTCAGGCGAGCTCGACCACGTGCTGGCCGACAAGGGCGCGCGCAAGCTGGTCACCGATGCCACCATCTGGCACGTCAACTCCGACGAGGGCCGGTTCATGGACTACAACACCGAGTTCAACCCGCCCTACCTGTACGCGCCCGACCCCTTCCGCTCCTCCGACCACGACCCGCTGCTGGTGGGCCTGAAGCTCTGAACGAGCGCGGCCGCGGCGGGCACCCCCCGCCGCGGCGGGACATCCTGCTGGTAGGTTCCGTTGGCGGTGGGCATCGAAGGGAGACAGGGTGGGCCTCCGACCGGCAGCCGTCGTCCTGGCGATGGTGGCATTGGCCGGATGTTCGGCAGTCCCGGCCACCGGCCCTACCGGTGGCGTCCCGTCCGTAGCGCCGCCCGAGGGCCGCTGGCGGGTGGTCCACCGGCAGAAGGGCCTGGACCACGACGCCGAGTTCCTGGACATCGCGGCCACGGGCAAGGACGGCGCGTGGGCGGTCGGTGAGCGTACCTTCGGCACCGACGGCCACGAGGCGTTGCTGGTCCGGTGGGATGGCGAAGGCTGGCGGCGGCTGTCGAAGGAGTTGCCGAAGCCGGCCCGATACGTCACGCTCACCGACGTGGCCGCCTCGGATCCGGGCAACGTCTGGGTCATCGCCGAGGACCAGGAGGGCGGAGAGTCCGGGCTGCTGCACTTCGACGGGCGGCGCTGGTCGTTCACCCCCGACCGGGCGAGCGCCTCCGAGGTGGTCGCGCTGAGCGGAGGGCAGGCGTGGACGTTCGGCGACGGGTGGGCCCGGCACTTCGACGGGCGGCGCTGGACCAGCCAGGCGATCCCCATCGCCACGCGCGCCGCCTTCGCGCTCTCACCACGGGACATCTGGGCGGTCGGCGCGGTGGACCCGGCGCCGGGCGACGCCTACGCGCAGTCGGAGCCCGCCGTCGCGCACTTCGACGGCCGGACCTGGCGGCGGGTGCCCCTGCCCACGCTGTCGCCGCCCGGCTCGTCCGAGGCGGAGTTGTCGGCGGTGCTGGCCCCGGCCTCCGACGACGTGTGGGCCGTGGGCGGGTACGACACCGACGACGGCGCGTACCACCCGCTGTCGTACCGGTGGAACGGCACGGCCTGGCGGGCGGCCGCCGTCGAAGGCGGGCGGCTGACCGGGATCGCCCGCGGCGGCGATGGCGTGGTGTGGATCGCCGGCCAGCGGTTCTTCTCCGAGACCGTGAACAGCTACCGGCTGCTGGCCGGCGCGGGCGGGCGGTGGTCGCGGACCACGCCTCCCGCCCCGGTGACCACGATGACGGCGCTTCCCGGCGGTCAGCCGCTGTGGGCGATCGGCCAGAACGTGATCACGGAGTATCAGGCGCCCGGTTCGACGGGATGATGCCTCGCCGCGGCGGTCGTGCCAGCATGCTCGATCATGTTGGCATACGAGACGAGTGACGAAACACTGGCCGCCATCGCCGACCGGCACGGGATCACCGCCGAGCAGGTGCGGCCCCTTCCCACAGGAGTGGCCAACCGTGTCTACCTTCTCGGAGACGACCTGGTCCTGCGCATCCCACGGACCAAGCGGTTCCTCCTGGACCTGGTCAAGGAGGCCGCAGTGATCCCCGTAGCCCTGCACGCGGGCGTGCGCACCCCGGAAGTCGTCGCCTTCGACGACACCTGTTCCGTGGTGGACGTGCCCTACATGGTGCTCACCCGAACGCGAGGAGTAGATCTCGCAGACCTCGAACTGCCCACCGCCGACACCGAACGTGTCTTCCGGCAGGTGGGGCGGGAGTTGGCCAAACTCCACCGGCTGTCCCCTGCCACCGCACCGGCCCTTGCTTCGGTCCCCGTGGAGAACGGCGCGGCGGACCCCTGGGCACTCACCGACCGCCTTCTCGAGGAAGGCTGGATCGACGCCGAGATCGCCCGCTGGCTCACCGGCTGGTTCGACCGGATCTCGGCGCATCTCCCCTCGAACCCGCCCACGGTTCTGGTCCACGGCGACATCGCTCCCCAGAACCTGCTCGTCTCCCGGACGCCGGCTCAGCTCAACGGGATCGTGGATTGGGGCGATGCCGAATGGGCCGACCCTGCCGTTGACTTCGCCAAGGTGCCCCTCCCCCGCATCCCGGCCATGCTCGACGGCTACCGGCAGGAGAGCGGCCAGGGCACCTCGACGAGTGCGCCGATCTGGGAAGCTCGTGTGCTGTGGTACCACCTCACCTGGGCTCTCGGCCGCCTGGCGGATCCGGCTCCACGCCCAGGAGAACGCCACTGGACCGCCCCTCCGGCGAGCCGGCTCCTGGGTCTGCTCCGCTTCTTCACCTCGGCTCCGCCGGCCCCTTGGGCCGACCTCGCCGGTCCTGGCTGAGCGGGATCAAGGGCCCTGAACCCTGCCGGGGTCGTGTCACGTGCCGTTCCGGCCGCCGCGCAGTGTGGCCCGGTCCGTGTCGTCCCACCGCAGCGGGGTGCCGGCGGCGACGAGGGCGGCGAAGCCACCGGGCATGGCGCCGCCGTCCTCGGCCATGATCGTGACGGTGTACATGCGCTCGGTGGCGGAGGTGTTCTCGATGCGGTGCACCGAACCGGGCGGCAGGATGAGCACGTCGCCGGGGCCGATCGTCACCGAGTGCTCGTCGCTGTGCGCGATGCCATGGCCGGTGAGCACGACGAAGATCTCGGTCGAGTCGGGATGGGAGTTGTCCGGCTGCGCGCCGCCCGGCTCCCAGACCTCGAAGAAGACGCTGGTCGGCGACCCGTCGGCGGGGCCGGCCAGGAGGGCGAGGCGGACGGTGTCCTGGGGGGAGATCAGCTGCGGTACGACCTCGTCGAGCCGGCGCAGGATCGGGGCGGTGCTCATTCGGTGTCCTCCTTGGTCAGAGCGGCGAGCAGGTCAGGGGTGGAGGCGGTGAAGCCGTAGCACTGGCGGACGTTGTAGACGGTCGCGTCGTGGCAGTACGACGGCGAGGTGGTGGCCGAGGCGTCGGTGAGCATGATGACGTCGTAGCCGAGGCAGGCGGCGTCGATGAGGGTGGCGTACACGCACTGGTCGGAGTTGACCCCCGCGAAGATCAGCGTGTCCTCCGGGAACCGGCCACGTCACGGGGTCGAGGAGACGGCATGATGGGGTGATCGCGGAGACGGCGTGATGGATGATCGCGGCTTCACGAAGGAGCTCCAGTCATGCGACTGCACATCGACACCGACTTCGGCAGCGATCCCGATGACGCCTGTGCGCTGGCGATGGTGCTCGGCTGGCCGGGGGCCGAGGTGGTGGCGATCACCACGACCGCCGATCCGGACGGGCGGCGAGCCGGCTACGTCACCCACCTCCTCGACCTGGCCGACCGGCCGGACATCCCGGTCGTGGCCGGCAGCGGCGCCTCGCTCACCACAGGCCGGGCCATGGGCGAGCTGCCCGACCACGAGCGTTACTGGGGCGTGCCGGTCGCCGCCCGCCCCGCGCCACCGGGAGCCGCGACCAAGCTGCTGGAGCGCAGCATCGAGCTGGGCGCCACTGTGGTGGCCATCGGGCCGTTCACCAATGTGGCCGCGCTGGGTGACCGGCTGGACGCGGTCCCGGTGGTCGCCATGGGCGGGTGGACAGGGCCGCTCGACCCCGGCCTGCCCGCGTGGGGGCCGCGGATGGACTGGAACGTGCAGTGCGACACCGATGCCGCCCGTACGCTCGCCGAGCATGCCCGGCTCACCCTGGTCACGCTCCCACTGGCGTTCCGTGCGCACCTCCGGGCCGCCCATCTGACCCGGCTGGCGGCGTCGGGCCCGCTGGGGGAACTGCTGGCCCGTCAGTCGCGGGCGTACGGCGCCGACGCCGGCATGACCGACCTCGGCCGCGCCCACACCGCGCTGCCCGATGACCTGCTCAACATCCACTGGGACCCGGTCGCCTGCGCCGTCGCGCTGGGGTGGCCACGAGCCGTGGTGGGCGAGCAGCGTCTGCGAACCGTCGTCGAGGACGGCGTGCTGCGTTTCGAACCGGCTCAGGACGGGCGAGCCATCCGGGTGCTCGCCGACCTCGACGGCGAGAGCTTCCCCGAGATCTGGATCGCCGCCGTCGAGAACGCCGAACCAAGATCCACCCCAGACCGGTCAGGAATGGAGAAGCCAGGAAAGCGGCTCCGACCATAGCGTTGTCGGCATGGAACTCACCCTTCACTACTGCTACATCACCGTCGACGACGGCGACAAGGCGCTCCCCTTCTACCGGGACGTGCTCGGCCTCGAAGTGCGCAACGACGTCAAGTACGAAGGCGCGCGCTGGCTGACCATGGGCCCGCCTTCGCAGCCGGACATCAACATCGTCATCGAGACCGTCAACGCCGACCCGAACGCCTCCCAGGAGGACCGCGAGGCGCTCACCGAGCTGCTCGCGAAGGGCATGCTGCGCGCCGTCGTCCTCGCCACCCCCGACTGCGACACCACCTTCGAGAAGATCCGCGCGTCCGGTGCCGAGGTCCTGCAGGAGCCGACCGACCAGCCGTACGGCGTCCGCGACTGCGCCTTCCGCGACCCGGCGGGCAACATGCTCCGCTTCGCCCAGTTGCAGAAGTGACGACCCGGCGGCGCGGAGGGTCGTGACGGACTCATCCGCTCGGCAACATCGCCCGGGCCCGCGCCAGGTCGCCGAGGGCGTGCGGCAGGTCGGTGAGGCGATCCTCCATCGCCTCCAGGTCGGTGACCAGGGCGCGGGCCGGCACGTCGCGCTCGGTGAGCATCCGCGCCATCCAGCCGATGAAGGACGTGAACAGGTCGGGATCGTCCACGTACACGGCAGCCCTCAGGAAGTCGACGATGTACGCGATGTCCTCGGCGGTGTGCCCGGGTCGTTCCGCACCCTCGGGCCCCTTCTCGGGGACGAGCTCTCCCATGACGTCTCTGACCAGGTCCGCCGCGCGGTCGGTGAGCAGGGCGTACTCGGGGTCGGCCAGGTGCGGCGGCCGGCCCGCGCTCAGGCCGGGCGCGGAGCGTCGTGGCAGCGGCCCGCCGTCGAGCAGGCGGGCGGCGGCCCGGGCGTCGGGCGCCCAGGCGTCGGCCCCGAGCAGACGGGCGTAACGGCCGTCGGGACCGAAGGCGGCGCCGCCGACGAGCACCGGCGCGCCCGCCGCCTGGCACGCGGTGATCGCCGCGTGCGCGGCGGGCAGGCGGGTGGCGAGCGAGCCGGACAGCGCGACCGTGTCGGGGGCGGTCCTGTGCACCTGCGCGATCAGGTGCGGGGTCGGCACATGGGCTCCCAGGTAGTCGACCCGCCAGCCGCGCAGCCGCAGTACCTCGCTCAGCAGCCGGGCGGGGAACGTGTGCCACTCGCCGTCGACGCACGCCACGGTGAGCCGTCCCTTGAGCGGCGCGGAACGCTGGTCCGGCGTGGTCTGAGTGTGGGCCAGGACGGAGAGCACGCGCTCGTTGACGGCGGTCGCCGTGTGCTCCTGGGCGACGGTGAGGCGGTTGGCCAGCCAGTCCTGGCCGACGCGGGCCTGCGCGACGGCGACGACGTCGAGGAACATGGTCTCCAAGGAGACACCGGCGTGCAGCGCGGCCCGGGCGCCGGCGACCGCGGCGTACTCGTCGCCGGCCATCATCGCCGCCCACAACGCTTTGACGTGCCGTTCGATGTCGTCCTTCACGCCGTCGGCCCTTCCGTCGCCCCCGGCGCGCCGATGGCGACGATCGCTATGTCGTCCTGCTCCCGATCGCCTCCCCACTGCGAGGCGAGCATCTGCACGCGTTCGGCCAGTGCGGCGATCGGCATGCCGACACACCCCTGTAGTTCCTCCCGCAGCCGCTCGTAGCCGAACATCTCGTCGCCGAGCGGCCCGCCCCTGGCCTCGACGACGCCGTCGCTATAAAGCAGGCACTTCTCCCCCGGCCGCAGGAGCACCGTCTCGGTGACGCTGGAGACCTGCTCCAGAAGGCCGATCAACGTGCCGTCCGCACGAGCGACGTCCACGCTGCCGTCGTCGCGCACGATCATCGGCGGCGGATGTCCCGCGCTGGTCAGCCGCAGCTCGACCTGTGTGCCGCGGCGCTCGACCGCGGCCAGCACGAGCGTGACGTAGCGGAGGCCGTCACCGGCGAGCAGCACGTCGTTGAGCTGTTCCAGCACACGCTGGTGGTCGTCGGCCAGCGGCAGCAGGGCGCGCAGCGTGTCGCGGATCTTCCCGGTGAGCACGGCGGCCTCCAGCCCCTTGCCGGAGACGTCGCCGAGCACCACCAGCGACGCCCGCCCCGAACCGGCGGCGGGGTAGACGTCGTAGAAGTCCCCGCCCACCCGCGCGCTGTCACCCGCCGCCCGATAGCGGGCCGCCACTTCGACGCCGTCCAGGTGCGGCATGATGGGCGGCAGCAGGCCGGCCATCAGCATGTCGGTGATGGACTCCTGCTCGGCGTACAGGCGGGCGATCGAGATCGCGGTGCCCGCCCGGGCGGCGAACAACCGCGCGAACACCTCCTCCTGCTCGGAGAAACCGGCCGAGCGGCGCAGCAGGATCAGTGCGCCCACGGACATGCCGTATCCGAGCAGTGAGATCACCACCGCGCCACGTATCCTGCCCGGCCGCTCACGCAGCACCCAGCCGGGCACCTGCGCGGGGTTGATCCAGCAGGCCGGCACCGGCGGGAATCCCTGGAGCGCCTCCGCGAGTCCCGGCATCGTGCGCGGATCGAGGCTCATGTTCTTGCGTACGGCGTCACCCTGCGAATCGCAGTAGGCGATCTCGTAGCGGCGGCTGCCCAGCGGCATGACGACCAGTGCGGCCTCGGCGAGATGCCGCACCGCCAGTCGCGCGGCCGCCTCCAGGCAGCGGTCGAGGTTGAGTGAGGCCAGCAACTCGGTGGCGGCGTCCACCATGGACGCGGCGGAGTCCCGCTCGGCTCGCAGCGTCTCCATGGCCTGCTGCTGTCCGGTGACGTCGATCAGCCACCAGGTGACGCGGCCGCTGTCGGCGTACACGGGATGCGCCTCGAACAGCCGCTCCCCGATCGGTCCGCGAGCCGGCTCGCGTCCTGGGCCCGCCGGGCGGGCGGAGTGCACGCGGTGGGCACGCGCGAGCCACGGCGGAGCGACACCGGTCGCGCCGCGCAACAGCGATCGGGCGGCCTCGTTCACCTGCTCGATGGCGCCGGAGGCGTCGGCGACCAGCATCGGGTACGGCGAGTCCTCCCCCAGCATGCCGATCCTGCCTCGTTCGCGATCCCCTACGAGATCATTCACTCTACTGACCAGAAGTACATGGCTTTCTCGACGGAGAATCCTGGTTGTGCCATTTTTCGGCGCAACCAGGCCGAAGCTTCCCGGGCCGCGTGCCTGCGCCAAAGACGCATAAGGTACGTCGATGGATGAACTGAGTCGTCTGTTCGGCTTGGCCGCTGACCACGCGGCCGGTTTCCGGCGCTCGTTGCCTGACCGGCCGGTCGGCGTACCGGTCGATCAGGACGCGCTTACAGAGGCGTTCTCGGGCCCGCTGCCCGCCGCCCCCACGCCACCTGAGCGGGTGCTGGCGGAGCTGATCGCCGCGGCCGAGCCCGGCCTGGTGGCGAACGCCGGCCCGCGCTACTTCGGGTTCGTCGTCGGAGGGGCGTTGCCGGCGGCGACCGCGGCCGACATCCTCGCCGCCGGTTGGGACCAGTTCGCGACCAACGCCGTCACCTCGCCCGCGGCCATCGCGGCCGAGGCCGCCGCCGGCGCCTGGTTGAAGGAACTGCTGGGGATACCGTCGCCGGCCTCGGCCGGTTTCGTCACGGGCTGCCAGGCGGCCAACACCGTCGGGCTCGCCGCCGCCCGGCACCAGGTGCTGGCGGACGTGGGCTGGGACGTGGAACGACGCGGGCTGCTCGGAGCGCCGCCGATCCGGGTCATCGCCGGGGAGGAACGGCACGTGACCATCGACCGGTCGCTGCGCCTGCTCGGCCTCGGGGCGGACGTGGTGGAGCCGGTGCCCGCCGGGCCGAACGGCGCCATCGACCTCGCCTCGCTGCGCAAAGTGTTGCGGGAAGGCTCCCCCGGCCCCGCCATCGTGTGCCTCCAGGCCGGCAACGTGAACACCGGCGCCTGCGACCGGCTCAGGGAGGCGTGCGAGCTGGTCCACCAGCACGGCGGCTGGGTGCACGTGGACGGGGCCTTCGGGTTGTGGGCCGCGGCCAGTCCCGCGACCCGGCATCTGGTGGACGGGCTGGAGCTGGCCGACTCCTGGGCCTGCGACGGTCACAAATGGCTGAATCTCCCGTACGACTCCGCCTTCGCGTTCTGCGCACGGCCCGGCGCGCACGCGGCGGCGATGTCCTACACCGCCTCCTACCTGGTCGGTTCGGGCGGCGTGCCGCTGGGGGCGGAACTCACCGCCGAGTCCTCGCGCCGGGCCCGCGGGTTCGCCGTGTGGGCCGGGCTGCGCGAGCTGGGGCGTGACGGGGTCGCGGCGCTGGTCGACCGTTGTTGCGCGCTGGCCCGCCGGTTCGCCGCCGGGCTGACCTCGGCCGGGTTCGAGGTGGTGAACGAGGTGGTGCTCAACCAGGTGCTGGTCGGCTTCGGCGACGACGCGCGTACGGACCGGGTGGTGGCGGCGGTGCAGGCGGACGGCACCTGCTGGGCGGGCGGCACGACCTGGCGGGGGCGGCGCCTCATGCGGATCTCGGTCTCGAATGCCACCACGACCGAGGCGGACGTGGACCGCTCGATCGCCGCGATCACCCGCCTGGCCACCTTGTGAAAGGCGGAGGGATCAGCTCTCCGGCGGCTCCTGGCGAAGAGGGAAGTGGCAGGCGACCTGGTGTGCCGCGCCTTCGAGCGGCGGCTCCGTCGCGCAGATGTCCTGCGCCAGAGGGCAGCGGGTACGAAAGCGGCACCCGGTCGGCGGGTTGACCGCGCTCGGCAGCTCACCCCGGATGGCCGAGCCAGAATCGGCGGCGCGGCCGGGGTCAGGCGTGGGGACGGCGTCGAGCAGCGCCTGGGTGTAGGGGTGGCGCGGCGAGCGGACCACCTGGTGGGCGGGACCCACTTCGACGAGTTTGCCCAGGTACATCACGCCGATGCGATCGGCCATGTAGTCGACCACGGACAGGTCGTGGCTGATGAACACGTACGACAGGCCGAGGTCGCGCTGCAGGTCGCGCATGAGGTTGAGCACCTGCGCCTGAACCGACACGTCCAGCGCGCTGACCGGCTCGTCGGCCACGATCAGGCGGGGCCGCAGCGCCAGCGACCTGGCCAGCCCGATGCGCTGCAGTTGCCCGCCGGAGAACTCGTGCGGGTAGCGCTCCAGCGCCCGCCGCGGCAGCCCGACCTGGTCGAGCAGCTCGCTCACCCGGGCGCGCCGGGCGTCGCCGTCGCCTGCCCGCTGGATCTCCAGCGGCTCGGTGAGGATGGAGTCGACGCGCATGCGCGGGTTCATGGCCGCGTAGCTGTCCTGGAACATCAGCTGCACCTGCCGGTGCATGCGGTGCCGCGCGCCCCGGTCCAGGGTGGTGATGTCGGCGCCGTCGACGACGATCTCGCCGCTCGTGGGGGCTTCGAGGCCGGCGACGAGACGGCCGACGGTGGACTTGCCGCACCCGGACTCGCCCACGATGCCGAGCGTCTCACCGGGCTTGACCTGGAAGGACACGCCGGCCACGGCGCTGACCCGCCCGGCGGCCCTGCGCATGCCCGAGCCGCCGGCGTCGTACTCCTTGACCAGGTCCCGCACGGTCAGGATCGGAGCGGAGGCGTCGGACGCGGCGCGGGTGATGACGGACGGCGCGGCGATCGTGACGGGCCCGGTGACCGGGTGCAGGCAGGCGAACTGGTGCCCGTCCCCGGTGAGGGTGACGTCGGTGGTGCGGCATTCGTCGGTGGCGAAACCGCAGCGGGGCGCGAACCGGCAGCCGGTCAGGGGCCGCGACAGGTCCGGCGGCAGGCCGGGGATGCTGTAGAGGCGACCTTCCGCGGCGGACTCGGGCAGGGCGCGCATGAGCGCCTCGGTGTAGCGGTGGCGCGGCGAGCGGAACAACTCGGCGGTCGTGGCCGTCTCCACCACGCGTCCCGCGTACATGACGGCGACCCTGTCGGCGCGGCCGGCGATCACCCCGAGGTCGTGGGTGACCAGGATGACCGCCATCTTGAACTCTTCGCGCAGGTCGTCGATGAGTTCGAGGATCTGGCGCTGGGTGGTGACGTCCAGCGCCGTGGTGGGCTCGTCGGCGATGAGCAGGCGCGGGGAGCGGATGAGCGCCATGGCGATGACCACGCGCTGGCGCATGCCGCCCGACAACTGGTGCGGGTAGTCGTCGACGATCTTGTCGGGCCTGGGCATGCCGACCCGGCGCAGGATCTCCACGGCCCGCTCGCGCGCCTCGGCCTTGCCCATGCCCTGGTGGACGCGCAGGGGTTCGGCGACCTGGGCGCCGATGCGCATGGTGGGGTTCAGCGAGGTGAGCGGGTCCTGGAAGACCATGCCCATCTCGACGCCCCGCACCCTGCGCAGCTCCTGGGCCTCCATCCCGCGCAGGTCGCGGCCGTCGAAGAGGATCTCCCCGCCGACGACGCGGCCGCCCGCCGGCAGCAGCCCCATGATCGACAGTACGGTCATGGTCTTGCCGCTGCCCGACTCGCCCACGATGCCGAGCGTCTCGCCCTGGCCGACCTGGAGATCGACGTGGTCGAGCGCGTGCACGGCGCCACGCCGCAGCGCGATGTCGGTGCTGAGGTCACGCAGCCGCAGCAGCGGCTGACCGGGTGCCTCCATGTACGAACCTCCTGCTAACGCCGCCGGAGGCGGACCTCGAAGACGTCCCTCAGCCCGTCGCCGATGAAGTTGAAGGCGAGGACGATGAGGATGATGGCGATTCCCGGCGGGTACAGCAGCCACCAGTGGCCGCTGAAGGTGTCCGACAGGCCGTCGGACAACATGCCGCCCCAGTTGGCCGCGGGCGGCGGCACCCCCAGGCCGAGGAACGACAGGTAGGCCACGTACAGGATCGCGTCGGCGACCTGGAAGGTGGCGTTGACGATCACCGTGCCGATGGCGTTGGGGATGATGTGGCGGCGCACCGCGCGCCCGCCGGTGCCGCCCATGCCGCGCATCGCCATGACGTACTCGCGGGTGCGCAGGGTGAGCGCCTCGCCGCGGACCAGCCGCGCGGGGCCGAGCCAGGCGAAGGCGCCGATGATGACGATGAGCATCGACACGGTGGGCGTGACGATCGAGGCCATGAGCATGAACAGGAAGAGCGCGGGGATCGACATCATCGCGTCGACCACCCGCATCATGATGGCGTCGACCCAGCCGCCGGCGAACCCGGCGATGGCGCCCCAGATGGTCCCCACGACCGTGGCCAGCAGGCCGGCGGCCAGCCCGACCACGATGGACGTCTGCCCGCCGAGCATCAGGCGCCCGAGCTGGTCGTAGCCCACGCCGTCGGCGCCGAGCGGGAACCCGGCCGCGCCGGGGGCCAGGAAGACCTTGGTCAGGTCGGTGTGGACCTGGTCGGTCCGGTAGAACAGCGGCCCGAGGAAGCTGAAGGCCGCCAGCAGGACGAAGATGCCCAGGCCCACCAGGGCGAGCCGGTTCTCGCTGAAGACCTCGAGCCCCTGGCGCCACATCCCGCGGACGGGCGCCTCGTCCTCGTGCGGGGTGGCGGTCATGAACGGCCTGCCTTGAGTCGTACGCGCGGATCTACCGCGGCGTAGAGCACGTCGGCGACCAGCGCGCCGAGCACGGTGGCCACCGAGATCAGCAGCGTGACGCCGAGCAGGATCGGATAGTCCCGCTTGAGCGCCGCCTGCCAGAACAGCAGCCCCATGCCCGGGTAGTTGAACAGCCGCTCGACCACGAGGGCGCCGCTGAACAGCGCGGGCAGATACATGCCGAGCAGGGTGATGACGGGGAACAGGCCGTTGCGCAGGGTGTGCCCGACGATCACGCGGCCTTCCGACAGGCCCTTGCTGCGTGCCGTACGGACGTAGTTCTCATTCAGGTTGTCGACCATGGACGAGCGGATGTAGCGGGAGTAGACCGCGACGGTGAGGATCGTCAGCGTGAGCGTGGGCAGCACCAGCCCGGCGGGGTCGGCCAGCACCTCCGCCATCGTGAAGCCCTGCGGGGCCTCGGGCGGCAGGACCGGCCACACCTGGGAGAACAGAATGATCATCATGAGACCCATGAAGAAGATCGGTGTGGCGTACGCCAGCAGCGACAGCCCGTTGATGGTGTAGTCGGGCCAGCGGTTACGGCGTACGGCCTGGATCACGCCGAGCGGGACGGCCACCACGACCGCGAGCAGCGTGGAGGCCAGCGACAGCAGCATGGTCTTGGGCAGGCGCTGGTTGATGGCCTCGACGACCGACTGGTTGAGCTGGAAGGAGTAGCCCAGGTCGCCGCGGACCAGCCGCTGCAGGTACAGCGCGTACTGTTCCCACAGCGGCCGGTCGTATCCCATCTCGTGGTCGAAGGAGGCGATCTGCTGCAGCGTCGCTTCCTTGCCCAGGATGGCCCTGGCCGCGCCTCCTGGCAGCAGGTGCAGGATCACGAACGTGATCAGCGTCACCAGGAGCACGATGACCAGGGCCTGGCCCAGGCGCGTGAGGAGGTACCGGGTCAACGCTCAGCTCTTCCAGGACCAGTCTTGGAAGTACATCAGGTTCATCGGGTCCTGCGGGTCGACGCCCTGCAGTTCCGACTTGTACGACGAGATCTGGTAGACGGGGTTCGGCATCCACAGCACCGGCAGGTCCTTGGCCAGGAAGTCGTTGTACTCCTGCAGAGCGCCGGCGTCGGCGGAGAACTGCGCCTTCTCGATGAGCTTGTCGGCCTCGGGGTTGCTGTAGCTTCCGAGGTTGACGGGGGCGTCGGTCTGGAACAGGCGCTCGCCGGAGGCGAAGGCCGGGTAGTACCAGCTGCCCTGGGAACCGAAGAACGACATGTCCCAGTCGCACTTGGACTCGTCTGGCTTGCAGGCGGGGGTGACCGCGACGGAGTCGGGCACCTCCTTGATGGTGAGCTGCACGCCGACCTTCGCCATCGAGGACTTGATCTCGGCGAACATCTTGGTGGCCGCGGAGAAGCCCGACTGGCTGGTCACGGTGAAGCTCAGCGGGGTGCCCTTGGCGATGCCCTCACCACACAGGGCGGGGTCGGCGCAGGTGGTCTGCCCGTCGGGGGCCACCGTCCAGCCGTGGCTCTCCAGCAGTTGCTTGGCCTTGGCCGGGTCGAAGGGGTAGACGCAGCCCTGGCCGCTGGGCGAGCCCTGCTTGGCCGGCACAGGACCGCAGGTGGGCGCGGCCATGCCGGACCAGATGACCTTGCTGATCGTGGGCTGGTCGATGAGCATCTGCAGCGCCTGGCGCAGGTACGGCTGCTCGAACAGCACCCCGGTCTTGGGGTTGTTGAAGTTGAGCTGCAGGTAGGTGATCGACCATCCGTACCAGGGAGAGGTCTTGTAGCCCTTCGACTCCAGGTAGGACTTCTGCGACAGGTTGGCCGGCGGGATGTAGCCGTAGTCGATCTGCCCAGCGCGCAACACGTTGAACTCGGCGTCGTCGCCGGTGAACGGCCGCAGCACGACCTTGTTGATCTTCGGCTTGTCGGTGCCCGAGTAGGTGTCCTGCTTGGCCAGGACGACCTCGCCGCTGGGCACGTAGCTCTCCAGCTTCCACGGGCCGCTGTTGGTCTTCCACAGCGGGTTCGTCGCGTACGACTTGGGGTCCTTGGAGGCGGCGGTCAGCTCCTCGAAGGTCTTCTTGGCGTCGCCGCCCTTGTCCCAGGCGTGCTGGGGCAGCGGCACGATGCGGTTGAGCTGGTTGCCGACGAACCAGGCCGCGTTGTACGCCTTCGTGGTGGTCACGGAGAACGTCTTGTCGTCCTTGACCTTGAAGGCGGAGATGTTGTCGGGGAAGCCGCCGGGCTTGTACGAAGCCCACTTGTCCTTGTTGGTCGTGACGAGATCCCACCAGAACTTGATGTCCTTCGTGGTGATCGGCTTGCCGTCGGACCAGGTGTTGTCCTTGAGCGTGATGGTCAGCGTCTTGCCGCCGTCGCTGACCACGGGCGGCTCCGCCAGGGAGCGGTCGGGGTTGACGTTGTCGGGGCTGGATCCGTCGAGCTTGAAGCTGTACAGCTTGCGGTACAGGGCGGTGCCGAAGATCTCGTTCTCGCCCTGGGTGAAGCCGGGAGCTGAGATCGGCAGGATCCAGTTCGGCGTGCGGAGGGCCACGGTCACGGTGTCCTTGCTCTGCGCGCCGCCCTGCTGCGAACCGCCGCCGGCGCCCGCGCTGCAGGCGGTCAATCCGAGCCCGATGGCCACCACGCCGCTCACGATGCGGGTTCTCGTCCCCATTGTTCTCCTCGAGACGTGCGCGTGCCCTCCAGGGGCCCTTCAGTCCGGAGAATGTATAGAGGTACAAGTAGTAAGTCAATGCGAAAAATCCGCTTTGTTCGGCACACTTATTTCGGGATAGAGTCCGCGGCGGCGATGTCTTTCGATGATCGTCTTCGTGCTCGATGATGAGCATCCGTGGTGCTCGTCTGGGAGGAGAGGCATGTCGGACCCCGCTAGTCTGCGTGAGCAGGCCTTGGGCCTGCTGGCCAGCGGCAAGGCCGCCTCCCGCGCGGATCTGGTGGAGACCCTGCAGGTGGCTCCCTCGACGGTCTCCAGCGTGGTTCGCCGCCTGCTGGAGGAGGGCACGATCCTGGAGGAGGGTGTGGGCGTCTCGACCGGCGGTCGGCGTCCCAGGATCCTGCGGCTGCGCCAGGACGGGGGCGTGTTCGCCGTGACCGAGCTGGGCGGCCGCCATGCCCGCGTCGGCCTCTGCTCACCCTCCGGAGCCCTGCTGGCGGCGCAGGAGTTCGTCGTCGACATAGGAGCCGGCCCCAAAGCGATCTTCGACGAGGTCACCGCTGCCTTCGACGGCGTCAGGACCGCCCACGCGCCCGGCCGGCGGCTGCTGGCCGTCGGCATGGCCCTGCCGGGACCGGTGGACTTCCCGCACGGCCGGCTCATCGGCCCGGCCCGCATGCCGGGCTGGAGCGGATACGACGTCCAGAGCGACCTGCGCGAGCGCTTCGAGGTGACCGCGGTCGTCGACAACGACGCCAAGGCCGCCGCGATCGGCGAACACGTCACCCGCGGCGAGCGCGGCGACATGATCTATGTCAAGGCCGGCACCGGCATCGGCGGCTGCCTGGTCAGCGGCGGCCAGATCTACCGCGGCGGGCGTGGCCTGAGCGGCGACGTCACCCA
Source organism: Nonomuraea insulae (assembly GCF_042656245.1). Classification (NCBI taxonomy): domain Bacteria; kingdom Bacillati; phylum Actinomycetota; class Actinomycetes; order Streptosporangiales; family Streptosporangiaceae; genus Nonomuraea; species Nonomuraea insulae. Next base: position 256,912 of record NZ_JBHSPA010000023.1, read on the forward strand.
CGTGCGCGTGGCCGACAGCGGCGAACGCGAATGTTCCTGCGGCAGCCGCGGCTGTCTGGAGACGGTCGCCAGCGGCGCCGCGCTGGTCCGCGAACTGGCCAGGCGCGGCCTGCCCGTCTCCAGCACGCGCGACGTCCTCGCCGCCGTCGCCAACGCCGACCCGGCCGTGGTGACACTGGTACGCCAGGCCGGCCGGCTGCTGGGCGTGGCCCTGTCGGGCCTGGTCAACTTCCTCAATCCCGACAGCGTCGTCATCGGCGGCGTGCTGTCGAGCCAGGACGTCTACGTGGCGGCCGTCAAGGGCATGCTCTACGAGCGCTGCCTGCCGCCGCTGACCCAGTCGTTGTCCATCGAGGCGAGCATCGCCGGCCAGGACGCGGCCCTGATCGGCCTGGGCCGGCTCCTCCGCGAAACAGCCGACATCCGCCCCTCCTAGAAAGCGCCACCGTGTCCCTGCGTATCGCCGTCTGCGGCATCCACATCGAGTCCAGCACCTTCTCGCCCCACCTCAGCGACGCCGCCGACTTCGAGGTCACCCGCGGTCAGGCGCTCCTCGACAGGTACGACTGGCGCGGCGAGCCATGGGCGGCCGAGGTGGAATGGGTGTCGCTGGTCCACGCCCGCGCCCTGCCGGGCGGCGCGGTCGAACCCGCCGCGTACGACGCCTGGCGGGCCGAGATCGTCAAGGGCCTGGCCGACGGCCCGTTCGACGGCGTGCTGCTGGACATCCACGGCGCGATGAGCGTCGTGGGCCGCCAGGACGCGGAAGGCGACCTCATCACCGCCATCCGCGCCGTGATCGGCCGGGAGCCGCTGGTGTCGGCGGCGATGGACCTGCACGGCAACGTCTCCCCCACCCTGTTCGACGGCTGCGACCTGCTGACCTGCTACCGCACCGCGCCCCACGTGGACGTCTGGGAGACCCGCGAGCGCGCCGCCCGCAACCTCGTCGACGCGCTGGGACGCGTGGGTTCACACGCGGCGGATGGCGGCCGGCCGCACAAGGCGCTGGTCCACGTGCCGATCCTGCTGCCGGGTGAGATGACCAGCACCCGCGTCGAGCCCGCCCGCGGCCTCTACGCCCGCATTCCCGACATCGAGGCCAGGCCGGGCGTGATCGACGCGGCGATCTGGATCGGCTTCGCCTGGGCCGACGAGCCGCGCTGCACCGGGGCGGTCGTGGCCACAGGCACCGACGCCGCCGCCACCGAGCTGGCGGCGCGCGAGCTGGGGCAGGCGTTCTGGGACGCGCGCGAGGAGTTCGCCTTCGTCGCGCCCACGGGCTCCATGGACGAGTGCCTGGACGTGGCGCTGAAGGAGGGCTCGGCCCGGCCTTACTTCATCAGCGACTCCGGCGACAACCCGGGCGCGGGCGGCGCCGACGACGTCACCTACGCCCTGGAGCGCATGCTGGCCAGGCCGGAGATCCGCGACGGCTCGGCCCGCGCCGTCTACGCCTCCCTGTTCGACCCCGAGGCGGTGGCGCGCATCGGGCACCTGCCGATCGGCTCGCCGGTCAGCGTCCGTGCCGGCGGTCGCGTCGATGCCCGCCTGCCGGGGCCGCTGCTGCTGGAGGGCACGCTGGAGGCGCTGGCCGACGACCCCGACGGCGGGCGGGTGGTCAGTGTGCGCGTCGGGGGGCTGAGCGTGTTCCTGACCTCGCGGCGGATGCAGTACCGGCTGCTGGAGTCGTACCGGCGTCTGGGTGTGGACGTCGCCGGGGCCGACGTGGTCACGGTCAAGATCGGGTACCTGGAGCCTGAGCTGTTCGAGGCGGCCGCCGACTGGATGCTGGCGCTCACGCCGGGAGGCGTGGACCAGGACCTGCAGCGGCTGCCCTACCGGAACCTGAGGCGGCCGATCTTCCCGCTGGACCGCGATGCCGCGTTCTGACGAACGGTCCGTTCTGACGAGCGATCCGGTTTGATGGGCGGTCCGTTTTGACGAGCGGTCCGTTTTTGGGCGGTCACCTGCCGCGCATCACCGCCGGCTCGTGACGGCGCAACATGCGGGCCACCAGGAATGAGCAGACGACGCCGAGGACGGCCAGGACGCCCATGTCCAGGATCCACGTCCCGAAGTCCTGGCTCCACAGGGGGTCGGGCGGATCCTGGATGTGCGGGATGAGCTGACCCACGTCGAGCGTGCCCGCCAGCGCGGCCAAAGCCCAGCGAGCCGGTACGAGCCAGGAGAGCTGCTCCATCACCGGCTTGCCGTCCAGGTGCACCAGCGCCCCGCAGAAGACGAGCTGGATCAGGGTGACGAGCACGAGCAGCGGCATGGTCGTCTCGCTGGTCTTGGCCAGCGCGGAGATGAGCAGGCCCACGGTCATCGCGGTGAACGACAACAGCGCGACGGCGAGCGAGAGCTCGGTCAGCGGCGCCGTGAACACCCCCGTGTCGTACGTCTCGACGTTCAGCATCGCCACGTAGGTCAGCACCACGCCCTGCGCCACGGTGATCAGGCCGAGCACGAGCAGTTTCGAGCACAGATAGGCCGACCTGGACAGCCCGACCGCCCGTTCTCGCTGGTAGATGGCGCGTTCCTTGACTAATTCGCGCACGGCGTTCGCGGCGCCGGTCAGGCAGCCGCCGATGCACAGGATCAGCAGCAGGTTCGCCGCGTTGCCGTTGCTGTTCGGCGGGCCCATCAGGTTGCCGGTCGGGACGACGCGGGCCAGCAGGCCCATCACGATCGGCAGGGCGACGGTGATGCCGAGGAACAACCGGTCCGCCACGATGCCGCGGCAGTAGCGGCGTACCAGCGTGCTGAGCTGCTCAGGCCAGCTCTGCTGTTTCGGCGGGGCCTCCCGTTGCTCCGGGGCTCGCGACGAGACCGGCTGGATCATGTCGGCCGCGATGTACTTCTGGTACGCGGGAGAGCGCGCGTACTCGCCGGCCCAGTCCCTGGCCGGGTCGTCGAACGCCAGGAACACATCCGCCCAGTCGGTGAAGCCGAGGAACGGCAGCGCCTCCGCGGGCGGCCCGAAGTAGGCGATCTTCCCGCCCGGCGCCATCACCAGGAGCCGGTCACAGATGTCCAGGTTGGCGACGCTGTGCGTGACGACGGCGACCGTACGGCCGTCGTCGGCCAGGCCCCGCAACATCTGCATCACCGACTTGTCCAGCCCCGGGTCCAGCCCGGAGGTCGGCTCGTCGAGGAACAACAGGGACGGCTTGGTCAGCAGTTCGAGTGCCACGCTGACGCGCTTGCGCTGGCCGCCGGACAACGAGGAGATGCGGTTGTCCTTGCGGTTGTCGAGCCCGAGCTGCTGGAGCACCTCATCGACGCGCGCCTTGCGCTCGTTCTGCCTGGTGTCGTCGGGGAAGCGCAGCTCCGCGGCGTAGATGAGGGCGCGGCGCACGGTGAGCTGGTTGTGCAGGATGTCGTCCTGCGGCACGAGGCCGACGCGCGAGCTCAGCTCGGCGTAGTCGCGGTAGAGATCGCGCCCGTCGTAGGTGACGACGCCCTGGTCGGCGGGGCGCAGCCCGGTGAGCGCGCGCAGCAGGGTGGACTTGCCAGAGCCGCTGGGGCCGATGACCGCCAGCAGGCACTTCTCCCCGACCGGGAACGTCACGTGGTCCAGGAGCACCTTGCCGCCGCCCACGACGACCGTGAGGTCGTGCGCCTGGAGGCAGACCTCGCCCGTGTCGGCGTACTCCATGAGCGTGTCGCCGACGAGCTGGAACGTCGAGGGCCCGATGCCGATGAGGTCGTTCGGGGTGACCCGGGCCTGCTGCACGCGCCGGCCGTTGACGTAGGTGCCCATGCGGCTGCCGACGTCGACGATCTCGTGGCCGCCGGCCATGATCCGGAGCTCGGCATGCCGCCTGGACACCCTCAGATCGGTGACGACCATGTCGTTCTCTGGCGCCCGGCCGATGCGCACGACCTGCGCGCCGCCGACGTCCCTGACGGCGGCCGGCTCACGCCACTGGCCGGTCCGCGGGAAGCGGACCGTCATCCCGTGCGCGGGAGCCGCCCGGGCGGGAAGCGCCTGAGCGGGAGGGGCCTGAGCGGGGGACGCTTGAGCAGGGGGCGCCTGCGCGGGAGGCGCCTGCGCGGAGCGCGCCTGAGCGGGGGGAGCCTGAGCGGGAGGCGCCTGCGCGGGGCGCGCCTGGGCGGGGCGCGCCTGGGCGAGAGGTGCGCGTGCGGGAACCGTCTGGGCGGGAGGCGCCTGAGCGGGAGCGGGAGGCGCCTGGGCGGCCATGCGGAAGGTGATCACTCCGCCCTCCGCCGGATCGCCCAGGACGACCCTGGTTCCCGGGCCGACGATCACTCGCTGGACGCGGTGGCCGCCGTGGTAGGTGCCGCCGCTGCTGCCCATGTCCTCCAGGATCCACTGGCCGCTCTCGAACCGGAGCACGGCATGCGCCCGCGAGACCCGGTCGACGTTGATGACGACGTCCGACCTCGGATCGCGGCCCAGCCGGTACGAACGGCCCGGATCGAGGGGCACGGACACGCCATGGCCTTCGATGACAAGCTGCGTCACGAGAGCGCCTTTCTCACGGGGGGACATCGTCGGGCTCGAACAGTAGACACGGTCCCGGAAAGAAGGCAACGTTTCCACGATTTCAAAAATGCTCGTACCGTGATCTTCTCGACACACCCCCGACGGTGAGCTGCCCGGCTATGGCTTCCGCCCCAGGCCGCCCACCATCACCCACGGCAGATCCCGCAGGTCCGCCTCCCCTGTCCGCCAGCTCCGCACGTCGGTGAGACCGGGCTCCACCAGGTCGAGGTCACCGAAGAAACCGGCGATCTCCGTACGCGTGCGCGGCGTCAGCGGACTGCCCGCCAGCCGGAACCCCTGCTTGGCCGTCGTCATGACGTGCTCGGGCGACTCGTCGGCGGTGTGCGAGATGAGCAGATGGCTGCCGGGCGCCAGCTCCTGCCGGTATTCGGCCACGATCGCGGCCGGATCCTCCTCGGCGGAGACGAAGTGCAGGATCGCGGCCATGAGCACCGCCACGGGCCGCCCGAAGTCGATCAGCTCCCGGGTGAGCGGGTCGTCGAGCACCTCGCGCGGCCTGCGCAGGTCGCCCTTCACCACTTTGACGTGCTCATCGGTGGCCAGCAACGCCCTGGCGTGGGTCACCACCATGGGGTCGGCGTCCACGTACACGATCCGCGCGTCCGGGGCGCCGGCCCTGGCCACCTCGTGCACGTTCTGCTGCGTGGGCAGGCCGGTGCCGATATCCAGAAATTGCCGGATGCCGGCCTCTTGCACCAGGTAGCGGACCGCGCGCCCGAGAAAGGCCCGGTTGTCGCGAGCCGTCTGCGGCGCCTGCAGGTTCTGGGCCAACATGACCTCGGCGGCCCGGCGGTCGGCCGCGAAATTGTCCTTGCCACCCAGAAGGTAGTCGTAGATGCGCGCCCCGTTGGGGATGTCGTTGTTCACTCCGAGTACGGCCGAGCGCTCGTCCTCAAGCACCGATCCCCCAAGTCCGCATCGCGGGATTATGCGGGCAACTCTGCCATAGTGCGGGCCGCTCGGAAGGTGCCCGCCGGAAGGTGCCCGCCGGAAGGTGCCCGGCCGGAAGGTGGCCGACCGGAAGGTGGCCGACCGGAAGGTGGCCGACCGGAAGGTGGCCGACCGGAAGGTGGCCGACCGGAAGGTGGCCGACCGGAAGGTGGCCGACCGGAAGGTGGCCGACCGGAAGGTGGCCAGCCGAGCGATGTCGCCGCCGATGCGCGGGCGGCGGGGCGGCCTGGATCGCCGGCACCCGACGAAAGTCAGGGTGCGCTCCAGCCGATCGTCCACTGTGTGGCACCTTGTCCGGCTCCTACCGTTCGTACCGCAATGAACGAAGAGCGGAGAAGGAACCTGATGACGGTACGGAAGGTCGCGGCGGTCGCCGGTCTGGTCGGCGTGTTGCTCACCACGGGCATGACGGCGGCGAGCTCGTCGGTGAAAGCCCCGGAGGCCGGGGAACTGAGCGCGACCGCGATCGACGCCTACATGCGGAACTATGTCGAGCGGACCCGGCTCCCCGGCGCCCTGGTCGCCGTCACCAAGGGCGACCAGGTCGTGCACGTCGCGGGTTACGGCCACACGGCCGGCGGCGAGGCGATCGGCGAGGACACGCCGATGCCGCTCGCCTCGGTCTCCAAGTCGTTCACGGCCCTGGCGGTGCTGCACCTCGCCGACCAGCGAAGGATCAGCCTGGACGCCCCCGTACGGAAGTATCTGCCGGAATTCACCATGGCCGACCCTCGCGCCGCGAAGATCACCGTGCGCGAGTTGCTCCAGCAGACCTCGGGGATGAGCGACCAGACCTTCCCCGAGCTGACGCTCCCCGCCCCGGACACGCTCCAGGACGCTGTCGCGATGTTGCGAACCGCCCCGCTCACCACCGAGCCCGGCACCAGGATGGCCTACCACAACCCCAACTACGCCGTCGCGGCGCGGCTGGTCGAGGTGGTGGCCGGGGTGCCGTTCGCCGAGTACATGGCCTCGACCGTGTTCCGCCCGCTCGGCATGACCGCCACCAAGACGGTGAACACCACCGAGGACCTCCCCGGCCGGGGCGCCGGTTACGTCCGCGCCTACGGCCGGCTCATCGAGCGCTCCCATCCGAAGTGGTTCCTCAACGGCTCGTTCGGGGTCGTCAGCACCGCCGATGACCTGGCCAAATGGCTGATCGCGCAGAACGGCGGCGGCCGGGTCTTCCCCAGCACGACCGTGAAGACCGCCCAGACCCCGTCCGGCGTGGACGGCAGCACGTACGGCATGGGATGGTACGCCGGGAAGAGCGCCGGCGGCGCGCCCGAACTCCAGCACACCGGCTGGCTGCTCAGCCACAACTCCGCGCAGACACTCCTCCCCACCAGCCGGTACGGCATCGCCGTCGTCACCAACACCGGGATGATCTCCGGTGACGACGCGGTCCTCATCACCGACGGCCTGATCGACATTCTCGAGGGCCGCCCCGACGCGCAAGCGGTCCCCTTCACCACGACCGCGGACCCCTGGCTGGCCGGCCTGACCCTGCTCAACCTCGCACTCGGCGCCTGGGGAAGCTACCGCGCCCGCCGCTGGGCCCGCCGCCGCGCGGGCCGGCCTCTCTGGCGTGCGCTCGTGCGGCTGATCCCCTACGTCCTGCCGATCGTGTTCTTCTTCGGCCTCACCGATCTGTTCGGCTTGCTGCTGAACAGGGTCGGCACGCTGGAGCAGGGCACCTATGTGTGGCTCGCGCTGTACGTCTGGGCCGCCACGGGCGCGCTGGCCGCCGCCGCCGTCATCGTCTCCCGCCTCATCCACACCGTACGCGCCCGCCGGACTCCGGGCTGAGCCGCCGGCGATGCCAGGAGGCTGGTGATTTCCCTGATGCTGACGCGGCGGTCCCGGCGGAGACTTCTCGCCTACGCCCCCGAGCCTGCGGACGGCGCAGCGCGGGTCACCTGCTGCCCGCCGATCACGCGGAGGCCGTCGCCAGAGCCCGCACCACCCCGCTTCCCTGATTCGTGGGTGCTTGCCTACTCCGCACGATCGACGGATTTTGGAACCATGTCGTACGCGTCCGCTGAAGCGGTCATCCGGTTATCACTTCCAGCCGCCCCCGGAGGTGACCTCTCATGACGACGCGCGTGGTCATCGCCGGGGCCGGCATCTCCGGGCTGACAGCGGCCCTGAGCCTGCACGCCGCCGGGATCACCGAGGTGACCGTCCACGAGGCGGTGCCGGAGATCCACCCGCTCGGCGTCGGCATCAACATCCTCCCGCACGCCATCCGCGAGCTCATCGAACTCGGCCTGGGCGACCGCCTGGCCAGGATCGGCGTGGCGACCGCGGACCTGACCTTCCTCACCCCGCGCGGCCAGCGGATCTGGTCCGAGCCGCGCGGGCTGAACGCGGGCTACCGGTGGCCCCAGTACTCGATCCACCGGGGCCGGCTGCAGATGATGTTGCTGGAGGCGGTACGCGAGCGCCTCGGCCCAGGGGCGGTGGTGCTGAACTCCCCCATCACCGGCCTCCACCACGACGCGGACCTGCTCATCGGGGCCGACGGCATCCGCTCCAGCGTCAGGCAGGCCCTGTTCCCCGGCGAGGGCGAGCCGCTGCCGGCCGGCGACGTGTTGTGGCGCGGCACCACCTACACCAGGCCGTTCATGACCGGCCAGTCCATGATCATGGTCGGCGACGGCACGCAGAAGCTCGTCATCTACCCCATCGCACCGCCCGCCGACGGCAGGCAGCTGATCAACTGGGCCATCCAGCGCAGGGCGCACGTCGAGGGGGTGCCCCGGGGCGACTGGAACCAGCGCATCGGCGTGGAGAAGGTCCTGCCCCACGTGGAGGGCTGGCACTGCGACGAGCTGGACCTCTCCGCGCTCATCGCCTCGGCCGAGCAGGTGCTGGAGTACCCGCTGGTCGACCGTGACCCGTTGCCGTCCTGGTCGACGGAGACGGTGACGCTGATGGGCGACGCGGCGCATCCGATGTACCCGACCGGTTCCAACGGCGGCACCCAGGCCGTCATCGACGCCCGTGTCCTGGCCTACGCGCTGGCGAACGACCTGGGCCTGAAGTTCTACGAGGACCAGCGCCGGCCGGTCACGAACAACGTCGTGCTGGCCAACCGTAAGGACGGGCCTGAGGTCATCCTGCGGCTGGCCCACGAGCGCGCCCCGCGGGGTTTCACCGACATCGAGCAGGTCATGCCGCTGGCCGAACGCGAGGAGATCGCCCTTCGTTACAAGAAGCTGGCCGGCTTCGAGCCCGCCACCCTCAACGCGCGCCGGAGCTGGTCACTGTGAACGACTGTCGTGTCGTGTTCATGACATGGCGGGATCTCGCCTCCGCAGAACATTGAATCGAACACACTTCCTGGGCGAGGCTGCTCGACGGCGTTCGCGGCGCCGTCGAAAGCGATGGCCGGGCGCCGTGTGTTTGGAGGCCCGGTGCGGCGCGATCCCCTGTTCACCCGGTTGCGCCGTGGCGCGTCGCTCCTGGCCGTCACGTTACTGACCCTCTCAGGAACGGTCGCGCCCGCCCACGCGGAGCCCCCTTCCGAACTGTCGGCGCGGCTGGCCGCGGACGGCGTCACCGACTTCTGGGTGGAGTTCAAGGAGCAGGCCGCGCTGAAGTCGGCGGCGGCGATCAAGGACTGGTCCAAGCGTGGCGCGGCCGTGGTGGAGCAGTTGCGCTCGACCGCCGAGTCCAGCCAGGCCGGGGCGCTCGGCCTGCTGCGGGACGCGGGGGTCGAGTACACCTCCCTGTACATCGACAACTCCCTGTACGTACGCGGCGGCTCCGCCGAACTGGCCGGGAAGCTGGCCGCCGATCCGGCGGTCGAGCGGGTCCGGCTGCCGCGCACGTACACGTTGCCCAAGCCCGCCCCCGGCGAGCGCGTCGCCGCGGCGGGACCGGTGGAGTGGGGCGTCAGCGCCATCCACGCCGACCAGGTGTGGAGCGAGTACAAGACGACCGGCCAGGGCGTCGTGGTGGGGAACATCGACTCCGGGGTGGACTTCACCCACCCCGCTCTCGCCGGGTCCTACCGAGGGAACAACGGCGACGGCACCTACACCCACGACTACAACTGGTACGACCCCGCCAAGATCTGCGCCCAGGCCGCGCCGTGCGACAACTTCGGGCACGGCACGCACACCATGGGCACGATGGCGGGCGCGGACGGCATCGGCGTCGCGCCCGGCGCCCGCTGGATCGCGGCCAAGGGCTGCAAGGACTTCCAGTGCGGCGACCTGACGCTGGCGCAGTCCGCGCAGTGGATGCTCGCCCCCACCAAGGCCGACGGCTCTGACCCCGACCCGGCCAGGCGGCCCAACATCCTCAACAACTCCTGGTCCTCCGCGCCGGGAGACCCGTGGTACCAGGACTACGTACGCCAGTGGGTGGCGGCGGGCATCTTTCCGGCCTTCGCGGTCGGCAACGACGGGCCCGCGTGCGGGACGCAGCACTCGCCGGGCGAGTACCCCGAGTCGTACGCCGTCGGGGCCGTCGGCCAGAACGGGAACGTGGCCGGGTTCTCCTCCCGCGGTGAGGCCGGGACCTCCGACAGCAAGCCGGACATCGTCGCGCCCGGCCAGAACGTGCGGTCGAGCGTGCCCGGCGGCGGCTACCAGGTGCAGCAGGGCACCTCCATGGCCACCCCGCACGTGAGCGGCGCCGTGGCGCTCCTGTGGTCGGCCGCGCCCGCGCTGGTCGGGGACGTCGCCGCGACCCGGGCCGTGCTCGGCGCCACCGCGCACGACCACGCCGACACCACCTGCGGCGGCACGGCCGGGGACAACAACGTGTACGGCGAGGGCATGCTCGACGTCTATCGGGCCGTCGGCGCCTCGCCCCGCACCGGCACCGGCGTCCTGACCGGCGCGGTCACCGACAAGAGCACCGGCAAGCCGGTCGCCGGCGTCCGCGTCACCGCCAAGGGCCCGCGCGTGCTGGACACCACGACGGGCGATGACGGCACCTACCTGCTCCACCTGGACGAGGGCGACTACGACGTCAGCCTGTCGCTCTTCGGCTACGACGCAACGGACCTCAGCGGTGTGCGGGTGACCCGCGACGACAGCATGACCAAGGACGTCGCCCTGTCCCCGACGCCGACGAAGGACGTGACCGTACGGGTCGTGGACGGCTCCGGCCACGGCTGGCCGCTCTACTCGGCCGTCTCCGTCGAGGGGGCCTCGCGTACGTGGTTCACGGCTCCCGGCGACGGCCGGGTGAGCGTCGCCCTGCCCGTGGGCGGCACGTACGAGGTCACCGCCACCCCGCGCTACCCCGGCTACCTGCCGGTCACCGCGCAGGTCGAGGCGGGCGCCGTCCTTGAGTTGAAGGCCGGGATCGACGCCACGGCCTGCACGGCCCCCGGTTACGCGGCCGGCGGCGGGGCCTGCGCGCCGGTGGCCGGCGGTCTCGTGTACGGAGCCGTGACCGACGCGAACACCCGCAAGCCGGTCAACGCCGCGACCGTCACGCCCGACGGCGGGACCGGCGGCGAGACCGTGGCCACCTCCGACGACCCGGGGCTGCCCGACGGGTTCTACCGGGTGTTCGCTCCCCTGTCGTCCGGCAAGCGGGTGCTCACCGCCGTCCAGCGCGGCTACCAGCCGGCCACCGCCCCCGTGAAGTCCGGGGCGGACCAGGTGACCAGGACCGACTTCGCGCTCAAGGCGGGCCTGCTGTCGATGACCACGGACGAGGTGTCGGAGGACGCCCGGCTCGGCGAACGGATGAAGTCCCGGCTGACCCTCACGAACCGGGGCACGGCGCCGCTGACGTACGACCTCGCCGAGTCGCGACAGAGCGCCGCCGTTCAAGGTGAGGGCGCGCCCGTAAGCCGGGTCACGACCCCCGGCCTCAGCCCCGCCGCGATCACACCCTCCACCGCGCCGGAGAACGCCGCACCTGCCGCGATCACGACGCCCGCCACCGCCCCGGAGAACACCGCCCCGGAGAACACCGGGCCCGAGACGGCCGGGCTGGACGCGGCGCCCTGGGCCGATATTTCCGACTATCCGACCACGATCAGGGACAACGCCGCCGGGTACCTCGACGGCCGTGTCTACTCCTTCGGCGGTTCCCTGCGCGGCGAGGGCGGCACCCCCGCCTCCTACGTCTACGACCCGGCCGCCAAGTCCTGGACACGGCTCGCCGACATGCCGGACGCCCGCCAGAAGCCCGCCTCCGCGTTCGTGGACGGCAGGTTCTACGTGGTCACCGGCTGGGGCCAGGACGGCACGCCCGCCACCCGTACCCTCATCTATGACCCGAAGACCGACGCCTGGAGCACCGGCGCGGACAACCCGCATCCGTGGGGCGCGGTCGGCTCCGCCGTGCTGAACGGCAAGATCTACGCGGTCGGCGGTTGCACCGGTGAGTGCCAGACCGCGACGGACCAGGTCACGGTGTACGACGTGGCGAGCGACAGCTTCACCGAGGCGGCCCCCTACCCGGAGCCGATCTCGTGGGCGGCCTGCGGCGGGATCGACGGCAAGGTCCACTGCGCGGGCGGCCTGGCCGAGGGACCGCACGGCACCCCGCACGCCTACGTGTACGACCCGGCGCGCAACGCCTGGTCCAAGTCCGCCGACCTGCCGCTGGACCTGTGGGCGAGCGGCTACGCGGTGACCGGCGGGCGGCTGGTGGTCGCGGGCGGCGTCACGAACGGCGGCAGCGCGCTGACCAACGAGGCGTTCTCGTACGACCCGGACGCCGACACCTGGACCGCACTCCCGAACTCCCGCAACGCCCTCTACCGTGGCGCCGCCACCTGCGGCCTGTACAAGATCGGCGGCGCGAACGGCCCGCGCGTGACCCCCTACGGCGAGGTGCTGCCCGGCTTCGACGGTTGCGACCCGGCGGGCACGGACGCGCCCTGGCTGAGCGCGGACCCGTCACACGGCACCCTGGCACCGGGCCGCAGCGCCCGCGTCACCCTGACCCTCGACGCCCGCGAGCTCGACCGGCCCGGGACGTACGAGGCGCGGCTGACGGTCAACGAGGACACCCCCTACCCGGCGCCGGGCATCGACGTGACCCTCAAGGCACAGGCGCCCTGGCACTGGGGCCGGCTGTCCGGAAAGGTGAGCTCGAAGGCGTGCGACGGTAAGACGGCCCCGCTGCCGGGGGCCACGGTGACGCTCCGGCGGGGGCGCGACACCTGGACGGCGAGCACCGACGCCGAGGGCCGCTACACGCTGTGGGCCCCGGGCGGCCTGCTGAGAAGCGAGGTGGCGGTGACGGCCGACGACCACCGGACGACCACGTTCGACGTGCGCCTGCTCCCGCACACCGAGGCGCACCACGACGCCACCCTGCCCCGCACCAACTGCTGACCCGCCCTGCCCTGGCCTAACCTGGCCTGACCTTAACCGGGAGGCCCTGACCGGGAGGGCCGGGGCTGACCGGGAGGGCCGGGGCTGACCGGGAGGGCCGGGGATCGGGCACGCGGGGCGCACCGGGCGAGACGTGGTGATGGCTCAGGTGGACGTCGCCGAGCTGCCCGTCCAGTCCTGCCACCAGGAGCCGACGACCCCGCGCTTGACCGCCAGCACGTCCTCGGCCGCCCACAGGAAGCGCCACCCGCGCTCGTCCTCCACCGCGCTCTCCATGAAGTGCCCCGGCACCCCCAGGCTCACCAGCTCCGCGATCGTCTCGCGCATCTGCGTCAGGCTCCCGAACCGCTCCGGCAGCAGGTCGAGTCAGGGGTCGGGATAGTGGCGGGCCTCAACGGGAAAGTCGATCGCCACGAACCTGTCCACGAGGTCCGGCCGCCGCGCCGCCAGCTGGTAGGCGTTGACGGCCCCGAGCGAATGCCCGATGACGGTCACCGGCCCGAGCCCCAGGCGCTGTCGACGTAGGCGAGCCGGACACCGGCGGGTGTGGTGAGGAATCGTGTCTCCGTCATGCTGCGTGACTCTAATCGAGTGTCTCGAATAGAGGCAACTCGATTAGAGATAAGCTGCTGCGCATGTTGGAGTTGTGCGTCCTGGGGTTCCTCTACGAACGGCCCATGCACGCATACGAGCTGAGGGCCCAGATCTCCGGCCTGTCCGGGCACATCAAGCCGGTGAGCGACGGCGCCCTCTATCCGGCACTCGACCGGCTGCGCAAGGCCGGCCTCTTGGACAAGTGGCCGGACCCCGGCGGCGGCACCAGGCAGCTTCTCTCGCTCACCGACGAGGGCCGGGAGGAGTTGCTCCGACGGTTGCGCGACCCGGCCGAGGTGGAGGTCACCGACCGCAACTCGTTCCTGATTCTGCTGGCCTTCCTCGGTTACCTGCCCGACCGCGCCGACCAGGCGGGCGTGCTGCGCCGGCGACTGGAGTTCTACGACCAGCCCGCCAGCTACTTCTACGACAAGGGCCGGCCGCTGCGGGCCGCCGAGATGACCGACAGGTTCCGCAAGGGCATGTTGTCGATGGCCGCGGCCACCAAACGGGCCGACATGGAGTGGCTGCGCAGGGAGATCGCCGATCTGGAGGCCGGCTGATCCTCGCCCCGCCGGCCGACACGCCCTGTTCGCCGAGGCATTCTCACAGTAGTCTCCTGTCTGATCCGGACTGCGGACCGCGGGAGTTGTGTTCATGCCGTCAGGAGCACTCGACGATGTCGAGGGTGGCCCTTCAGCGGAGAAACCCGCGTTGGGTGCGCTGTTACGGGCGTGGCGTGAGAGGGCGCTGCTGACCCAGGAGCAGTTGGCGGCGCTGGCGGGGCTCAATGTCCGGACCGTTCGCCGGCTGGAGTCCGGTGAGTTGCGACGGCCGCGCAGCATGTCGGTGCGACTGCTGGGTGAGGCGCTGGGACTGGACGCCGCGGAGCTGTCGATCCTGACCGCCGCCGCGAGCGGCATCCCGCAGAGCTCCCGCCCGGCGCGGGCGGCACCGCGGCAGTTGCCGGCCGATGTGGCGTTCGTCGGCCGGGCAGCGGAGCTGGCCCTTCTGGACGAGGCCGGCGGCGCGACCACGGTGTTGATCACCGCCATCGACGGCATGGCGGGTGTCGGCAAGACCGCGCTGGCCGTGCATGCCGCGCATCTGCTGGCCGCCCGTTTCCCCGACGGTGATCTCTTCGTCGACCTGCACGGTTACACGCAGAGCATGACCCCGGCCGACCCGGCCGACACGCTCGCCCGCGTGCTGGGATTGCTGGGCGTCCCCGGCGAGTCGATCCCTCAGCACGTCGACGATCGGGCGGCACTGTACCGGACCCTGCTGGCCGAGCGCCGCATGCTGCTCGTGCTGGACAATGCCGCCGACGAGGCGCAGGTGGAGCCGCTGCTGCCGGGTGCGGGCGGCTGCCTGGTGCTCATCACGAGCCGACGGCGGCTGGTCGGCCTGGACGATGTCCGTACGGTGTCGCTGGACGTGCTGCCGGTCACCGACGCGATCGCGCTGTTCTCCGACACCGCCGGGCCGGAGCGGGTGGCGGGCGTGCCGCGGGAGGCGCTGGCCGAGACGGTCAGGCGCTGCGGGCTGCTGCCGCTGGCGATCCGGCTGGCCGCGGCCCGGTTGAAGGCCCATGCGGCGTGGAGCGTGAGCCATCTGCTCGAACGGCTGGAGGAGCACCAGAGCCTGTTGAGCGAGTTGCACGCGGGCCAGCGCAGTGTCACCGCCGCGCTCGACCTGTCGTACAGGGAGCTGACCGTTGCCGAGCGGCGCGCGTACCGGCTGCTGGGGTTGCACGTCGGGCTGGACATCGCGGCCGAGGCGGCCGCCGCCCTGCTGGACACCACCCGCGAACAGGCCGTGCGGCTGCTGGATCGGCTGCTGGAGGCTCATCTGCTGCAGGAGCCGGCTGTCGGCCGCTACCGCCTGCACGACCTGATCCACGCCCATGCCGCCGCGATGGCGGCGGAAGAGGAGCCGGAGTCCGACCGGCGTGCCGCGCTGACCCGGCTGCTGGACCACTACGGCCAGGCCGCCTCGGCGGCGATGGACCGCCTCTATCCCTACGACGCGGACATGCGGCCCCACCTGCCGGCCGACACCGTGTCCATGCCCGATGTGCCGAGCGCCACCGCGTGGCTGGACGCGGAGCTGGCCAACCTGCTCGCCCTCGCCCAGCACGCCGCCGAACACGGCTTCCCCGCGCACATCCGGCACCTGTCGGGCACGTTGCACCGATGTCTGCGCACCCGCGGCCGTTACGCCGAAGCCGAGGCGCTGCATCTGCGGGCGCTGTCCGCCGCCGTGGACCCGCCGGGCGAGATGGAGGCGCTCCTGGGGCTGGGCGAGATTCGTTGTGTGATGAGCCGGTACGAAACGGCGGTCGAGGACACCATGCGCGCCCTGGACATCGCCCGCTCCGTCGGCCACCGGGCCGGAGAGCTGCGGGCGCTGCATGGCGCCGGCGCGCTGTACGCCTACCAGGGGCAGTTCGCGCCGGCCGTCGAAGCCTTCACGGAGTCGCTGGGCATCGCCCGCGAGATCGGCCATCGCACCGGTGAGCTGGACGCGTTGATCGACGCCGG
The DNA here is from genome assembly GCF_042656245.1 of Nonomuraea insulae. Classification (NCBI taxonomy): domain Bacteria; kingdom Bacillati; phylum Actinomycetota; class Actinomycetes; order Streptosporangiales; family Streptosporangiaceae; genus Nonomuraea; species Nonomuraea insulae. Next base: position 272,856 of record NZ_JBHSPA010000023.1, read on the forward strand.
CCAGGTCCACCGGCTGATGGACCACCATGAGGCCGCCGCCGACCACCTGACGCAGGCCCTCGAACTCGCCAGGACGATCGGGCACCGCACCTGTGAGTCGCGGGCGCTGCAGGGCCTCGGCCACAGTCATCTGAAGCTCGGCCGGCACCGGCAGGCCGAAGACTGCTTCTCGCAGGCCCTGAGCCTGGCCCGCACCACCGGGCACCGGCTCGGCGAGCTCACCAACCTCAACGGCCTGGGCCATGTGTACCGGTCGCAGGGGCTGCGCGAAAAGGCCCTCGACTGCTACCAGCAGGCGCTCGACCTCGCCCGCGAGATCGGCAACCGCAACTGGCAGTTCGAGGCCGTCCACGGCAGCGGCCGGCTGCAACACGACTCCGGGCGCTCCGGCGAGGCTCTCGAAAGCCACCGGGAGGCCCTCGACCTGGCCTTGGGCCTCGACCAGGCGAGCGATCAGGCCCGCGCCCACGACGGCCTGGCGCACGCCCACGCCGCCCTCGGGCACCACGACGCCGCCCGCCATCACTGGACTCAGGCCCTGGACATCATGGCCGCCCTCGGCGTCGACAGGACCGAGGAAAGAGGGGCCGACGCCGAGAGCATTCGTACGCACCTCGCCCGTCTCCCGCCGCCGGCTCCCGGGGACGAGACCTGATCCACCGTCCGCGGAGCGGCAGGTGTCTCAGGTCCCGCGTCGTCGCGCCGGGTCAGCCGTAGACGCCGAACTCCCACAACGAGTAGCCGTACGCGGTGCCGCGCCGGGTGAGGTTCAGCCGGACATATCTGGCGGACACGTTCAGGTCGATCTCGTCGAAGCCGCCGTCACCGCTGGTGGTGGTGTGGGCGTTCGCCCAGTCCGTGCCGTTGGCCGAGGTCTGGAGCTGGTAGGACGCGCCGTAGGCGGCCTCCCAGCCGAGCTGGACGTGCCTGATCGCGCTGCTCTGGCCGAGATCCACCTGGATCCACTGCGCGTCGGCCCACTCGCTGGCCCAGCGGGAGGTGAAGCTGCCGTCGGTGGCCCGGCCGGGGGTGAACGGGCCGCCGTCGCCGGTCGCCTGGGAGGTGGAGGCGGTGGTCGGCTTGCCGCGGGCGAGGTTGGTCCCGGCGATGACCGGCGGCACCACGCGGAACGATCGTTGCTCGATGCCGACGTTGCCCTGACCGTCGAAGGCGTAGACGTACACCTTCCACACGCCCATCGTCTCCGGCGCCGTCACCGAGAACGTCCCGGGGCCGGTCTGGGTGAACCGCGCGTTGGTGAGGCCGCGGTTGCCGGTGATGTGCTTGTCGCCGAGCATCAGGTTGTAGCGGATCAGGTCGTTGTCCGGGTCGGACACAGCGGCCTGGACGGTGAACGTCTTACCGGCCGGCACGGCGGTCTGCGAGCCGACCGTCATCGAGGTGATCTCCGGCGGCGTGTTGCCCGTGGCCTGACCGGTGTAGGCGCGCTTGAGCGCGTGGAAGCCGGGCCGGCGCCAGCCTCCGGGCGTGGTGTTGAGCCAGACGCCGCCGAAGTCGTTCTCCAGGCCGTAGTGGAACTCGGTGACGCCGAGCGCCACACCGGCGTGGCCTCTGATGGCGTTCCAGCTCGCGGTGTACATGTCCCGCTTCTGCAGGTCGCCGGGTTCGTCGGGGACGCCGTTGACGTCGTTCGGCACCTCCCACTCGCCGTCGGGGCCGGCCTCGGTGACGATGTACGGCCTGGTGTGGCCGCCGTTGATCCAGTCCTGCCTGATGGTGCCGATGGCGCCGTAGGAGTTGACGGCGAGCAGGTCCAGCGCCGGGGAGTGGGCCTTGTAGTAGGTCCAGGCCTGGGTGTAGGCATCGGTCGAGGTGACCGGGTGGTTCGGGTCGGCGGCGTGGATCGCCGCCGCCACCTCGTTGACGAACCTGGCGTAGGCGACCCGCCGCTGCTCGACCACGTCGGCAGGCAGGCCGTGGTCCTGCATGGTGAGGATGACCTCGTTGCCGACGTCCCACATCAGCACGCCCTGGCGGTTCTTCAGGGCGTTGACGCGGGCGACGATCTCGTTCTTCACACTGGTCTTGTACGCGGTGTCGTTGACGTAGTCGGCGCCCTGGTTCAGCCAGTGCCCGACGACGACCTTGATGCCGTACCGGGCGGCGGTGTCCAGCAGGGCCGGGGTGTGGGTGTCGTCCACGCCCCAGATGCGGATCGTGTTGACCCCCATGGCCTGCAGGTCCCGCATGTAGCCGTCGGCGGCGGCCTGCGGCGGGCCGTAGGTCATCCCCTTGATCAGGTACGGAGCGCCGTTCACCGTCAGCCGCCAGTCGCCTTGGCCACCGGTCACCCTGACGACGCTCGGCCCCACGGGTACGGGCGGGTCGCTCATCGCGGCGGGGACGGAGCCGGTCTGCCTGGAGACCGCGATCCGGTCCACGCTCAGCACGCCGCCGGAGGTCGTGGCGGCGGACGGCGTCGTGACGCCCGCGATCGCGTTCGGCAGGGAGCCGCCGATGGCCAGGTCGAGGCGCAGGTAGAAGCCGTGATGGACGGCGGCCTTCCAGGCGGTGACGCCGACCTGGCTCTCGCGCACGACCCACGTCTGCCTCCCGTCGAGGTAGAAGCGGATCTCCTCGTCGGTCTTGGTCCTGTCGATGACCTGCGCGTACTCGTGATAGTCGCTCTGACAGCCCCCGCAGGTGGCGAAGCCGCTGGTGCGGCCGTTGTACTCGTTGCACACCCCGTCGGGGGCGGTGCCGCAGTGCAGGGTGTTGGCGAGTTGGTCGCGCCCGTTGACGCCCGTCATGATGTCGGTCTCGCCGACGCCCGGCCAGTTGGTGTAGTTGCCCCGGTAGGCGGCGCCGGTCGCGCGGAATCCGGGCCAGTAGCCGAGGGCGCTCGCGACGTCGGGCTGCTTGAGCCGGGCGCTGAACCTGAGCAGCTCGCCCGGTCTCGGCTCGAAGTCGGTGCGCTGGGTCTCGATCCTGCCGGAGGTCCAGCTGCCCGCGCCGTCCTTGATCGCCTTGATGTTCAGGTGGCCCGCGCCGTCGAGGAAGACGTTGGCGGTCGAGGCGGTCATGGTCTCGACCTCGCCGGTGCCCCAGTTCGCGGCCCCGCCCGGGTAGGAGGTGCCGGTGCGCGGGAGCCAGTTCGCGGCCGACGGCGAGGTGCCCGCCGGGCCGGTGAAGTCGTCCTGCCACACCTCGGTCCACGGGTCCCCGGGGGTCTCGCTGGTGCCGTAGATCTGCATTTCCCAGAGGGAGTAGCCGTAGCCGGTGGCGCGGGTGGTGCCGTACATGCGTAGGTAGCGGCCGGTGGCGGTGATGGTGAGGGTTTGGGTGCCGCCGGTTCCTGTGGTGGTGGTGTAGGCGTCGCTCCAGGTGGCGGCGTCGTTGGAGGTCTGGAGTTTGTACGCCTTGGCGTAGGCGTTCTCCCAGGTCAGTACGACCCGGTTGATGGTCGCGGGGGCGCCGAGATCGACCTGCAACCACTGCGGATCGCTGAACGAGCTGGCCCACCGGGTGCCCGTCAGGTCTCCGTCGACCGCCGCCGCCGCACCGTAGGCGGCCCCTTCCGTGGACGAGGCCGTCGCCTGCCTGCCCTGCGAGAGCAGGCTGTCGGCCGCCGCCGGGCCGGGGAAGGCCAGAACGGACACGACCAGGGCCGCCAGAGCGACGATGATCACGCCTAACCGGTACGAGCCGGGACTGCGATTTGGACGCACGACCTCTCCTAGCCACGATGGTGCCTGCCGCGAGCACGGCGGGAGAGCGCTCTCCGTAGAGGAGATTCCTCCCGGTAAGGGACGGCGTCAAGACCCATTTCTTCACCACGGCGAAACTTCCTGCTCACAAGCCCGAAATGCGCTCTCCCGCTTGACAACGGATCGCCCGGGCAGTCACCCTTGCTGGAGAGCGCTCTCCGACAGGCGACCCCCCGTCGGAGGAGAGACCATGCACCCTTCCCGAAGTCCAGCCCGGCTCCACGCGCGGACGGTGCTCACCGCACTGACCGCCACGGTCGCGATGGTCGCGGCCGTCCTGACCGCCGTCGTCCCCGCCGTCGCGGCCGACAGCCTGCTCTCGCAGGGCCGTCCTGCGACCGCCTCCTCCGTCGAGGGCGGAGGTTACAGCGCCGGCGCCGCCGTGGACGGCCTCCAGAGCACTCGCTGGTCGAGCGCCATCGCCGATCCGCAGTGGTTGCAGGTCGATCTCGGCGCCCCCGCGACCATCAACCGGGTCGTACTGACCTGGGAGAACGCCTACGCCAAGGCGTACAAACTCCAGACCTCCAACGACGCCGCCACCTGGAGCGACGCCTACACCACCACCACAGCAACCGGCGGCACCCAAACCCTCACCATCACCGCCACCGGCCGCTACCTACGCATGTACGGCACCACCCGCGCCACCGGCTACGGCTACTCCCTCTGGGAGATGCAGGTCTACGGCACCGGCGGCTCCACGACCACGCCGAGACCCAAGCCGACGTTCACCGACGAGGTGACGCACCACGAGTTCCAGGCCAACTGCTCGTGGACGGCGAACCGGCCCGACGACCCGATCGTCTATCCGGGGCTGCCCGGCGCCTCGCACATGCACACCTTCGTCGGCAACCGGACGACCAACGCGCACAGCACGGGCTCCTCGCTCCTCGGCGGCGGAACCTCGTGCACCAACCCGCATGACCGCTCCGCCTACTGGTTCCCGAGCTTCTACAAGGGCGACCAGCTGATCCAGCCGACCGGCAACCAGGTCATCTACTACAAGTCCGGCATCCTGGAGTACTGGCGCGTGCAGCCCTTCCCCCAGGGCCTGCGCTTCGTCGTCGGCAGCCCGTCCGCGACCCTGGAGCAGTTCCGCGACTCCCCCGGCGCCGTGGAGGGCTTCGAGTGCGGGGACATCTCGCACAGCTGGGACATCCCGCGCTCCTGCGCGTCGGGCACCCAGGTGAACGTGCGCTACCAGTCGCCGAGCTGCTGGGACGGGGTCCATCTGGACAGCACTGACCACAAGAGCCACATGTCCTACCCGGCCGCCGGCTACTGCCCGGCCAGTCACCCGGTGGCGGTGCCGATGCTGGAATTCAAGATCGCCTTCCCCGCCGACGGCGACCTGTCCCAGGCCCGTCTGGCCAGCGGCCGCGGTTACACCTGGCACTACGACTTCTTCAACGCCTGGGACAACCTGGCGATCCTCGACGCGCTAGTGACGCACTGCATCAACGGCGGCCTCCAGTGCGACCCGCGAGGCTACGACCTGTACAAGCCGCACCGCGGCGCCGCCCTCACCCCGAACTTCGAGCTTCCCTGACCCTTGCCAACAGCCCGGAGAGCGCTCTCCAATCTCTGTGCTATAAAAGTCTGATGAGGCAAGCTCCCTCGCCGTCATCGGGCTCATCCATCACCCTGGAAGACGTGGCCCGCGCGGCGGGAGTCTCAAGGGCCACGGTCTCCCGGGTGATCAACGGCATCCGCAACGTCGACCCCGCGATCCAGGAGACCGTCAGACAGGCCATCGCCACCACCGGTTACGTCCCGAACCACGCGGCCCGCTCCCTCGTCACCCGCCGCACAGGAACCGTCGCGCTCGTCGTCTCCGGCGCGGGGGGCGAGGGCGCGGACGCCCCCTTTCCGAGCCAGGTCTTCAACGACCCGTTCTTCGGCCGCGTCGTCGGCGGCATCGTCAGTTTCCTGCGCCCCCGTGGCATCCATCCGATCCTGATGTTCGCCGAGACCGCGGAGATGCACGCCCAGGTCCTCACCCACCTGCGGCACGGCAACGCCGACGGGGCCCTCCTGGTCTCCACCCACGCGGAGGACCCACTCCCCCGGCTCCTCGTTGAGGCCCACGTGCCGGCCGTGCTCTTCGCCAGGCCGGCCGAGCCGATCCCGATCACCTACGTCGACGTCGACCACCGGGCCGGGGCGAGGCTGGCCGCCGACCATCTCGTCGCCCGCGGCCGGCACCGCGTCGCGACGATCTCCGGGCCCCTCGACGTGCCGGCCGGCCAGTCCCGCCTGACCGGCTTCAGGGACGCGATGGCCGTGCACGGTCACCCCTACATCCCCTGCGCCGAGGGCGGCTTCACCCACCACAGCGGCGAGACGGCCATGGAACGCCTGCTGGCCGAGCATCCAGACCTCGACGGTCTGTTCGTCGCCAACGACCTGATGGCCCAGGGGGCCCTGCTCGCGCTGCGGCACCACGGCCGCCGGGTGCCGGAGGACGTGGCCGTGGTCGGCTTCGACGACAGCAGCGCGGCGACCGCCTGCCGCCCTCCGCTCACGACCATCCGTCACCCCGTGGAGGACATGGCCGCCGAGATGGCCCGCTTGTTGCTGGCCCACGTCGAGCAACCGAGACGGCTGCCCTCCTCGGTCATCTTCGACCCCGTCCTCGTCACCCGCGAGTCCGCCTGACCTGCTCACGGCATGGGTCGCTCAGCCCAGAAGCGATCCAGCTGCGCGCAGACGAAGTCCGTGCGCTCCTGGAACACCCAGTGACCACACTCCTCGATGACGCCGCCGCGCGCGTTCGCCGCGATGGCCTTCGCGCTGTCGAAGCAGTGGGATCCGAACGACGATCGGCCGCCCCACGCCATCATCGGCACGGTCAGCTTCTCCACGGTCAGTTCCTTCGTCTGCTCGGCCGCCTGCGGTATGGAACCGTAGAGATTGAGGCTCGCGCGCAGATTGCCAGGCTGACGCATCTGCGTGACGTACGCCTGGATCTCCGATTCCGGCACCGCGGTCGGGTCGTAGGCGAAATCCCGGAAGAAGTGCCTCAGATACTGCTCTTCGCGTCCCTCGACGAGGAACCGGGTGACGTCCATGTTCATGTGCATCGCGAGATGCCAGTACGCCGCACGAGGATCCACATAACCGGGATAGTCGAGGCCGAAGAACGGCGTTTCCATCGTCGAGAGCGACAAGGCGCGCTCCGCCGCCAGATAGGCGAGGGCGACGGAGGCCGGCCCCCCGAGATCATGGCTCAGGATGTGGAAGTGCTCCGTCTTCTCGGCGTCGAGCAGGCCCAGCATGTCGGCCGCGATCGTCCTGGGGTCATATCCGCTGAACGGTTTGTCGCTGTCGGCGAAGCCCCTCAGGTCGGGGGCGATGAAACGGTATCGGTGGCCCAGCCGCTCGATGATGACCCGGTACTCGCGATGCGTCTCCGGCCAGCCGTGCAGGCACAGGACGGTCGGCCCCGACCCGGCGGTGACGTAATGGAGCCGGACCCCGTTGGTCTCGGCGCGCTTGTGTGTCAGTTCCATCAGATCCCCCTGTGCTGACACCTTCCCCGCGCCCGCCCATGCACGGGCAACGATCCCGCCATCGCTGCGCATGGGCCCGGGCCGGGTAATTCATCGGTTCCCTGATGACATTTGCATCTGTTTGCCGATGAACCCCGGGTACAGGCTGGAGCCCTCCCAACCACCCCTGGAGGAACCACCGATGGAGACCTCACCCGCGGTGCGGCTTGAGCACACCTATTCCGCCACGCCGGAGCGCGTCTGGCAGTTGTGGACGACCGCCGAGGGCATCGAGTCCTGGTGGGCGCCCGACGGGTTCACCGTGCAGGTGAGCAAGCTGGACCTGCGTCCCGGCGGCGAGCTCATCTACACCATGACCGCGACGGCGCCGGAGCAGGTGGCGTTCATGGAGGGGGCCGGGCTGCCGTTGAGCACCGAGTCCCGCAAGACGTTCGTCGAGGTGGAAGAGCCGTCCAGGCTCTCCTACAGCTCGCTCGCCGACTTCATCCCCGGTGTGGACCCGTACGACTTCCTGACCGTGGTCGAGATCCGGCCGGAGAGCAGCGGGACCCGGGTCACGATGAGCGCGGACGCGATGCACGACGAGGAGTGGACCGAGAGGCTGGCGGCCGGGCGGGCCAACGAGCTGGCCAACCTCGGCAAAGTGATCGACGCCTGACCATGCCCGAGCTCGTCACGTCGCGCAACGGGTCCGGCGACATGCTCCTGCGGTACGCGGCGTCCGCCGGCTGAGCCCGGCAGGAAGAGAGAGCGCCCATGACTCTGCCGCTCGCCCCGGCCAGGCCCCAGCTGAGGGTCGGTTCCGCCACCAGGCCCGGCCGCCTACCCTGGTCAGCCGGAGCACGTGGACAGGCGGTGGGAAGAGTGGCGGAGTTCTGGCGGTCCGACCGCGTCCTCCGGCTGGCGCCGGTCGCCGCGGTCGCGTGCAGCGCTCTGCTGCCGCTGCTGCAGGTGACGCTGGCGTTCAGCTACCAGGGCAGCGACAGTCGCAACGGGCTGTGGAGCATGGCCGCGACCGCGGCCTACCTCCCGCTGCACCTGCGCCACGTCTGGTACGCCGCGCACGCCGTCCGTCCGCCGGCCGCCCTCTGGACGTTCACGGCGATGGCCGTCATCGTCCTCGGCGTCACACCTCTGGCCGGGAACATGTGGCCGCGGTCGTACGCCGGCCTCGTGGTGTCGGCCCTGCTGGTGCTGCCCGCGCCGTGGTCGTACGTGATCTTCGTGACGCTGACGGCCGTGGCCGCGCCGGCGGCCCTGCTGCTGGACCTGCCGTGGCGGTCGGCGCCGTGGCTGGCGTTCTCGGTGATGTGCGGCGGCGGGGCGCTGCTGCTGCTCGTCTGGCTCGCCGCGGCGCTGACCCGGCTGCAGACGGCCAGGGAGGTGCTGGCCCAGCAGGCGGTCGCGCAGGAGCGGCGCCGCATCGACGACGACCTGCGCCGTACGCTCGGCAGCGCGCTGGAGTCGATCGCGGCCCGCGGCGAGCGCGCCACAGCGGAGCTGGCACGAGGCGCCCCCGCGGAGTCGGCCCGAGGCGTACCCGCGGACCTGGAACGAAGTGCCCCCGCGGGACCGGCACGAGGCGTGCCCGCGGGGCTGGCCGAGGAGCTGAGCGGGCTTGCCGACGACTCCCGGCGCACGCTGGCCGAGGCCAGGCGGCGGGTGCGCGGCTACCGGCAGCCGTCGCTGCGCGCCGAACTGGAGACGGCCGCCACCCTGCTCTCCGCGGCGGGCGTCGAGACCCGCCTGGAGCTGCCCCGCCTGGGCATCCCCGAGACGATCCCACCGCAACCCCGGGCGGCCCTGCGCGCGACGGTCACCCGCCTGCTGCGAGCCGACGGGGCAGGCGCGTGCACGATCACCGTGACCGTCGCGAACGGCCGGGTGCTGCTGAAGGTCCGTGCCGACGACACGACCGAGACGATCGAGGTGCCGGCATGATCCCGCAGATCCCGCCGCCCTGGGTGCTGCGGCATCCGCAACGACCGTTCATCGCGCTGCACATCCCCTTCGCCGCCCAGATTCCGGCCTACGTCTCCATCGGCATGGAAGGTCAGGCCGGCGACCCGGTCGTCGCGATCCTGGCTGCCGCCGCGGGTCTCGCGCTCCAGCTCCGTCACAGCCTGGCCGCGTCCCGGGGCGAACGTCCGGAGGGCTGGCCCTGGAGCCTGACGGCTCTCCTGCTGCTCGCGAACGTGCCCCTGTGGTGGTTCGGCTCGCAATGGGAGAGCCTGAGCATCTTCGCCCTGGCCTCGATCGTCATGCTGCTGCGGGGCCCGGTGATGCCGGTGGCGGCCGCGGCGCAGATCCTGCACGCTCCGCTGATGGAGGTGTCGACCATGTTGCGTGACGGGACCCAGGCGGTCCCGCAGGCACTGCTCCTGGGCATGTACCCGGTGATCGGCTTCATGGTGTTCGCCGGAGCCCTGGTCGCCGGGGCCCGGCTGGTCCTGCTGCTGAACGAGCTGGACGCCACCCGGGCCGAGCTGGCCACCACCGCCGTCGGCGAGGAGCGGATCCGGGTCTCACGCGATCTGCACGACCTGCTCGGCCAGAGCCTGTCGGCGATCTCGCTCAAGGGCGACCTGGCGCTGCGGCTGCTCGCCAAGAACACCGACGCCGCCCGCGCCGAGGTCGAGAGCCTGACCGGGGTGGCCCGCGACGCGCTCAGGGACGTACGCGCGATCACCCGTGACGAGCTGTCCGTGTCGCTGCGTACCGAGATCGACGGGGCCGCGGCCCTGCTCGGCGCCGCCGGGGTCGAGACCCGGCTCGACGTGGCCGGCCTGCCGGCGCTGCCCGGGCCCGCGCACAACGCGCTGGCGTGGGCGATCCGCGAGGGCACCACCAACTTGTTGCGCCACAGCGAGGCCAGGACCTGCGCCATCACCGTCTCCCGCGACGGCGGGACGGTACGGTTGGAGATCGTCAACGACGGCGTGCGCGGTGTCGCGGGCACGGGGTCGGGGCTCGCCGGAGTGGCCGAGCGGGCCCGCGCGGCGTCCGGTTCCTCGGCCGTCGCCGTCCACGACGGCCGTTTCCTGTTGTCGGTCGAGGTTCCCGAGGGGGGCGTGTGATCCGCGTACTGATCGCCGAGGACATGCACATGATCCGCTCGGCCCTCGTCGCGCTGCTGTCGCTGGAGGACGACATGGAGGTCGTCGCCGAGATCGAGCGCGGCGACGAGGTGCTGGCCGCCGCCCTCCGGGTACGCCCGGACGTCGCGGTGCTCGACATCGACATGCCGGGGCTGGACGGCCTGTCGGCCGCCGAGCAGTTGTTCGAGCGGCTGCCCGACTGCCGCACGCTCGTGCTGACCGGGCTCAGCCAGCCCGGCAATCTGCTGCGCGCGCTGAAGGTCCATGTGAAGGGGTTCATCGTCAAGGACGCCCCGGCGCAGACCCTCACCGACGGGATCCGGCGGATCGCCCGCGGCGAGCGGGTGATCGACCCCGAGCTGGTCGCCGCCGCGCTGGAGACCGGCAGCAGCCCGCTCACCGCGAGGGAGACCGAGGTGCTGCGCGTCGCCGCGTCCGGCATCCGCACCGCGCAGATCGCCACCCAGCTGTCGTTGTCGCAGGCCACCGTGCGCAACTACCTGTCGAACGCGATCAGCAAGGTCGGCGCACGCAACCGGATCGACGCGATCCGCATCTCCCGCGACGCGGGCTGGCTCTGACCTCAGAACATCTCCCCAGACGCGGACCCGCTCTGACCTCAGAGTGTCTCCTGCAACGGGAGCTGACTCTGACGTCAGAGCGAGCTGGGGCGCGTCGGGAGAGAGGCCCGGCCTAGGGGACGCCGACACCCCGCAGCAGTGTGTCGACCACCACATCGGCGGCCTGTGCGGCGCTGAGCTCGGACAACTCCTCGGCGGCGTGCAGCATCAGCGGCGGCAGCAGCGTGGCCACCCAGCCGGGCGGCAGGTCCGACCGCAGCAGGCCGTCGTCGGTGGCGCGCCTCAGGAAGAGGCCGACCTCGTCGATCAGCCCCTGGCGACGCTCGCGGATCGTCTCCTCGGCGAGCATCCGGCTCGTCTCCACCGGCCACTTGCGGTTGACCGCGATGATCCCCTCGACGTAGAGGTGCAGCGCGACCGCGACCGGGGCCTCGCGCAACCTCGCGCCGGCGATAGCCTCCTCGACCGCGTCGTACCGCGCCTGGTACACCGCGGCCAGCAGTTCCTCGCGGGAGGCGAAGCGCCGGTAGACCGTGCGGCGGTCCACTCCCGCCGCGGCGGCGATGGCGGCGACGCTCACCGAGGGGTCGTCGGCGAGCAGGCGGGCGCCCGTGCTCAGGACACGTTCCAGGTTGCGTGTCGCGTCTGCTCTCACGCATTCAGCGTACCGGCTACGTGGCGGATAGAGAGACTTCTGCCACAGCGGAATGAAAGAGAATGATGCAAGTGCTACATTGCTGAGGCAGTTAGATCGAGCGGAGGAACGACCGATGGCAAGGACATGGTTGATCACTGGGGCGTCGCGCGGCTTCGGACGCCACCTCACCGAGGCCGTGCTGCGGACGGGCGACCAGGTCGTCGCCACCGCACGACGCCCCGAACACCTGCGTGACCTGGCGGAACGCCACGGCGAACAACTGCGGGCGGTCGCGCTGGACGTCACCGACGCCGCCGCGGCCACCCGCGCGGTGCGGGCGGCCGTCGATGCCTTCGGCGGCCTCGACGTGGTCGTCAACAACGCCGGCTACGCCAACAGCGCGCCGATCGAGGAGATGGCGGAAGACGACTTCCGCGCCCAGATCGAGACCAACCTCTTCGGCGTCGTGAACGTCACCCGGGCCGCGCTGCCCGTCCTGCGCGCCCAGCGGTCGGGGGTCTTCGTGCAGTTCTCCTCCATCGGGGGGCGCGTGGGCGGCACACCGGGGATGGGGGCGTACCAGAGCGCCAAGTTCGCGGTCGAGGGTTTCTCCGAGGTGCTGGCCAGCGAGGTCGCGCCGTTTGGCGTGAAGGTCGTCATCGTCGAGCCGGGCGCGTTCCGTACCGACTGGCAGGGCTCCTCGATGGAGATCCACCCCGTCGGCCCCGACTACGAGGAGACGGTGGGCGCCATCCACCGCTACCGGCGGGAGAGCGACGGCACCCAGCCCGGCGACCCGGCCCGCGCGGCCGAGATCATCATCGACGTGGTCGGCGCCGACGATCCGCCGAGGCGGCTCCTGCTCGGCGGCGACGCCGTCGCCTCCGCCCAGAAGGCCGCGGACATCCGTGCCGCGGAGACCGTCAAGTGGGCCGACGTGAGCCGCTCGGCCGACTACCCCACCGACGAACGATAGGCCCGGATACGCGACCCGGCTCGTCACGTTCACATGGGGCGCGGCGCGGGGTGCAAGGCGACGTCGCCATGCTCGTCCTGCTGGGGCTGCCCCTCGGAGTGCTCCTCGACCGGGCACGCAGCCGCCGCACCGTGATGATGGCGATGGCCCTGTTGTGCGCGGCGGCGGCCGTGTCCGTCTCGGCCGCCGACGGCCTGGGCGGGGTCGGCGGGCCACATGTCGTCGCCGTGCTGATGGCGACGACGGCCCTGGGGGCGCTCGCGCCGATCGGCGTGGAGACATGTCTCCCGGCCGTCGCCGGCCGCGAGCGCCTGGTTCCCGCGAACGTGTTGCTGTACCTGATGCCGGCCGTCCTCTTCCTCGCGCTCGCGCCGCTGTCGTCCCTGCTGGACAGCGACGACGGGAGCCTTCTGATCTTCGCCGGCGCGCTGCTGCTCTGCGCGGCGCTGGGATTCCGCCTGGTACGCGCCGACGAGGAACCGCCGCCGCCCAGGAGCGGGTTCTGGCGGGAGGCGGCGGAGGGGGTCCGCTGCACCGCACGGGAGCCGGCGTTGCGGGCGATCGCCCTGTACCTCGTGATGTCGGAGCTGTTCGCGGAGGTCACCGTCGAGACGGCGACCAAGGCACGAGAGGTGGCGAGCCTGACGGGCGGCCTGTCGGTGGGCGAGATAATGACGTACCCGGCCTACGCCTCGTTCCTCCTGGCGCCCCTGCTGGCCATGCTGCTCCACCGCAGGCTCGGCGCCTTCCGCCTGGCCTGGGTGAGCGTGCTGGTGACCGAGCCGTTCGCCCTGCTCCTCGCACTCACCGGAACGGAGTGGGGGCACCTCTGGTACCTGGCCGGGACCATCGTCCCGCGAACCGGAGCGATCATCGTCTTCATCGCCCTCACGAGCCACCGCCAGGCGATCACCCCCGATCGGCTGCTGGGCCGGGTCAGTGGCCTGCTGCTCGCCGTCGCCACGCTGGCCGGCGCGGCGGGAGACCTCCTGGAGGGGCCCGCCGAATGGCTCGCCGGCTCCAGGCCCGGTCCTCTGACCCTGCTCCCCGGCCTGGCCGTCAGCACGGCCCTCTCCCTGGCGGCCGCCATCCCCCTGGTGCGGGCCCACCGTCGCAACGGGCGGATCAGCGAGTACGTGATTTCCGGCGACAACACTTAGCCCTTGCGCTAAGTGTTGTGCCGGGTTAATACTTAGCCTTATGGCACAGTATTCGGACGTGCTCGACGGCGTGTTCATCGCACTCGCCGACCCGACGAGGCGCGCGGTGGTCCGTCGGCTCGGGCACGGGCCTGCGAGCGTCGGCGACCTCGCCAGGGAGACCCCCATGACCCTGCCCTCGTTCATGAAACACGTACGGATGCTCGAATCGAACGGCCTGATCCGCACGGCGAAGTCCGGCCGGGTGCGCACCTGCGAACTCAACCGGGAGCGGTTCGCGCTCATCGAGGACTGGCTCGCCGACCAGCGCCGCATCTGGACGGACCGCACCGATCGCCTGGAGCGGTTCGTCACCACTCCCGAGGAGGAACAGTGAATCCCGAACTCGATCTCGGCATCGACCGGCTCATCCGCGCCCCCCGCAAGCACGTGTGGGACGCGTGGACCGATCCGGCCAAACTGGCGCAATGGTGGATTCCCGCCCCGACCCACTGCCGCGTCGAGCGCCTCGACGTCCGGCCCGGGGGCGCGTTCGTCACGCGGATGAGCGACGACGGCGACACGTTCGTCCCGCATCTGGACGCGTGCTTCCTCGTGGTGGACGAGTACGAGCGGATCGTGTTCAGCAACGCGATCGACAGCGGATGGCGTCCCGCGAGCCCCGCGCCGATCGCGATGACCGCCGAGGTCGTGCTGCGGGACCACCCGGACGGCACCGACTACCGGATCATCGTGCGCCACGGCGACCCGGCCGCCCGCGCCCTGCACGCCGAGCTGGGCTTCGCCGAGGGCTGGGGCACCACCACCGACCAGCTCACCCGGCTGGCCGAACGATGAAGGTCGTCGTCATGGAGTTCGTCACCCTCGACGGCGTGAGCCAGGGCCCGGGTTCGGCCGCCGAGGACACGAGCGACGGTTTCACCAGGGGCGGCTGGCTCGTGCCGCACATGGACGAGACCTTCGTCCGACGCACGTCGGAATGGCTCGACCACGCCGACGGCCTGCTGTTCGGCCGGCGGACGTACACCGCGTTCGCCCGCGACTGGCCGGCGATCACCGACCCTGACGACCCGTACACCGAGCGGATGAACTCCCTGCCGAAATACGTCGTGTCGAACACGATCGAGACGGGAACCTGGGCGCCGACCACGGTGCTGCGCGGCGACCCCGCGCGGACGGTCGGCGAGCTGAAGCAGCGGCCGGGACGCGAGTTGCAGGTCCACGGCAGCGCCCGCCTCGGCAGCGCGCTGCTGTCGATGGGGCTCGTCGACACGCTCCGGCTCGTCGTGGCGCCCGCCGTCCTCGGCTCCGGCCGCCGCCTGCTCACCCACCCCGCGACGGCGACCGGCCTGCGGCTCGTCCGGCACGAGGCCACGACGCGCGGCCTGCTCCTCCTCGAGTACGAGGTCACCGGCGCCGCGACCGTCGGCGACTACGAAGGCGTCACGAACCTCCGGTAGGCGCGGCCGGGAGCGGGCTCCAGGTGACGGGAACGTCGCGCATGACGAGCGCGCAGTCCGGCGTCGCGCTCCCCCGCGGCAAACCGTCGAAGAACGACGACCGCGCGGAGACGATTCGGCAGGCGTCCAGCCGCCAGGAGCGCGTGTGCAACTCCATACCCTGCAGCCTTCCCGCGGCCGTGGGCGAGAAGCCCTTGGCGCCGCGCTCGAAGAAGCTCGACGCCTGTCGCAGATCGTCGAACAGCTCGCTGCCCCGCAGCTCGGGGGCCACCTCGACGGTCACGTCCACGCGGGTGCCGCCACGGCGGGTGGCGTAGGCGACGTGCAACTCGCCGGGCGTCTCGCGGACCTCGAAGTCGGCCCGGCCGTGCTCGCCGGGAAAGAGTCGCCCGCCGGCCCAGGTGGTGAGCAGCGAGGCGGTGTCGCGGCGCGGGATGTAGACGCCGCTCTCGACTCCGCCCGGGCCGTCCCACTCGACGGCGATGCGATGGGCGGCGTTCTCGCTGCGCATGCCCAGGGCCTTCGGCGCCCAGCCCGGCCGCACGTCCCCCAGGCGCAGCAAGCAGATGCCCGCGACGGCATGACCGCGGACGAGCTGCGGACGGAGCCCGCCGGGCAGCAGCCGGGCGGCGATGTCCGGCGCCAGCCGGTAGTTCACCAGGAGGCGCCGCTCGACGACGCTGGACAGGCGGGGTTGCCTCACGCTTCCTCGCCTTCCGGCGTGTGGCGCCACTTGGTGTGGCGCAGGACGATCTGTTCGGGGCACACGGCGCTGAGGAATCGGCCGACGCAGGTGGCCAGGCGCTCTTCGGCGAGTGTGTACAGGATGCGGTTGCCGTCACGGCGCTCGGTGACCAGGCCCGCGCCCTTGAGGACGCCGAGGTGGCGGGAGATGGATGGCCCGCTGATGGAGAACCGGCTCGTGATCTGCCCTGCCGAGAGCTCACCGTCACGCAGGTCTTCGAGGATCTGGCGGCGGGTGGGATCGGCGAGCGCCCGGAAGACACCGGCCTCGTCCGTGAGGTCCGTCATGGGTCGAACCATAGCACGATAGCTAAATAGCTATCTTGCTAAATACCTGCCGATCAGTGATCATACCGTTGGTCGCACCAGTCGGCACGGGGGTAGAAATGGTGAACAGGACATCATCGCGGGCTCGCTTCTGGTTCGGCGCGACTGCCGGTTTAGTGGCCGTCACCGCGACCCTCCTCGCCCTCACCGTCGGAAACTGGGGCGCGCTCCTCATCTACGTCATCTTCGGCCTGGCCTCCGCGATGGAGCACCCGTGGCTGCTGGTGGGCGGCCTGCCGGCCGTCTTCGTCGCGAGCATCATCGCCTCCGTCAGGCTCGCGGACTCGGCGGAACCGTGCCGGCGGGGGCTGGGGATCGCCCTCACCACCGGATGGGCGACGGTGGTGATCGGTGTTCCCGCCTACCTGGTGGTGTCCCTCGTCTCGGCCTGATCGCCGCCTCGACAAACGCGGAACCGCATATGTCAGGAGATCGTCGTACTGATCATGGTGGAGAACTGGATCGAGCGTCCCGAGCTGGAGCAGTTGGTCGCGGCGCTCATCAACGGTGAGAGCGGTGTGGTCGCGCTCGTCCCCGAGATCGACGGGGCCGCGGGGTTCGGCACGACCGCGCTGGCCGCCGCCGCCTGCGCCGACCGGCGGGTGGTGGACCGCTTCCACAAGGGCGTCGCGTGGCTCACGGTGGGCGGCGACCGGCCGGAGCGACTCACAGGGCTCCTGACGGAGCGGATCATGGAGCTCGGCGACGAGCCGGACACCGAGACGATGCCCGGCCGGGACGAGATGCTCGCCACCGTGACCGCCCCGGGCGACGGGCTGCTCGTCCTGGACGGCCTGACCAGCCCCCGGCTGGTGCTCGCCGCGGCGTGGTCGGCCCCGTACGCGACGGTGCTGGTCACCACCCGCACCGCGGCCATCCTGCCTGATCACGCCACGCTCATCCGCGTGCCGTCGCCGGCGGAGGGCTGGCCCGCGCTGCTCACCCTGGCCGGCGCCATGAACACGACCCCGCCCGCGCACGACGTGACCGACGCCGCCTCCGTAGCGGCGGCCGCCCACCGCCTGCTCGCCGAAGGGCTGCCCCGCCTCGGGCTGCCCCAGAGCGTCGAGCGGCTGATGGAGCTCGCGGTGTTCGCCGGCGAAGGGACGATCCCGAAGGGCCTGGCGCAGCGGCTCTGGCACGAGAGCGCGAGCCTGTCCGGGGTCGACACCGAGCTGACGCTGGCGGGGCTGAGCGTGTTCGGCCTGCTCTCCACGCCCCCTGACCGGCCGGTCATTATCCTGCCCGACCTGGTCAGGCGGTTCGCTCGCGGCAGACTCACCGGGGAGAGCCTGGCCACCGCCAACCACCACCTGCTGGGCGCGCTCGGCGGCGGCCCGGACACCGACTCCTCCCCTGAGGACAGGGACTACATGCTCGGCCACCTGCCCGGCCATCTGACGAGCGCGGGCCAGGACGTGGCCGACCTCGTGTGCTCCGGCTGGTGGATCTCCGCCAAACTGGCGGTGTACGGCCTCCAGGAGGTCGAGAAGGACCTGGCGCTGGCGGGCACCGGCCTGGCCGGACGGTTGCGGCACGCTCTCGCGCAGAACACCCACCTGCTGACGTCACTCGACCAGATCGACGTGCTGGCGGCCAGGCTGCACGGCTTCCCCGCGGTGGCCGCGGACATCAGGGAGCAGTTGCGGGAGCGCGGCACCGCCTGGCTGGAGTGCCTGTGGACGCCGCCGGACCTGCCCCACCCTTCGCTGCGGCGTACGCTGCCCATGGCGTCGGGAAAGGCCAGGGCGGTGGCGATCAGCCCGGACGGGTGGCTGGTCACGGCCGACGACAGCCATACGGCCCGGATCTGGAACCCCGACGGCACCGTCCGCGCGACGCTGAACGGCCACACGGGCATGATCAACACAGTGGCCGTGGCACCCGACGGCGGCCTGCTGGCCACGGGGGGCGACGACGGCACCGTCTGCCTCTGGAGTCCTGACGGCACCAGGACGGCGGTGCTGACCGGAGCGGGGACGTCCGGCGTCGTGGAGCGTGTGGCGATCGCCCCGGACGGGACCTGGGTGGCCGCGGCCACCTCCACCGGGATCATGACGTGGTCGCGCGACGGCACCGCGCTCTGGAGCGCGAAGGTCGACCTGCGGGTCATCCCCACCCTGGCCATCGGCTCCGAGAGCTCCTGGGTGGCGGTCACCGACGACGCCGGCGGCGTGTCCGTGTGGAGCCGCGACGGCCTGCCCCGCGGCCGGATCGACGACCC
This sequence comes from Nonomuraea insulae, assembly GCF_042656245.1. Classification (NCBI taxonomy): domain Bacteria; kingdom Bacillati; phylum Actinomycetota; class Actinomycetes; order Streptosporangiales; family Streptosporangiaceae; genus Nonomuraea; species Nonomuraea insulae. The sequence goes on from NZ_JBHSPA010000023.1 coordinate 291,303, forward strand.
CGGCAACGAGGCGAACTCCGTCACCGCCCACCCCTCCCAGGACCTGCTGGTGGTCCAGCACGACGATGATCTGCGGCTGTGGAGCCCGGAGGGCCGCCTGCTGCGCACGGTGCCCGACTCCGAGGAGCTGTATGAGTTCACCGGGCCGATGGCGGTGACGCCGGACGGCTCCGCGCTCGCCGGCAGCAGGTTCCTGGGCGACGGTCTCCAGGTCGTCTCACTCCCCGGGGGCCAGGTCTCCTACCGCTCCGCGCACCTGGGCGAGGTCCGGGACGTGGCCGTCAGCGGGGACGGCGCCTGGCTCGCCACCGCGGGCGCCGACGGCACGGTCAAGCTCTGGGACCTGGTGGAGGGCCTGCCCCTGCCCGACGAGCACATGCGTTCGCGCAGCATGCACAAGGTCCGTGCGGCCAGGAGCGGCGACTGGCTGGTCACGGGAGAGGACGGGCTCTCCCTGTGGGACGGGGACGGCGGCGCGCTCGACACACATCACGACGACGAGCTCTTCTACGGCCTGGCGATCTCTCCTGACGAGACCTGGCTGGCGGCCACGGACTTCGACGGCAGGCTCTGGCTCATGAACCGCGACGGCACGGTGCGGACGACCGTGCAGGCCCACCCGCGCGCCACCGACGTGGTGGCGATCTCGCCCACCGGTGACTGGCTGGCCACCTGCGGGGACGAGGACGGGGTCAGGCTCTGGCGGCCCGACGGCGCGCCCTTGGGCGTCCTGACCACGGATCCGGTCAGGAGCCTGGCCATCGACCCCGGCGGGCGGTGGGTGGCCGCGGCCGGCAAGGACCAGGTGTCGCTGTGGGACGTCGGCGACCGGCGGCGGAGGTGGACCCGGCCGCTGGACAACGTGACCGCCGTGACCGTCTCGCCCACCGGCGACTGGCTGGCCGCCGCCACCTCGACCGGCGACGTCCAGCTCCTGGACATGAACGGCGATCCGAAGGGGCTGCTGGTCGGGCCGCTCGAATACCTGACGGGGCTCGACGTCGGCCCGTTCGGCTGGTGGCTGGCGACCGTCTCCCTGGAGGGCGAGGTGCGGGTGTGGGACGTCGCCGAGCAGGTGGTAATGACCGCGATGAAGCTGGACAGCCCGCTGCGGGACTGCGTATGGGCGCCCGGTGGCAGCCGGCTCTACGTCACGGGTGATCGGGGGTTCCACGGGTTCAAGCTGCACCAGCGCTGAGGGCTCATTTCCCTCGCCAGGGGGATGAGCCCTGCTCGCGACAGGTGTGATCCTCGAAGGCGTCATTCCGTTGACGTCGTTCGAGGAGAGTTGCCATGGCCGTTCACCTGCATGGCCGGACCGCGCCAGGCGTACCCCGCTGGGCCGTGCTGGCCGCCTATGCCATCCCGCTGGCCGTGCTGCCCTCCGGCCTGTGGCGCATCGCCGGGCTCGTCTTTGATGTGCCGCTGCTGGAGTTCGGCCCCGCACCGACCGGCGGTCATGAAGGGCTGGCCGGCGGGTGGTGGTACATCATGCTGCTCAGCGTGGTGAGCGAGGCGGCCGCCCTCCTCGCGGTCGGACTGGTCAGCGAGTGGGGTGAGGTGTGGCCGGGCTGGGTGCCGGTCCTGCGCGGGCGCCGGGTGCCGGTCATGGCCGCGGTCATCCCCGCCGGCCTCGGCGCGCTCGCGCTGCTGATCTTCCCGTACGCGATGGTCATGATCAGCTTCGGCGTGAAGCTCGACGGCAGCCCCACCGGGTTGGTCACGCACGGCTGGCAGACGGTGATCTTCCACGTCATGTACTGGCCGCTGGCCGCCTGGAGCCCCCTGCTCGCCCTGCTGACCGTGCACTACTACCGCCGCCGCACGGTGCGCTACGGTGCGGCAGGTGCTGATGACATCCCAGATCATTAAGCTTGCCATCGTCGTACCGAACCCGCGCAGTCCCCTCGCTCCTGTCACAACGTGCCGAGCTGTCTTGTCCTGAGGGGGAGTAACCACCGACGACGGCAAGGAGCGCATCTTGGGCGCCTTCCTCCACACGGTGGCGGTATCGGCCGGCTGCGTCCTGGCCCTCGCCCCGGCCCTGCTGCCCTCCGCGCGTGCCGCCAGGAGGTGGCCGCACGTCGTCATGGCGCTCGGCATGGCGGCCGGGCATCTGGGCGGCGTGTTCCTGCCCGTCGCGGTGCTCGCGCTGCTGACCGCCGGCTGGCTGTGCGGCTCCCCCTCCCGCCGCGCGGAGACCGCTCATCACATCCAGGACTTCGTGGTCATGCCCATCCTGCTGGTGCTGACGGCGGCCGGCGGGACCGCTCTGCCCGGGCACCAGCACGGGGGCGGGTCGCCGGCCGCCGTGGCCCTGGTCATCGGGCTGGCCTGGACCTTCGCCCGGCTCATCCGCGTCCTGCCCGAGCGGGACGCGGATCGAAGGACGCGCAACCAGGAGGCGTGCTCGGCCGGGATGGCGGCCAGCATGGCCTTCATGGCCGCGCTGGCCCTCTGACGTTCGTCTCCGTTCCCGGCTCCGCGGAGCCGGGAACGGAGGAAGCCGCTCAGGCGGGGACCTCGACGGCCGTGTCCAGCTCTTCGGCGGACCGGACGGCCGGCCGGCGCAGGACCACGAGCCCCACGACGAACGCCGCGGTGAGCAGCCCGGCCGAGATGCCGAACGCCAGGTGGTAGCCCTCGGTCAGCGCCTGCGCCCGGCCCTGTCCGGCGGCCAGCAGACCCTCGGTACGGGAGGCGGCCATCGTGGACAGCACCGCCACGCCGATCGCCATGCCCACCTGCTGCGTGGTGTTGAACAGGCCGGAGGCCAGGCCGGCGTCGCTCTCCTTGGCGCCGGACATGCCCAGCGTGGCCAGCGCCGGTATCACGAACCCGCCTCCCCAGATCAGCAACATCACCGGAAGCAGGTGGGTCACGTAGCCGGCGTCCACCGGGATCCGGGTGAGCAGGAGCATGGCGGCGA
>NZ_JBHSPA010000023.1:294387-577924 GCF_042656245.1 Nonomuraea insulae
GCCGTTCAGCTTGGCGACCTCTTCGACGACGTCGCGGGCGATGAGCATGGCCAGCCCGCCCAGCAGCACGATCCGGGCCCCGAAGCGCGCGCTGAGCCGGGCGGAGGCGAACAGCGAGATCGAGCCGATGCCGAGCGCGGCCGGCAACATCGCCAGCCCGGTGTCGAGGGCGCCGTACCCGAGCACCTGCTGCATGAAGAGCGCGACCAGCACCTGGAAGGCGAACATGCCCGACAGGGCCAGCATCTGGGCGAGGTTCGCCCCGGCGACGTTACGCGAGCGCAGCACCCGCAGCGGCATGAGCGGCGCCTTGGCGGTGGCCTGCCGGACGACGAACGCGACCAGCAGGGCCAGCGACACCGCGCCGAGTCCGAGGGTGTGCGTGGCGAGCCAGCCGTACTCCTCCACCTTGACCACGGTGTAGATGCCCAGCATCAGGCCGGACGTGACGAGCAGCGCCCCCAGGACGTCGGCGCCGGCCGACAGGCCGGCCCCGCGGTCGGCGGGCAGCGCGCGGACGGCCAGCGCGATGGTCACCACGCCGATCGGCACGTTGATGAAGAAGATCCACGGCCAGCTGAAGGCATCGGTGAGCACGCCGCCCAGCACCTGGCCGAGTGAGGCGCCGGCGGCTCCGGTGGAGCTGAAGATCGCGATGGCCTTGACCCGCTCACGGGGCTCGGTGAACAGTGTCACCAGGATGCCCAGGACGACTGCCGAGGCCATCGCGCTGCCCACGCCCTGCAGGAATCTGGCCGTGATCAGCAACCCGGGGCCACCGGCCGCCCCGGCCAGGAACGACGCGGCAGTGAAGATCACATTTCCGGCCATGAACATCGTCCGGCGGCCGATCAGATCGCCCAGCCGCCCCGACAGGAGCAGCAGGCCCCCGAAGGCGATCAGGTAGGCGTTCATCATCCAGCTCAGCCCGGCGGGCGAGAACCCGAGATCCTTCTGGATCGCGGGGAGCGCGACGGTCACGATGCTGCCGTCCAGGACGGTCATCAATGCGGTGGCGGACAACACTCCCAGCGCGGTCCACCGCGATGCAGGCAAATACGACACAGTCTCTCCCGTTCGAAGTCGGACAAGAGAGACCGTAACAGATGGTTCCGTTGCAGACGATATGCCTCGGGACTAATTCTTTCGTTCGCGTGCCCTGCGCGCCGGCTGCGGACCCTCCTCGGGGACGGCGAGATGGCCGGCGACCAGCCGGTTCAGCGCGCGGACCAGCACCTCGCGCTCATCTTCCGGCAGGGAGCCGAGCGCGTCCCTGTGCACGCCGTCCACGATCTCCTGGCTGCGTGCGGCGACCTCCGCGCCGGTACCGGTGACCGCGATGATCCGGGCCCGGCGATCGGTGCTGGAGGGGCGGCGCTCGGCGTACCCGGCCTTCTCCAGCGCGTCCACGGTCACCACCATCGTGGTCTTGTCCATGTCGCCCAGCTCGGCGAGCTGGATCTGCGTGCGCTCCGCCTCCAGCGCGTGGACCAGCACGCAGTGCATGCGCGGGGTGAGCCCGATCTCGGCCAGGGCCGCGGTCATCCGCGAGCGCAGCACGTGGCCGGTGTGGTCGAGCAGGAAGGACAGGTCGGTCTGGGTACGAGCGGGCGCCATCGCTGTCATGACCCCAGCCTACCCAGATGGTTTCGGAACGGATTATCTGCGACCGGACCAACCTCTCCTACGGAGCTCCGTCTCCCGTGGCGGAGAAGGCCTGCCGGTAGTGTTCGGCCGCGGCGGCCATGTCGTCGCTGAGGAGCTGGAAGAACCGGCCGGCGGTGCGGAGCCGGTCGCTGGCCGGGGTGCGGCTGCCGAGGACGTCCGCGCCCTCCCTGATGGTGCCGGCCCACAGGGCCATCGACCGGGTGCCCACCAGCCAGGCCCGGTACCAGACGTCGTCGTCGATGAAGTAGCGCTCACGCCGGTTGTCGCGCTCGCGCTTGACGAGCCCCAGCTGCTCCAGCGCGCCGACGGCCTTGGAGACCGACGCGGGGCTGACCCGCAGCCGCTCCGTCAGCTCGGCGACGGTCATGTTGCCGCTGTCGCTGGTGAGCAGCCCGACCAGCACCCTGGCGGCCATCGGCGGCCAGGCGCCCGACAGCAGCGCGGTGAGTTTCTGCTCGTATTCGCGCACCGCCGCGGGGTCACGCTCGGAGACCTCCGTGTGGACCTGCGCGCCGGGCGGCGGGCTGGGCCGGCGGCGGGCACGCCAGGCGGTCGCCTGCTGCGCCCGGCCCGCGTGGTAGCCGTGCGGGCCGCCGTTGCGGGCGATCTCGCGGCCGACGGTCGATCTCGGCCGCTCCAGGCGGCGGGCGATCTCCGCGTACGGGAGCCCTTCCGCCAGCCCGTCGGCGATCTTGCGGCGGTCGTCGTAGCTCAGATGGCCTCCCGGCATGCGCCCCTCCCTGATCGTCACGCACGCACAAGTATGCCCGACTGCTACACGAAGCCAAGGGCTGTTGCATTTGACGGCAAGGTCGTTGCGCCAATAGATAGCGCCTGACCTGCGGTAGCGCTGTTTTCTCATTGCTTGCTCCGCGAACACAGTCGTAGCTTTCCCTGTGCGTGAACGATCGCCGACCGCGTACGGCACGCAGAAGTGGAGAGCCTCGCATGACTGCCAAGATCTGCCTGGTCACCGGCGCCTCATCCGGCATCGGCCAGGCCACCGCGCTGGAGCTCCTGCGCGCCGGCCACACCGTGTACGGCGCGGCCAGGCGCGTGCACAGGATGGCCGCGATCCGCGAAGCGGGAGGTCACCCCCTGCAGGCGGACGTGACCAAGGAGGAGGACCTCCAGCGGGCCGTCGGCGCCGTCCTGGACGAGCACCGGCGGATCGACGTCCTGGTCAACAACGCCGGGACCGTCGTGCACGGCTCGGTCGAGGACACGCCGCTGGCGCTGGCCCGCGAGGCGTTCGAGGTCAACGTGCTCGCGCCGGCCCGGCTGGTCCAGCTCGTCCTGCCGGCGATGCGGCGGCAGGGGTCGGGCACGATCGTCAACGTGTCCTCGATCGGCGGCGAGATCGCCCTGCCGCTCGGCGCCTGGTACTACGCCTCCAAGCACGCCCTGGAAGCCTTCTCCGACACGCTCCGCATGGAGACCGGGCAGTTCGGCATCGACGTCGTCGTCATCCAGCCCGGCATCATCAGGACCGACTTCGAGTCAGGGACCGCCCGGCAACTGCGGGAGATCTCCGGGGACGGCCCCTACCGGCCGATGGCCGAAGCGATGGCGCGCGCGGCCGAGACGCCGATGGGCGAGTACGCCTCCGACCCCGGCGTCGTCGCCACGGCCATCCGGGAGGCCGTCGAGTCGGACCGGCCGCGCACCCGCTACGTCATGGGCTGGCAGGCCGAAGCCCTGCTGGACCTCAACCGGTCGCTCCCGGACCGCGAGTTCGACGCCCGGATCATCGGCCCGCTCACCTGAGCGGGACCGCCTGTACCCCGGCGGGGAGACCAAGGGTCGCCTCCCCGGCCGTGCTCAACGAGACCCGCACATCGGAGAAACCCATGTCCCCTGCAGCCATCGCCACGTCCGGGCTCGTCAAGGCCTTCGGGCCGGCCCGCGCCCTGGACGGGCTCGACCTCACCGTACGCACTGGCGAGGTGCACGGTTTCCTCGGCCCGAACGGGGCCGGGAAATCCACCACCATCCGCATCCTGCTGGGCCTGATGCGGGCCACCTCCGGCAGCGCCCGGCTGCTGGGCGGCGACCCCTGGGCCGACGCCGTCGCGTTGCACCGGCGGCTGGCGTACGTGCCCGGCGACGTGGAGCTCTGGCCCAACCTCACCGGAGGCGAGGCCATCGACGTGCTCGGCCGCCTGCGCGGCGGCCTCGACGCCGGGCGCAGGGACGAGCTGATCGAACGGTTCGAGCTCGACCCGAAGAAGAAGGCGCGCACCTACTCCAAGGGCAACCGCCAGAAGGTCGCCCTCGTCGCCGCCCTGGCCGCCGAGGTGGAGCTGCTGATCCTGGACGAGCCCACCAGCGGCCTCGACCCGCTGATGGAGGCGATCTTCCAGCAGGTCGTCGCCGAGGCCAAGGCCGCCGGCCGTACCATCCTGCTGTCCAGCCACATCCTGGCCCAGGTCGAGACGCTCGCCGACCGGGTCACCATCATCCGCGCCGGCAAGGTCGTGGAGTCGGGGACGCTGGAGCAGTTGCGGCACCTGACCCGCACGACGGTCGTGGCCGGCACCGCCACCCCGGTCACGGGGCTCGACCGGCTGCCCGGCGTCCACAACGCGAAGACCGAGGGCGCCAACGTGCGCTTCAGCGTCGACGCCGACCATCTGGACGCCGCCGTCCGTCACCTCGGCGGCTTCGGCATCCGCTCCCTGGTCAGCCACCCGCCGACGCTCGAAGAGCTCATGCTGCGGCACTACGGGATCAAGGAGGCGGCATGACCGCCACGCTCGCCCCGGCGCACGCTCGCACCGGATCCAAGGCGGCGCGCGGTCAGCTGACAGGCACCGGCGCCATGCTGCGGCTGGCGCTGCGCCGCGACCGGATCAAGCTCACCATCTGGCTGCTGGCCATCACGGCCCTCGTCCCGCGCTTCTACTACGCCGCCGTCGCCTCGGTCATCCCGACGCCGCAGGCCATGGCCGAGGCCTCGCAGATGATCCGGGTCTCGTTCATGAGGGTGCTGGCCGGGCCCATGTTCGGCGCGGAGATCACCGCGCAGCGGTACTTCCTCGCCGCCTACTGGGTGGAGTTCCTGCTGGCCGCCGCTCTGATGAACATCCTGCTCATCACCCGGCACACCCGCGCGGAGGAGCAGAGCGGCCGGGCCGAGCTCATCCGCGCCGCCGTCGTCGGCAGGCAGGCCCAGCTCACCGCGGCGCTGTCCCTCGCGCTGATCGGCAACGTCGTGCTCGCGCTCCTCACCGCCGCCGCGGCGATCAGCATCGGCTTCCCGGCCGGCAGCGCGCTGCTGTTCGGCCTCTCCCTGGCCGCGGCCGGGCTGGTGTTCGCCGCGGTCACCGCGGTCGCCGTCCAGGTCACCGAGCAGCCCAGGGGCGCCAGCGGGCTGGCCGGCGCCGCGCTCTTCGCGGCGTGGCTGCTGCGCGGCGCGGGGGCGATGCAGGCGCAGGAGGGCGGGCCGCTGTTCTGGTTGTCCCCGATCGGCTGGTCCCAGCAGACCCGGGCGCTGGGCGACGAGCGCTGGTGGCCGCTCGCCCTGTCGGCCCTGCTCACGGGGCTTCTGCTGGCGGGGGCCTACGCCCTGGCCGGGCGCCGGGATCTCGGCGCCGCCCTGGTGGCCGCGCGTCCCGGGCGGGCCTCGGCGCCGTCCTGGCTGAGCTCGCCCTTCACGCTCGCCCTGCGGCTCCAGCGGGCGACCATCGTGTGGTGGGCGGCCGCGTTCCTCGCCGTCGGGGTCGTCCTGGGCGCGATGACCGGCGGGATGGCGGAGACCGACCTGCCGATCTTCGCGGGGGCGGACTTCGGGCGGGCCTGGATCAGCCTCATGGTCTTCACCGGGTCGTTGTACACCGGCGTCTTCGTGGTCCTGGCGGTCGTGCGGATGCGGGCGGAGGAGGTGCGCGGCCGGGTCGCCCCCCTGCTGGCCGGCCCGACCGGCAGAACGGCGTGGCTCGGCTCGTCGTTGCTGGTCACCGCGCTCGCGGCGGTCCTGCTCCTGGCGGTGTACGGCATCGCGCTCGGCGCCGGCGCCGCCGCCTCGACCGGCGAGGCCGGTTTCGTGGGCGAGGTCGTTCTGGCGTGCCTGATCCGCGTCCCGGAGGTGCTGGTGCTGCTCGCCATCCCCGCCGTGCTGCTCGGGCTCGCCCCGCGGGCCATCAGCCTCGCCTGGGCCGTGCTCGTGTACAGCGGGTTCATCCAGATCCTGGGGTCCTACCTGGGTGTGCCGTCGTGGCTGGTGAACACCTCGGTGCTCTCGCATCTGCCCTGGCACCCGCTGGGGACGTTCGCGCCGGTCGCCACGGTGGTGCTCACCGTCCTGGCCGCCGCGCTGACCACCCTCGCCCTGTACGGGCTGCGCCGCCGCGACCTCAGCGCCGGTTAGCGATGCCATTCAGAAAACGGGGCTCCCTGTCGATCTGACAAGAAGCTAATGTGTGCTCATGCCCGCCGACGAATGGCGTCCGCCGAGCATCCTGCTCGCGGTCGACCTGGTGATCTTGACCCTCCGTGACGCCCACCTGACCGTCCTGCTCGTCCAACGCGGAACCGACCCCTATCGCGGGGCGCTGGCCCTGCCCGGCGGCTTCCTGCGCGACGAGCACGAGGACATCGAGGCGGCGGCGCGGCGCGAGTTGTCGGAGGAGGCCGGCCTGGCCGACGTGCACCTGGAGCCGCTCGGGGTGTACGGCGAGCCGGGCCGCGACCCGCGCGGCCGCGTCGTGTCCGTCGCCTATTTGGCGATCTCGCCCCACCTGCCGGAACCCGTCGCCGGCACCGACGCCGCCGGCGCCTCGTGGACGCCGGTGGACGACGCCCTGTCCGCGACGACGGCGCTGGCGTTCGACCACCGCCGCATCATCGCCGACGGCGTGGAACGGGCGCGCGCCAAGCTCGAACACACGGCACTGGCCACCGCGTTCTGCGCCGAGACCTTCACCCTCTCCGAGCTGCAGCAGGTGTACGAGGCGGTCTGGGGCGTGGAACTCGACCCCAGGAACTTCTACCGCAAGGTGCAGGGCGCACGCGGCTTCATCGTCGCCGAGGGGCCGATGCGCAAACCCTCCAACGGCCGCCCCGCCCGGCTCTTCCGTGCAGGCCCGGTCAAAGAGCTCTATCCCCCGATGACCCGGCCGTAGGAGGGCCGCAGAACGGCCTGCCCGGCCGTGCGATGTACGGCGGCCTCGGGCGGGTCCGTCTCGTCGAGCACGGCGGCGATTCCCTCGTGGGCCAGCGCCTCCGCGTACCGGTAACCCAGTTTCGGGGCCAGCTCCAGCGCTTGCCGGTGCAGCTTCATGGCCTCCTCAGGCAGGCCCGCCAGCCGGCAGGTCTCGGCGTAGCCGTTGAGGAAGTGGATCTTCCAATGCTCCTCGAACAGCTCGTCCAGCAGGGCGAACGCCTGACGATGGCAGGCGAGCGCCTCCTCGTGGCGGCCTGTCCGCCGCAGCGCGACGCCCAGGCAGTTGAGGCACCACGCCTCGTTGTGCTTGTGCCCGTCCTCGCGGGCCAGCGCCAGCGCCCGCTCCAGGTGCTCCATCGCCTCGTCGGGTGCCTCGTGGGCGATGGCCACGCCGAGGGTGATCCGGGCCGTCAGCGTGGGAGGCCACGCGGGGTCGGCGTGCGGGATGTCCAGCGCCGCGCGGGCCAGCCGCGCCGCCTTCTCGTACTGTCCGAGCTGCAACATCGCCCAGGCCTCGTACGCGGTGGCGTGGGCCGCGCCCATCGGGCAGTCGGCGGCCGTGTACAGCCTGCCCGCCAGCCGGAAGAGGTCGAGCGGCTCCTCGACGTGGCCCTCGTCCCACCTCAGGTAGCCGCGGCGCATGGTCAGCTCGGCCTCGGACCTGGTGTCCCCGGCCCGGGACACCAGCGGCGCCGCCGCGTCGTACGCGGCGCCCGCCTCCGCCATCCGGCCCGCGTTGTAACGGGCGAAGCCCAGGTCGCTGTGCGCCTCGGCCAGCTGCAGCGGGTCGCCCAGGCGCTGCGCGGCGACCAGCGAGCGCTCGAACAGGACGTTGAGGTGCGTCGTGCCGCAGCGCCGCGCGAAGAAGGCCCGCATGAAACGCGGCAGCTCGCACACGTGCGCGTCGGCTCCGGCGGCGACCGCCGCCTCGAAGACGGCCATCAGGTTGGTGTACTCCGTGGCGAACCAGAAGAGCGCCGCGTGCTTGCCGGCGAACGTCGGCAGCTCTGCCGGAGGCCGGCCCGCGGAGACCTCCCGGCTGGGAGGCACGTACGACATCACGGCGTCGGCGGCGGCCGCCGCGTACACGTAGTAGTCGAGCACCCGGCCCAGCGCCTGCTCCAGCTCCGCCGGTGAGTCCTGCTCGGCGGCGGCCCCGCGCGCGTGCCGGCGCACCAGGTCGTGCAGCCGGAAGCGGCCGGCCGCCGGCTGCTGGACGAGGTGCGCGTCGAGCAGGTCCTCCAGCATCGCCCGGGCGCCGCGCAACGGTATGTCCGCCAGCGCCGCCGCGACGTACTCGTCGAAGGTCGAGCCGGGCAGCAGGCCCAGCAACCGGAAGAAGCGGCGCTGCGCCCTGTCCAGCTGCCGTACGGACATGGCGAACGCCGTGTCGAACTCGGTGGCGCCCTCCGCCATCCGCTCGACGAGAACGCCCACGGTCCAGCCCGGCCGGTGCCGCAGCCGGGCCCCGGCCAGCCGCAGGGCCAGCGGCAGATGACCGCACAGCCGCAGCACCTCGGCGGCGGACTCCGGGTCGCGGGCCAGCCTGCCGTCGGATCCGCCCGGGTCGCCGCTGGCGCGGGCCAGCAGTTCGGCGCTCTCCTGCGGGGTCAGCACGTCCAGCGACACCGGGGGCACCTCCTCCAGGCCCAGCAGCCGGTTGCGGCTGGTGATCAGGGCGACGGCCGGGCCGGCGCCGGGAAGCAGCGGGCGGACCTGGTCGGCGTCGGCGGCGTTGTCGAAGACCACGACGGCCCGCCGGTGGGCCAGCTCCGACCGCCAGCAGGCGGCCAGCGGCTCGATGCCGCCCTCCTGCGGGATCTTCTCCGACGGCACGTCGAGGGCGGCGAGCAGGGTGCGCAGCGCCGGATCGGGATCGAGCGGTTCCCGCCCGTCGGTGAACCCGTGCAGGTCCACATAGAGCTGGGCGTCGGGGTAGTCGGCGGCGAGCCGGTGCGCGGCGTGCACCGCCAGGCAGGTCTTGCCGACGCCCGCCATGCCGTCCACGGCGACCACCCTGCTGTCGTGCACCGCGGCGAGCACGGCGGCGAGCTGGACCGCACGCCCGGTGAAGTCGGGCACGTCACGCGGCAGGTCGTTGCGCGGCGGGCGCGGCGCCCCGGCGGGCGGCGACGGGGGCTGGACCTGGCGGCTCGTCTTCGGGGGCGCGGGCAAAGGGCTGGAGGCCCGGTCCCACAGGGGGCGCAGCGGGCGGGGGTCACGCTTGACGAGGCGGCAGAGCGCGATCACCGCCGCCCAGGGCGGCACCGACTGGCCGCTGAGGTAGCGCGACAACGACGACGAGCTGAGGCCCGTGTCCCGCGCGAGGGCCCGCACACCGCGTCCGGACAGCTCCTGCAGCAGGCGCAACCGGGCCGCCAGCTCATCCTGCGGACTGGCCTTCCCCGTCATCCGCTCCTGCGTGACCACCCGTTCCCCGCCTCTCCGTCCCGCCCGGCGTTTCCGGGCCGCTGCTGGTCAGGACTGTTCAGCGGTCCCGTCGCCGTCGTCATAGTAGGCCCCTCCGGCCGTCGCGGAGTCACGCGGTGGTGTCACATATCCGGGCGCTGCCTTGTCTGAGCTGATGCACGGCCGGATCGAGCCGGCCACCGTCGCGAAGGAACCCTGATGAGCACCGATCACGCACACGCGCACCACCTCGAGAACCCCGACAAGAGCGGGCCGCCGCCGAAGATCGACGTGGTCGCCACCGTGCCGGGGGCGCCGCCCGCGCCGGAGGGGGCCGAGGCGATGACGATCCTGGTCACATTGCCGCCGAACAGCCCTGGCGCGCCGCCGCACCGGCACTCGGGGCCCGCGTTCGGGTACGTGGTCAAGGGGGCCGTCAACTTCGAGCTCGAAGGCGAGCCCGTGCGGGTCGTCCGGGCCGGCGAGGCGTTCTGGGAGCCCGGTGGCGACGTGATCCACTATCAGGACGGCAACCACCTCGACGACGACGAGTCGGCCTTCGTGGTGACGATGTTCTGCGCGCCCGGGCAGCCGATGTTGACCCCGGTCAGCGCGGAGGAGCTGGAGGCCCGTCGAGACCGGCGCGCGCCACGGTCATGACCTAGGTCACGGTGCCCGTCGTTCCCGCCTTCAGCTGGGCAGGCTGCGGCCCTCCGTGGCCGTGACGGCGAGCGTGCCGGTGGTGGCGCGCAGGCCGAAGCCGTACCGGTACTGCCGGCGGACCTGCGCGGTCCCCAGCACGCCGGCGACGGAGGCGGTGTGCAGCCGGCGCCATCTGCCGGCGTGCTCGGCGTAGGAGGTGACGGTGTCGCCGGTGAGCAGCAGGGCGAAGCGGTCCCCCTGGCCCAGGGTGAGCGGTATCTCGGTGGGGGCCTTGCGGAACCGCCCGCCCACCCGCAGGTCGAACCCGGTGCTCTTGCGGCTGTTGTTGTACCAGGCCGTGAGGTAGTTGTCCCCGTCCTTCACCCAGCCGACGAAGACGCTGTCCTCCGGCTGGCCGGAGCCGGTGAACGTGCCGGCGGTCAGCACGCTGACGGCCTGGTCGGAGGAGAGCGCCCCCGGGCCCGCCACCATGCCGAAGTACGGCGCCGCGCCGCTCGCGCTGAACCTGCCCCCGCCGACGGCGATCGCCGGCGCGCCCTCGCCGGGGGACGGCCGGTAGGCGGCGTACTGGCGCGAGGTGTCGCCGCCGAACCGGTCTGTCGCGTCGACCTGGGGCAACGCCGCCAGGTCGAGGCTCGCACCGCCCGGCTTCAGTGGCGGCGCACCGCGGAACCAGGTCGGCACGACGAGCACGCCCGCCGCCACCAGCAGCGCCGCAGAAACGGCCAGCACCGCGATCTTCAGCCCGGCGGGACGCCTGCGCACGGCCGATGGGCTGGTCGGCGCGGCTCCCGCGTCCACGAGCGTGTGCCCGTTGCCCGGACGGCCTTCGTTCGGCGTGGCGGCGCCGCCGGTCAGCTCCCGCAGCAACCGGGCGGCGCTCGGGCGCGCGGCCGGGTCCTTGGCCAGGCAGGCGATCACCATCGGCCGCAACGACTCGGGCACGCCGGACACGTCGGGCTGGTCGTGCAGGATGGCGTGCAGGACCGCGGGCACCGTCGAGGCGGGGAAGGCGGAGCGCCCGGTCGCGGCGAAGACCATGGTGCCGGCCCAGGAGAACATGTCGGAGGCCGGGGTGAGCGGACTGTCGGTGAACTGCTCGGGCGGCATGTACGCCGGAGTGCCGGCCAGCTGGACGTTGGTCGTCATGTTGCCGACCGCACGGGCGATGCCGAAGTCGATCACCACGGGCCCCTCGGGGCCGAGCACCACGTTGGCCGGCTTGAAGTCGCGGTGCACGATTCCGGCGCCGTGGATCGAGGCCAGCGCGGTCAGCGTGGAGACCGCCAGCCGTTCCATCCCGCCGCCCGCACGGGGGCCGTCGCGCTTGACCAGCGCGTCGAGTGACGGGCCGGGGACGTACTCGCTGATGATGTACGGCCGCTCGTCCACCAGCCCGGTGCCGAGGACCCTGGCCGTGCAGAAGGTGGCCACGCTCGCCGCGACCTCCGCCTCCCGCAGGAACCGCCGGCGCGTGTCGGGATCGTCGGCGAGCCACGGGTGCAGCAGCTTGATCGCCGCTCGCCTGCCGTCCGGCGACTCTCCCAGGTAGACCGCTCCCTGGCCGCCCTCACCCAGGCGCGCCAGGATCCGGTGGCCACCGATCTGCCGGTATTCCGGTGGGCGATCAACGGTCACAGCATCACTCCGCACGGTTCGGACGATCCGTATATGCCGCCGCTCAGGCTAGCCCACCGGTGCATACCCACCCGAATGCCCGGCGGCGGCGGGCCGACCGCCGCCGCCGGGTGCGCGGAAGCCCGGTCAGCCGCGCAGGACCGCCGGGAGTCGCATGCCTCAGGCGGGGAAGGCGTCCACGTCGCGGTCGTAGTGCCGGTGCCGGATGACGGCGTCGGTGAACGCCCGGGTGAAGCCGTCCCCGGCCGAGGAGTCGATGACGCCCTGGTGGCCGGGCAGAGCGGCGGCCCGCAACAGGGCCTCGCCGTCCGCCAGCGCCCCGATGGTCTTGCCGTGCCGGAAGGCCTCGCGTACGAACTGCACGGCATACGCGTTGCCGGTCAGCTCCTCGCCGCCGGCGCACAACACCGCGTCGTACAACACCGAGGAGGCCGCGCTGACCTGCTTGTCGACCGCCAGCGAGCCGACCATGCCCTCGTGCGGGGCGATCACGTCGCAGACCGCCTTGCCGCTCTCCAGCTCCTGCATCACCGGGTTCAGCGCGGCGGCGTCGGTGCCGTCGCCCACCAGGATCGCGATCTTGCGGGTGGCCAGGCCGGAGGGCTGGCCGGCCTGGCTGAGCGCGGGCGAGCTCTTGCCGTGGTTGGTGGTCCTGGCCGTCGGGGCGGGCAGGCCGAGCCCGGCGGCGACGTGCGCGGCCAGGCCGGTGTCGACGTTCGTCAGCCGCTCGACCACCTGCTCCTTGATGTAGCGGCGCTCCACGTGGCCGAGCTCGAACAGGAACGCCTTGACAATGTGCTCCTTCTCCCAGGGCGACATGCTGTTCCAGAACAGCGTGGCCTGGCTGTAGTGGTCGCCGAAGCTGGGGCTGCGCTTGCGGATCTTCTCGCCTTCGACGCGTTCTGTGTAGTGCCGGAACACCCCGTTCATGTCGCCGGCGAGCACCCCCGTCGCGGGGCAGCCGCCGCTGATGGAGTTCTTGGAGTAGCTCGTGTGGCTGGTGTGGATCATGTGCTGGTGGAAGCCGTCGCGGTTGTCGTTGTGCACGGGCGCGACCGGCCGGTTGATCGGGATCTGCTGGAAGTTCGGGCCACCCAGCCTCAGCAACTGGGTGTCGAGGTAGGAGAAGTTGCGGCCCTGCAGCAGCGGGTCGTTGGTGAAGTCGATGCCCGGCACCACGTTGGCGGTGCAGAAGGCGATCTGCTCGGTCTCGGCGAAGAAGTTGTCCGGGTTGCGGTTGAGGGTCATCTTGCCGACCATCCGCAGCGGCACCTCCTCCTCCGGGATGATCTTCGTGGGGTCGAGCAGGTCGAAGTCGAACTTGTGCTCGTCCGCCTCCGGCACCAGCTGCAGCCCCAGCTCCCACTCCGGGTACTGACCGCTCGCGATCGCCTCCCACAGGTCACGGCGGTTGAAGTCGGGGTCGTTGCCCTGGATGCGCAGCACCTCGTCCCACACCAGCGAGTGGGTGCCGAGCTTGGGCCGCCAGTGGAACTTCACGAACGTGCCGCGCCCCTCGGCGTTGACCAACCGGAAGGTGTGCACGCCGAAGCCCTGCATCATCCGGAAACTACGCGGGATCGCCCGGTCCGACATCAGCCACATGATCGTGTGCATCGTCTCCGGCTGCAGTTGCACGAAGTCCCACAACGTGTCGTGCGCCGACTGCGCCTGCGGGATCTCGTTGTGCGGCTCCGGCTTGACCGAGTGCACGAAGTCGGCGAACTTGATCGCGTCCTGCACGAAGAACACCGGGAAGTTGTTGCCGACCAGGTCGTAGTTGCCCTGCCGGGTGAAGAACTTGGTGGCGAACCCGCGCACGTCGCGTACCGTGTCGGCCGACCCGCGTGAGCCTGCCACGGTCGAGAAGCGTACGAACACCGGCGTGACCAGCGACGGGTCGGACAGGAAATCGGCGCAGGTGTACTCGGCCAGCGACTCGTACACCTGGAACACGCCGTGCGCGCCGGAACCGCGCGCGTGCACCACCCGCTCGGGGATGCGCTCGTGGTCGAAGCGCATCACCTTCTCCCGGAGGTGGAAGTCCTCCAGAATGGTCGGGCCGCGCTCGCCGATCGACAGTGAATTGTCGGTGTCGTCGATGCGGACGCCCTGGTCGGTGGTGTAGCGGGTGTTCGTCGAATCCACTCGGTACTGATCGAGCTGCTGCTGTTTCTGGTTGCTGTCGTCCGCCACGGTGGTCCCCCGGTAGAGATCGGCTCGGCATCGGGGGGCCAGCATTCGTCGTACCCCCGATCGATCCCCTCCCACCACCGCGCCGGAACTGCTCCACGGATGACGGCTAGACTCGCCGTGTGTTCGACTCGCCTGACTTCGATCTGGCGTCCTACGCCGGCTTCGACACGGCGGCGTATGTGCGGCACACGTACAACAGCTGGGACGACGCCGGTTGGCGGTCACTGCTCGTCCAACGCTTCGACCACGCCTCCGAGGCCGAACACCTTCCGCTGCCCGCGGCGTCCGACCTGCACCTCGTGCTCTGCGTGGCCGGGAACGCGGACATGGGCCTGCACACCGGCGGGAAGCCCGTCCGGCGCCGCTGGGTTCCCGGTCACCTGGAACTCATGGTTCCCGGCCGCGCCGCCTCACTCAGCTACCGGGCTACCTCCAGGTTGAGCACCGTCCAGGTGCACATCCCCTCGCCGGCCGTCCAGCGGGTCACCGAAGCACTGGGCGGCCGTGAGCCCGACTTCGAAGCGCTGTCCGCCGCTCTGACGGCGGGAGACCCGGTCGTCGAACAGCTCCTCCGCTCGTTGCCCGGCGCCGGCGGCGCGGGTGACCTGTACGCGGAGTCCGCCGCGGCGTTCCTCGCGACGCACCTGCTGACCCACGGCGGGAACGAGCGCCTGCCCGGTCCCGAGCACGCCGCCGTCCGCGCGGGCGTCGCCATCATGCGGGAGCGTCTGGCGGAGCCTCTGACGCTGGCCGCCATCGCCGCCGAGGTCCACCTGAGCGTGTACCACTTCGTCCGCGTCTTCCGGGAGGCCACCGGCCGGACACCCCACCGGTATCTCACCCGGTTGCGGATTGAGCGGGCGCAGCGGCTCCTGTCCACCAGCTCGCTCAGCGTCGAGCAGATCGCCGGGCGGTGCGGGTTCGCCAGTCCTGGCGCGTTGTCGTCGGCCTTCCTGCGCCAGACCGGCGTCCGGCCCTCGGCGTACCGCAAGAACTGATCGATCCTCGGCAATCGCGCGCATGTCCCTGGACGGCGGCGGTGCCTACGTTGGGGCACATGCCGTACTCCTATGGCGTGACCGCGCGCTCGCAGGCCGCTCCCGATGCCGTCTTCGCGGCGCTCACCCATGCCGCCACCTGGCCGTTGTGGTCGCCGATCGACTCCGCCGACGTCGAGAACGGCGACCCCGCGGACCGCCAGCAGTTCGGCGACACCAGGATCTTCCGCACCGGCCGCAGCGTCGCCCGGGAGCGGATCCTCGAACTGGTCACCGACCGGCGGTTCGTCTACGACAACGCGGGCGGGCCCTTCCGCTCCTACCACGGGACCGTCGATCTCGCCCCGGCACCCGGAGGGGGCACCGACATCTCGTGGTCCGCCACCTTCGAGCCCAAGGTGCCGCTCACGGGCGGTTTCTGGCGATGGTACCTGACCCGCTTCATGCAACGCATGGCCGACGGTCTCGCCGCGTACGCGGACGGCGCAACTGTGTGACCAGGGAGGTAAAGGCAGTCTTTGCCTCCATGGCGGCGGGTATGCGACGCCGGAGGGGAAGCCCATGATGGGGAGGTCATCACCATGGGCGAGGCGAGGCGGGAGACCGGTCGAACGACCACCGTCGCGGTGCTGGGCACCGGGCTGATGGGGTCGGCGATGGCGCGGCGCATGGCCGGCCAGGGCTTGGACGTACACGCCTGGAACCGCTCCGCCGACAAACTGCAGGCGCTCAAGCCCTGGGGTGTGACGGCGGCGGCGAGCGTGGAGGAGGCCGCCGACGCCCGGCGGCACATGCTCGACAGCCCTGTTTCCGGCAGCAGCGAACCGGCCGCGCACGGCAGGCTGACGCTGATCGTCTCCGGCGGCGAAGACGCGCGCGGCCCGTTCTCGACGTGCTCGGTTCACACACCCTGTACGTGGGCGCGGCGGGACAAGCCTCCCGGGTGAAGCTGATCGTCAACAGCTGGATGACGGCATCGGTCGTGGCGATGGCCGACACCCTGCTCGCCTGCGGGCAACTGGGGGTGGATCCGTCCCTGGTGCTGCAGGCGCTCGACGACGGTCCACTCCGCATGTCGTACGCGATGCAGAAGGCCGAGGAGATCCGCGCCCACAACTACCCGCCGGGATTTCCGCTGGAGCTCGCGCTCAAGGACCTGGAACTGCTGGCCGACGAGCGCGATCACCCCTCCCGGCTGTCCGGTCTGCTGCGCACGACGCTGCGACAGGCGGTCGAGGACGGCCACGGCCGCGAGGACATCGCGGCCGTCGCCTCCGTCGCCTCCGTCGCCGAACAAGTGGTGGAGTCCTAGGGCTGACCGGTGCGGGTGGCGGCCTGGACGATGACGGCGGCGACCACGGCCGGGTTGGACACGTACACCGCGTGGCTGCCCGCGGTCTCGGTGACGGTCGAACCGGCCCGTTCTGACATTGCGCGCTGGGCCGGCGGCGGGATCATCCGGTCGTCGGCGGCGACCAGGTACCACGACGGCTTGACCCGCCAGGCCGGTTCGGAGACCACGCCACCCAGGGCGCCGACGCCCCAGGGGAGCTGGGAGTCGGCCATGAAGGCGGCCTGCCGCGCAGGAAGGTCGGCCGCGAAGGACGCGGCGAACTTCTCCCGGTCCAGGAACAGGAGCCCGTCCTTGGGCGGCAGGATCGGCGGGACCGGCGCGCCCGGCGGCGGGTCGGCGATCAGCGTGTTGACCGACTCGCCCTTGTCGGGCGCGAACGCCGCGATGTAGGCCAGCGCGGCCACACCGGGGTGGGTGCCGGCCTCGGTGACGACGACGCCGCCGTAGGAGTGGCCCACCAGCACGGCCGGGCCGTCGAGGCCGTCGAGGATCTGGTGGGTCGCGGCGACGTCACCGGCCAGCGACACGGTCGTGTTCTGTACCACGGCCACCCGGTAGCCGTCCGCGGTCAGGAGCTCGTACACCCCCTGCCAGCCGGAGCCGTCTACGAACCCGCCGTGGACCAGCACGATGTTCTTCACTCCCGAAGCGGCGTTCACGACACTGCCTCCTTCACCCGCGAGTCCTGCTCACGAGCACGGTTGGGACGTGGTCCAAACGGTACACGGCCGGCGCGAGCGCGCATTGCGGCAAATGACGCGGATATCGACCGCCGTTCATGACGTAAGCCAATTGCAGGGCTATGGTTATTGCAAGTTATGTGCAAGCATGTGAGCTTTGGAGGAGAACGATCATGGGTGACTACAGCCTTCCTGACATGCCCTACGACTACGCGGCGCTGGAGCCCGCGATCACCGGCGAGATCCTGGAGCTGCACCACGCCAAGCACCACGCGGCCTACGTCAAGGGCGCCAACGACACCCTGGAGAAGCTGGCCGACGCGCGCGACAAGGGCGAGTTCGGCGGGCTGGTCGGGCTGGAGAAGACGTTCGCGTTCAACCTGTCCGGGCACGTGCTGCACACGATCTTCTGGCAGAACCTGTCCCCCGACGGCGGCGACCGTCCCGACGGTGAGCTCGGCGACGCGATCATTGAGCACTTCGGCTCCTTCGACGCCTTCAAGAAGCAGCTCACCACCGCCACCGCGAGCGTGCAGGGCTCTGGCTGGGGCGTGCTCGCCTGGGAGCCGCTGGGCCGCCGCCTGGTCGTCGAGCAGATCTACGACCACCACGGCAACGTCGGCATGAACAGCACCCCGCTGCTCGTCTTCGACGCCTGGGAGCACGCCTACTACCTGCAGTACCGCAACGTGCGCCCCGACTACGTCGAGAAGCTCTGGGGCCTCATCAACTGGAACGACGTCATCGCCCGCTACGACGCCGCCCGCGGCGCCTAGCCCCATGCCGGTGGCGCCCGCCTGGCACCTGGCGGGCGCCACTCTCGTGGACTTAATGCGAGTTGCTCGCAATTGCGACTTATGAGCAGAATGAGGATGATATTTCGTACGATCGTCCGACCTCTCGCCTCCGGAGACTCATCACATGAGCCGCCCGCCCCGTACCGCCCCAGCCATGCCGACCGTCAGCGCCCTGCTGAAGGCGGTAGCCGGATCATGAGAAGGTTGCTCGTCCTGGTGGCGGCTCTCTCGCTGACCGCCTGCTCGCAGGCGCCCGCCACACAGGAGGCCGGGCAGGCGGCGGCGCCGCAGGCCGGCTTCCCCGTCACGATCGAGAACTGCGGGCGCAAGCTCACCTTCGACAAGCCGCCCGCCAAGGTCGTGACCGGCTATCACCCCTCGCTGGAGACCCTGCTCGCCCTCGGCCTGGGCGACCGGATCGCCGGGCGCACGAACTTCTCGGAGAGCCCGTTCCTGCCGGGGCAGAAGGACCAGTACGCCAAGATCCCGGAGATCTCCGACACGATCATGCCGCCGCAGAAGGAGATCATGCTCGCCCAGGGGGCGGACTTCGTCCTGGACAACGCCATGGCCGGCTTCGACGCCGCCGGCGGGTACGCCACCGTGGAGGAGCTGGACTCGGCCGGCAGCCCGGTGTACATCCTGGGCGGCTGGTGCAGCCCTGAGGAGGTGCTCCAGTTCACCATCGACGACACCTTCACCGACCTGCGCGACCTCGGCGCGATCTTCGGCGTGCCCGACCGCGCCGACACGCTGATCAGCGACCTGCGGGGCCGGCTGGCCGACGTCAAGAAGCGCGTCGAAGGCCGTACCCCCGTCAAGGTGCTGGCCACCGACGGCGGCAAGGGCCCGATCAACGCCTACGGCGGCTCAGGGATCACCAACCAGATGATCGCCCTGGCCGGCGGCGTGAACGTGCTGGCCGACGTCAAGGGCGACTACACCGAGGTCAGCGTCGAGAAGATCAGCGCCGCCCAGCCGGAAGCGGTCCTGGTCAGCGACTACGCCACCCTGCGCGGCGAGGACATGCCCAGCTCCCCCGCCAAGGCCGCCGACGCCTTCGCCATCGCCAGGAACAGCCCGGCCGCCGAGAAGCAGCGCTACCTCGCGCTCCCCGTGGCGGCCCAGCACCCCGGCTACCGCAACATCCTGGCCATCACCGACATCGCCCGCTTCCTGCACCCCGACGCCTTCACCCAGTGACCACCACGACTCAGCAGAACCCGGTGCGGACCGAGCTCCGCCGTACGAGCCGGTTCCTCCTGCTCATCGCCGCGCTCCTCGTCGCCGTCGTCGCCTCGACCTGGCTGGCGGTGAGCATCGGCGCGGTCCCCGTCGCCCTCCCCCAGGCGTGGGGCATCGTCGCCGACCGCCTCGCCCCCGGCCTGGTGCCGCGCACCTGGACCCCGGTGCAGGAGCAGATCGTGTGGGAGTTCCGGCTGCCGCGCGCACTGCTGGCGCTCCTGGTCGGGGCCGGGCTGGCGGTGGTCGGGGCCGTGCTGCAGGCACTGGTACGCAACCCGCTGGCGGACCCGTTCCTGCTCGGGATCTCCTCCGGGGCCTCGTTCGGCGCGGTGCTCGTGCTGATCCTGGGCGCCTCCGCGCTGGGCGGGCTGTCGTTGTCGGCCGCCGCCTTCGCCGGATCCCTGCTGGCCTTGGGGCTGGTGTACGTGCTGGCCCAGCGGTCGGGGCGCATCACCCCGTCGCGGCTGGTGCTGGCCGGGGTGGCGCTGGCGTACCTGTTCCAGGCCGCCTACAGCTTCGTCCTGCAACTCGCCCAGAGCGGGCGGGCCGCCCAGCAGGTGCTGTTCTGGCTGATGGGCAGCCTCGGTGGCGCCCGCTGGCACCTGCTGCCGCTGCCGGCCGTCGTCCTGGCCGCCGGGGTGACGTACCTGCTGCTGCAGCACCGTCCGCTGAACGCGATCGCCGCCGGAGAGGAGAGCGCCATCTCGCTCGGGGTGAACGTGAACCGCTTCCGCCTGACCCTGTTCGTGCTGACCTCGTTGCTGGTCGGCGTGCTGGTGGCCACCAGTGGCGCGATCGCGTTCGTCGGCCTGATCGTGCCACACGCCGCCCGGCTGCTCGTCGGCGCCGACCACCGCCGGGTCCTGCCCGTCACCGCCCTGCTCGGAGCCGTGTTCCTCCAGCTCGTGGACGTCGCCGCCCGCACCGTCAACGCGCCTCAGGAGCTGGCGCTCAGCATCGTCACCGCCCTGTTCGGCGTGCCGTTCTTCCTGTGGCTGCTGCGCCGCCGCTCCGCGGACCGTGCGGTGAACGTCACATGAAGCCGGACCCCGCGTCACATGAAGCCGGGCTCGCCGGATCGGACGGTGAGCGTCACATGAAGCTCGACCTGCGCGGCGTGTCCGTCGCGCTCGATGGCAACCCGATCGTGCACGAGGCCGATCTGCTGGTGGACGACGGCGAGTTCGTGGGCCTGGTCGGGCCGAACGGCTGCGGCAAGTCCACCCTGCTCCGGGCGATCTACCGGGCGCTGCGCCCCGCCGCCGGGCTCATCAGCGTGGACGGCGACGACGTGCACCGGCTCGCCGCCCGCGAGGCCGCCAGGCGCACCGCCGTCGTAGCCCAGGAGACCCCGGCCGACCTGGACTTCACGGTGGCCGAGGTCGTCCTCATGGGCCGCACGCCGTACAAGGCCGATGCTCGAACGGACGAGGAGCTGTGCGCGCGGGCGCTCGACCGCGTCGGCCTGACCGGCGCCGTCCACCGCGTCTTCGCCACCCTGTCCGGCGGCGAGAAACAACGCGTCTTGCTCGCCCGCGCCCTCGCCCAGCAGACCCGCCTGCTCCTGCTGGACGAGCCCACCTCCCACCTCGACATCCGCCACCAGCTGGAGCTCCTGCACCTGGTGCGCGAGCTCGGCATCGCCACCCTGGCCGTCCTGCACGACCTCAACCAGGCCGCCGCCTTCTGCGACCGCCTGTACGTCATGAACGCCGGCCGCATCGTGACCGGCGGCCCACCGGAACAGGTCCTCACCCCCGACCTCATCTCCCAGGTGTACGGCGTGCGCGCCGTACACCGCACCCGGCTCGTCTTCGAACGGCTCAAGGAGGAGCGCTGATCCCCGGATGACCCTCACGCACCGATCAGCTCAAGGCCGACGACGCCCCCGCCGGGCAGATGGGTGAAGACGGCCGCGGACTCGGAGAGCTGGGTCAGCAGCAGGTGGTCGCGCCCGACGGCGATCGCGTACGCCGACACGCGCGAACATACGCGCATCAGTGCACCTCGGCGCGCAGCACACGGGCCAGGCCCGCCGCCATCGGGACGACGACCCACACCAGCCCCGACACGGCCAGCCGGGCGGGGGCGTCGCCCGTCCAGTCGCCGCTGAACAGCACATCGGTGTTGCCGCCCAGGTCGACCCAGTCGGCCAGGGTCTTGCCGAGGTCGCCGAACAGGCGGACGAAGGGCCACACCATGGTGTTGACCAGGCAGATCACGATGGCTGCCGGCGCGTTGAGCAGCAGCAGGCCCAAGGCCAGCCCCTCGGCGGTCATGATGAGCAATACGGCGATCCAGCCGAGGAACGCCTGCGGCGCGAGCTGCCAGGTGGGCTCCTCGCCCAGAACCGCGGCGGAGATCGCGGTGGCAGGAACCGCGATCAGCAACGAGAACAGACAGGCCAGCACCGTCGCGGCCAGCGCGGACAGGCTCTTGGCCGCCACCACCCGCCCCCGCCGTGGCTCCAGCGTGAACGTGGTCAGCGCGGTGCGATGGCTCCACTCGGCGGTGACCGTGAGAATCGCGAGCACCGGCAGCAGGTAGCCCAGGCCGATCGAGGCGGTCGAGGCCAGGGTGAGCAGCTTCGGCGGCCCCACGACGACGCCCCGCCCCACGACGAGCGCGGCCGAGACGAAGACCAGAACCCCCGTCAGGATGACACCGCCGCGCGTGTCAACGAGCTTGCGGGCCTCCACCAGCAGCAGCCTGCGGAACGGGATGGAATGGGAGAGAGTCGTGGTCATGCCAGGCTCCGATCGGCGTCGGCGGTCAGGTCGAGGAAGGTCTGTTCGAGGCCGCGGCCTCGGCTCAGCTCGGCCACCGTGCCCTCGGCGAGCACCCGGCCGCGGCCGATCATCACGATGTGGTCGGCGATCTGCTCCACCTCGTAGAGCAGGTGGGAGCTGAGCAGCACCGCGCACCCCGCTTCGGTCAGGTCGCGCAGCAGCCCGCGCATCCACTGGATGCCCTGCGGGTCGAGGCCATTGGCCGGCTCGTCGAGGATGAGCGCGCGGGGCCGGCCGAGCAGGGCGTGGCCGATGCCGAGCCGCTGCCGCATACCCAGCGAGTAGCCGCCGACGGCCCGCCTGCTCTCCTTGACGGTCAGCCCGACAAGCTCAAGGACCTCCGCCACGCGTGAACGGGGCAGGCCGAGCAGCATGGCGCCCAGGGTCAGCACCTCGCGCCCGGTGCGACCCGGGTGATGGGCGCTGGCGTCGAGCAAGGTGCCGACGTGGTAGCCCGGATGCCCCAGCTCCGCGTACGGAAGGCCGAGCACGGTGGCCGAGCCCGAGGTGGGCCGGGCGAGCCCGGCCAGGATGCGCAGTGCGGTCGATTTGCCGGCCCCGTTGGGCCCGAGGAAACCGGTGACGGTGCCCGGCTGGACGCTGAAGGACACGTCGTCGAGGGCTCGCACCTCTTGGTACGTCTTGCTGACGCGATGGAATTCGATCACGGACCCAGTCCACCGGAGACGCCGCCGCGGCCACATCGGACCTGGGGCGAGAGAACCGATCTGCGAGGCCAGATCCGCCGGACCCGCTGTGGACCCAGGTCGATACGACGATCGCCCCAGGTCGCTAAGAGCTCAGGCCCTCGAACTTCAGGCTGGAAACCATCCACGACCCCGCCACACATCGGCCGTTCCCGGAGAGGCTGGGTGCCGCGCTTCGTTACGGGCCGGCCGCGCTATCACTTCTGCTCTGCTGGTCAGAGACCGCGGCATCGTCTCCGAGCCCTGGCTCCTCGGGATTCTGACCGACATGGGGGCGGGCCTCGCCGGCCTGGCCCTGCTGCGGCGGCGGCACCGCCGGCCTGGTGTCTCCGGCCTTCGCCTCGGCCACACCTGCGTGCTCATTTCTGCCGCGAAGAGGCGCGGAGGTCGTGGCGGGCCGGGGGCGACGCACCAAGGCCCCCGGTGTCCTCTCAGTCACCGATGAAGTCGAGGAGGTCCTGGTTGAGCTGTTCGGCGTGGGTCATGAAGATGCCGTGCGCCGCTCCGGGATACTCCTTGTACACGTTGCCCGGCACCAGCTTCGCCAGTCGCCGCCCGCAGAGATCGATGGGAGCCGAGGCGTCGGCATCGCCATGGATGATCAGGGTCGGCACCTGGAGGGCGGCGGCCTCGTCTCGCAGGTCGGTGCTGAAGCCGATCTCGACCACCTCGACGGCGGCCTTGGCCGAGCAGTCGAGGCACCGCTGCACCGTCCACTCCAGGAGCTCGGAGGAGATCGTGTTGCCGAGGTGCGTCGCGAAGAACGCCTGCGCGTTCCTGGCCATCCACCTCGGGCGGTCTTTGGTCCGGTCCGCCGTCACGGCGTCGAAGATGCTCCGGTCGACACCCTCAGGATTGTCCGGCGTCCTGAGCGCCAGCGGCGCGGTGACCGCGATCAGCACGACTTTGCTCACGCGGTCGTACCCGTGGCGCGACAGGTAGCGGATCACCTCTCCGCCGCCCATCGAGTGCGCCACCAACGTCACCTCACGCAGGTCGAGGCGGTCGAGCAGGGCCGCGAGGTCATCGGCGAGGGTGTCGTAGTCGTACCCGTGGCCGACCCAGTCCGAGCGGCCGTGCCCCCGCCTGTCCATGGCGATGCAGCGCAGGCCCTGATCGGCCAGCGGGAGCATCTGGAACTCCCATGAACTGCTGCTGAGCCAGGCCCCGGCCACGAACACCACCGGCTTGCCCTGGCCCCAGTCGGTGTAGAACAGGTTCGTGCCATCAGAGCCTTCGAAGTACGGCATGGTGAATGTCCTTCCTGAACGCCATGTGCTGCTTATGCGATAACTCTGGCCGGGCGGAGGTCATCGCGTCGATTACCTGGGAGGTAGTGGAAAGCGCGAGCGACTGTCACGTGGGGCAGAGGGTGGCGAACAGGTGACGGTCGCTCTCGGGGGTGCCGGTGACGTCGCCCGCAGGGTCCGCCCGGGGGGACGGCCTGCCAGAGGCGGTTCAGGTCGGCCGAGGCGCCCCCGGGGAGGGGTGCCCATCAGAGCGGGAGCCCATCAGGGAGGGAGCCCGTCAGGGACGGGACCGGTTCGGGAGGGGACCGGTTCGGGAGGGGACCGGTTCGGGAGGGACCGGTTCGGGAGGGACCGGTTCGGGAGGGACCGGTTCGGGAGGGACCGGTTCGGGAGGGACCGGTTCGGGAGGGAGCCCGTCAGGGACGGGACCAGTTCGGGAGGGAGCCCGTCAGGGACGGGACCAGTTCGGGAGGGAGCCCGTCAGGGACGGGACCAGTTCGGGAGGGAGCCCGTCAGGGACGAGACCGATTCGGGAGGGAGCCCGTCAGGGACGAGACCGGTTCGGGAGGGCGGCGATGAGGGCCGCCGAGCCGCAAAGGATCGCCGTCCACGCCAGGGTGGCGTCGGTCGTGGTGTGATCGGCGACGAGCCCGGCGAGCCACGGCCCCGCCGTCTGGCCGGCCGCGAACAACGTGGTGAAGGCCGCCAGGGTGGCGGTCCATCCGGCGGCCGGGGTGTTCTTCTTGATGAGCGCGGTGACAGCGGCGGGAACGCCCATGAACGTGGCCCCGTAG
The DNA here is from genome assembly GCF_042656245.1 of Nonomuraea insulae. NCBI lineage: Bacteria > Bacillati > Actinomycetota > Actinomycetes > Streptosporangiales > Streptosporangiaceae > Nonomuraea > Nonomuraea insulae. The sequence goes on from NZ_JBHSPA010000023.1 coordinate 318,740, forward strand.
ACGATCGCGGAGATGAGGATGACCGCCGGCGTGGGCGCCGTCAACGCCAGTGCCGCTCCCCCGGCCAGCAGGCCCAGCAGGGCGGTCAGCGCCCGGCTGCCCGGCCAGTGGGCGGTGGGGCGGCTCCACAGCGCGGGCGCCGCCACGACGGCCAGGCCCAGCGCCGTCCAGGTGAGCACCACCTGCCCGAGCGAGGCCTGCTGGTCGGCGAGATAGGCGGACAGGAAGGTGATGTAGGTGATGTAGCCGGCGGAGAACAGCAGGTAGGCCAGGGCGATCCCCCAGAGGAGGCGCACGCGCGCCGATCCGGTCGCGGCCGGTTCCTCCTGGCCGCCCCGAGCGGCGGTCCAGCTCACCACCGCAGCCAGAGCTGCCGCGACGCTCAAGCCGGCCCAGGCGAGACTCCAGTGATCTCCGAGCGGTGGGATGGTGGCGCCGCTGAAGACGATGCCCAGCCCGGTGCCCGCGAAGTAGACGGTGATGGGTGTGCTTGACGCGGCGCGGGCGGCGATGCCCGACGCGATCACGCCGCCGGTGATGAACACGGCCGCCCCCGCCGCTCCGGCCACGAATCGCGCGACCAGCAGCAACAGGCGGTCATCGCCGATCGCCGTGGCCGCCAGCGCCAGCGCGGTGAGGACCATGCCGCCACGGAAGGTGGCCGCCGTTCCCCAACGGCGCACGACCCCGGCCGTCACGAGCGCCCCGAGCAGGTAGCCGAATCCGTTGGCGGCACTCATCGCCCCGGCCTCACCCAATGACCAGCGCAGGTCGTCACGCATCTCGGGCAGGAGCAGGCCGTACGCGAAACGTCCCAGGCCGAGCGCCGAAGCCGTGCCCAGGGCCAGCCGCGCTGCCTGCTGCGTAGGCGGGCTGATGACGAGTGGCATGGGGCCTCCAGATCGAACCGTTCGGTACGATCCTGGATCGTAACATTCGATAGAACCGATTGGTACCATCCTGTACATGCCGGTTCCCAAGGGCTCCACAATCGATCCCGAGCGCACGCGCGCCACCATCCTCGACGCGGCCACCCCGTTGTTGTACGAGCGCGGGCTCGACGGCATCGGCGTCGCCGAGCTCTGCGCCCTCCTCGGCGTCTCCAAAGAAACGCTCTACCGGCACTTCGGCTCCAAGGACGGGCTCGTAGAGGCCATGCTGGCGGAGCGCAGCGCGCGCGTGACACGCTGGCTGGCCGAATCCGCCGAGGCCGCGGGAGAGGACCCGCACGACCAGCTCGCCGCGGTGTTCGACGCCCTTCAGCGGTGGTACGACGATCCGGCCTTCCGCGGCTGCGCCATGCTGAACGCCGCCGCCCAGCACCACGTCGAGAACGTGCGTGCGCTCACCGCCCGTCATCTCGACCGCCACCTCGCGCTTCTGACCGGCATCGCCGAGCGTGCCGGAGCCGCCGATCCCTCCGCGTTGGGACGGCAACTGCTCACGCTGGTCGAGGGCGCCACCGTCCTCGCGGCCCATCACAAGGCCACCGGCGCCGCCGATCACGCCCGCCAGGCCGCACTCGCCCTCCTCTCCACCGCCTCCCGCCCCAGCCACTGACACCAGACCCGCCAACTCGCCTTGGGACCGACCCGAGCGAGCGGTCCAGGTCATGCGGCGGACTTCGCAAGCGGGCCCACCGATGCCCAACACAGGCAGGGTGGCGTGGGTCAGTCGGTGGGCTTGGTGAAGTGGGTGGTGAGGAAGGCCAGGATCGTGCGGGTCAGCGCCACGCGGTGGTCGGACAGGGCGTGATCGGTCGGGAAGAGGTGGTGTTCGAGGCGCTCGACCGGGTGGGCCCGGTAGGCGGCCAGGACCGGTTCGTAGTGCATGGGGGCGGGCGTGACGGTGTCGTGACCGGTGCCGATCAGTAGGACGGGCCGTGTGGCCAGGCGTCCGGCGAGCGCGGCCAGGCTCCAGTCTTCGCCCGCCGCCTCCATCTCGGCGACCAGCGCCTCGCCGCTGGTGCCGCGCAGGGGCAGCAACTCGGCCTCGAACGCCTCGACGTACGCCTGCCGGTCCGCGGAGCTGCGACGGCAGGCCGCCGCGCCCGCCCCGCTGTCGAACGCGGCGGCGGAGGCCACGGCCGCGATGGACGGGTCGGCCGCGGCCGTCATCAACGCCGCGAATCCGCCGAAACTGTGGCCGACGAGGACCACTCGATCCGAATCCAGCCGGTATCGCTGCGCCGAGGCGGGATCGCGTACGAAGGCGACGGCCGCGGCCGTGTCCGCCAGCACGTTCGCCCACGAGTACGTGCCGCCCACGCCCCAGGAGCCGCGGTAGTGAAAGACGAGCGCGGCATAACCGGCGCGGCGCAGGCTCTGCGCCACGTCGAAGTTCCGCTCGTTGCCGGGGAAGCCGTGCGTCAGCACCACCACCGGATGCGGCCCCGGCCCCGCAGGCACGTGCAACACCCCGAGCAGCGACACGCCGCCGCTGTCGAAGGCGACCGCGGGCGTGCTCGCGGCGGGCGCGAGACCAGCCGGAGGGTCGGTGACGAGGGGGTCCGCGGCGCTGACCATGACGACTCCTGACTAGATAGAACCAATCGGTACGACGAGACGCTAGCAGCTCCCCGAACCGATCGGTACCATCTACGGTAACTTGGCGATGGCGAACGCCACGAACCGTCATGGCCGCCCGGCGCCGAGAACGGCGAACGCCTGAAACCGTCGTGGTCGCCCAGCGCGGAGAACGCATAAGGCCGGAAACCGTCGTGGCCGCCCAGCGCCGAGAACGGCGAACGCCGGAAAGCATCATGGTCGTTCACCGCGACCACGCTCCTGCTGGACGTGGTCGCACCGCTGGCGGCGTTCTACGGGCTGCGCGCCGCCGGGCAGGCCAATGGACCTCGCTGGCGGTGGCCTCGCTGGCTCCGCTCGTCGGCATCGGCCTGACCTGGAGGCGCCGGCGCCGCCTCGACCCGACCGCCCTGTTCATGATCGCCGCACTGCTCCTGTCCGCCCTGATCACCCTGATCACCGGCGACCCGCGCACGCTCCTGGCACGAGAAAGCTGGATCACCGGCGCGCTGGGCGGGTGGATCCTCGCCTCCCTCGCCATGACCCGGCCCTTCCTGCTCGACGTGGCCATCAAGCTCAGCCCGCCAGGCGCGGGAGAACGATTCGACCACTTGTGGCAGGGCAGCCGCATCTTCCACCGGTGGGTGCTGGTGGCCAGCCTGGCCTGGGGCGTCGCCTTCCTCGCCGACGCGGCGGCACGCGTGGCGATGGCCTACACCCTGCCCGTCGACAGCGTCCCCCTGCTCGGCACCGTGCTGCTGATCGTCCTCATCGTCGCGGCGCAGGGCCTGGTGATGATCCACGGCCGCCGCACCGGCGCATTCGCCGTCCTACGCGAGCACGGGTGAGCCGGTCATATACGCGAGCACGGCCGAGCAGGTCATTTACGCGAGCGCGGCTGAGCAGGTCATTTACGCGAGCGCGGGTGAGCCGGTCATTCGTCGTCGCCTCCGGCCCGCAGGGCGATCTGATCCGCGTGCCCGGCCGGGAATCCGGGACCGGGTGAGGCGACGATCCGCCGTACGTCGATGGGCAGGCCCGTCGTCGCATCCACCACCTCGGGGCGTACCTTCTCCCCCGTGACCTTGTCGCGCAACGCGACCGGAGGCCCTTCGGGCCCGGCCAGCCAGCGGTCCCCCCAGCCGATCATCGCGGCGAGCACGGTGAAGAAGTCGCGGCCCTTGTCGGTCAGCCGGTACTCGTGGCGGGTCGGGCGTTCCTGATAGGGCACGCGCTGGAGCAGGTCCTCGGCCACGAGGCGCTCCAGCCGCTGGGTCAGGACGTTGCGGCTCACGCCCAGCCGCTCCTGGAACTCCTCGAAACGGCGGGCACCGTAGAACGCCTCGCGCATGACGAGCGGAGTCCACCAGTCACCGATCAGGTCGACGGTGCGGGCGATCGAGCAGGGCCAGTCATCGAACCGGGTACGACGCATGCCCACCACCTTAGTTGCTCAAATGAACTCACTCGTGCTTGGATGTCAGTTGTTCTAGAGAACTGACCTCGAGGAGCGCGCCATGCCGATGATCGACCTCACCATGCCCCGCGGTGCGCTGGACACCGACGCCAAGGCCGGGCTCATGCGCGAGCTCACCCACACGCTGCTGAAATGGGAGGGAGCCACCCCGGGGAACGAGGCCGCCGAGTCGATCGCCTGGACCTTCGTCCACGAACCGGAGCTCGTCACGGTGGCGGGCCGTCCCTCCGAGCTGCCGCGCTACCGGGTCGTCGTGGGCGTCCCCGAGGGCTCGCTCGACGACCGTACGCGAGAGGGCCTGGTCGTCGAGGTCACCGACCAGGTGCTCCGTGCCGAGTCGGGCGGAAAGGAGCCGGCCCCCGCCGACGCCCGCCGCGTGTGGGTCATCGTCAACGAGATCCCCGACGGGCATTGGGGCGGCGGCGGGCACATCGTCCGGCTGGCCGACATCATGACTTTCGCGGGCGCGAGCGAGCAGGAAATCCTGCGGCGCACCTCCCGCATCCGCGCCACCGCGTAGGCCGAGTCCAGACCTGTACCACCACGGACGCGCTCACCAGGTGCTCCGGGGCGTCGACCACAACCTGCGCGACGATGCCCACCTGGACGCTCTGCCTCAGCGGGCCATTCTCGGACGGGGCAGGGCGGAGGCGGCCACCTCCAGGGGAAGGTGGACGATGTTGGGTTCGTGCCGGGTTCCGAGCATGCCCAGGCTGGTCACGAGAAGCCCGTCGGCGGCGACGGCGATCGCGCTCGGGCCGTCGAGACCGTCGGCCTCGGTGGCCAGCACGGTCCTGACACCGTCAGGGGTGATGCGCAGGACGGTGTCGCGAGGGTGCAGGGCGAGGTAGAGCACACCGGAGGCGTCGAAGGCGAAGTCGTCGGCGGGGATGCCGTCGTACACCTGCCGCACCTCGCCAGGACCTCCCGCCTCGATGCCGATGCGCAGCACGGTGCCCTGGGCCGAGTTGGTCGCCCACAGGTCGCCGTCCCAGACCTTGACCCCGTTCACGCCCGTGGACGTCATCGGGTCCTCCCGCGTGGTCGGCGCCAGGCGCTCGTCGGCGAGCCACAACTTCAGCGTGTCCTGGCCGGGGGGACAGTAAAGGATCTCGCCCTGCTCGGAGTCCGCCGCGAACAGGGTGCCGTCCTCGGCGAAGGTGATGCCGTTGAGCCCCGCACCGGCCTCAGCGGCGGCGTACCGGGTCCAGTGCCGGCGGGCTTCACGCCGCCAGATTCCCGTCACGGTTCCGTCCGCGCTGCGCACGGCCGAGTAGAGCCGGTGGTCGGCGTCCGAGACGAGGCCCACGGTGATCGCGTCGGTTCGGTCCGGGACCACCCGTTCCGATTCACCATTGGACGACCACACGGCGCCCGACAACAACGACGCGCAGATCGTGCCGTCCTCAAGGACCACGATGTTCTCTGCCATCTCTCCTGCGCTGTAATCAAAGGTTTTTAGGATCATGGATTCACCCTCTCAAGGATTCGGCGTACATGCATCGGCTATGTCGCGGCGGCCCGGAGGCCGAGGACGACGAGCACCACCGCCGTCACCTTTCCCGCCGCCCGCTTGAAGCGGGCCTTGCGCACGAGGTGCGCGCCCTGGTGGATGAGGGCCGTCCAGGTCAGCAACCACACCGCCATCAGCAGGGCGTGGGCGGTGGCGAGGGCGAGGATCTGCCCGGAGATGGGGCGGCCGGCACGATGAACTGCGGGATCAGGGTCAGGTAGATGGAGGCCGCCTTGGGGTTGAGCACGTTCGCGAGCAGGGCTTGGGTGTAGACGGAGCCCGTCCGTTTCCTGGGCGGTTCGTGCGGCGGAGGCAGGGTGGTGGAGCGCCAGGTCCACAGGCCCAGGCCGACGAGGTAGGCCGCGCCGATGAGCTTGACGGCGGTGAAGGCCTGGCTGGAGTGCATGATCAGGGCCGAGAGGCCGGCGATGGCCAGGGTCGCGTGGGCGTACAGGCCGGTGACCGTACCGAGGAGGACGGGGAGGGCGTGCCGGCGACCGCCGGTCGTGACGTGCTGGATCAGCAGGGTCATGCTCGCGCCCGGGGTGGCGATGAGGGGCAGGACCGCCAGGAGGAACCCGGCGATCGCGGACGGGTGGATCATGCCGGGAGTACGACGCGGTAGTGCGTGGTGAGGCGGCGGTCGTCGTCGAGGATGTGGAAGGCGAGGCCGGGCGGTTGGTCGAGGTCGGCGGGCCGGTCGCCCTCCCACGGCAGGCGCAGGGTCCAGGTGACGGCCGGCGAGACGATCAAGGGGCGGCCGGCGAAGGTCGAGGCGGCCGCGGACGTTGCTGAGGCGGCTGCCATCGCCCGCGCCCCCCTCGCCGTCCGACCCGCGGGTGTGGATTCCGGAGAGCGGCCCTGCCCCGCCCCTGAATCACGGTTGCGCCGAGGCGCGGCGGCTGCGGAAGGTGGCGACGCGCGCGCGGTTCTGGCAGGTGACGGAGCAGAACCGGCGCCGGCCCGCAGGTGAGGCATCGATGTAGACGTCCGCGCAGCGCCGGCCCGTGCACACGCCCAGGCGCTGGGATCCGTGGTCGGCCAGGTGCCGGCGCAGCGCGACCGCCGCGGCGGCGAGCACCGCGTCCGCGCCGTCGCCGACGGCCCAGTTCGCGTGCGTGTGATCGCCCATGACGCTCAGGAGGGGCCGGACCCCGGTCTCCACGAGAAGTTCGTTGACCAGCCGGGCCTGCCCGGCCGCGCCGACGGTGGCGAAGACCGGGTGGAGGCGGTCGGCGGCGAGCGTCAGGGCCCGGTCGGTGAGCTCCGGACCGGCAGGCAGGGCGATCCCGGCGATGGGCGGATAGCCCTCGCCGGGATAGTCCACCGCACGTGCCTCGCGGGGAACCGACCCCCACCCGTTGACCAGCTCGACCAGGACGGCCGACGGCATCGCGTCCACTGTCATACCGCCACTGTAACGCGATGAAAGCTTCTTTCGCGTTGCATGCCATAGCCCGACCTTGTAACGTAATAAATCCAATCAATGCGTTACAAGAAAGGTCGGCGTGATCGATCCCCTCGTGCTGCCCGGCTTCCTCGTGACCGTGCTGCTGATCATCGTCGCCCCGGGACCCGACAGCGTCTACATCGTCGCGGTGGCGATGGACCGGGGCTTTCGTGCCGGGCTGCTGTCGGCCGTCGGCATGGCGCTGGGCATGGTGGTGCACGTCGTCGCGGCCACCCTGGGGCTGGCCGCGTTGCTGAGCTCGGCGCCTCGGGCGCTGATCGTCATACAGCTGGCAGGCGGGCTCTACCTCGGCTGGCTGGCGGTGACCACCCTGCGAACGGCCAGAACGTCCGGCTTCGGCGAGCGGATCAGGCCGCCCGATGGGCAGGTCCTGGGCCGGGCGATGCTCACCAACCTGTCCAACCCAAAGATCATTCTGTTCTTCGCCGCGTTCCTGCCGCAGTTCACCCGGACCGGGCATGCCCCGGTCCCGGTGCAGATGCTGACGCTCGGCCTCATCTTCCTGCTCATCGGCCTCGGCTGGGACAGCTTCGTCGGCGTCTTCGCCGGCAAACTGGGCACCGTGCTGGTCAAGGGCAGCCGCGCCGCGATCGCGCTGAGCGTGGGCGCCGGCCTGACCTTCGGCGTCCTGGCGCTGATCCTGCTCGGAGAGGCTCTGTGGGGCGGCTGAGGCCGATCACCGGTCCGTGGTGGCAGGGTGGAACGTGTCGCGGTAGACGCTGGGCGGGACTCCGACGCGTTCTTTGAACAGCGTGCGGAAGTTGGCCGGCGTGCCGAGGCCGCAACGGCGCGCGATGCCTTCCACCGTGAGGTCGGTGGACTCCAGCAGTTCGCGCGCGCGGCTGAGCCTGGCCTCCAGGAGCCACCGCATGGGCGGCTGCCCGGTCTCGGTGTTGAAGCGGCGGATGAGGGTCCTCCTGGACATGCCGGCCCGCTGCGCCAACCGGTCCACGGTGAGTGGCTCGTGCAGGTTGAGCAGTGCCCATTCGTACAACCGCGTCAGACCTGCGGAACGTTCTGGGCGCACGGGCAGGTCGATGTACTGGGCCTGGCCGCCGGCGCGGTGCGGGGCGGTGACGAGCAGGCGGGCCCGCTGGTTCGCCACGCGGGCCCCGAAGATGCAGGCACAGGTCGAGTCCCGCGGCGACTCCCGCCGAGGTCGGTGGACCAGGGCCGCGCGGCCAGCCATTCGATGAGGTCGTAGTTGTCGCGCTGCTCCTGGGCGCTGAACGGGTCGAGGTGGCCGGGCGAGTCGCCGGAGCCGCGGGCGTTGCAGACGGCGGCGTTGTATCCGCGTTCGACGAAGTACGCCGCCGCCCGGCCGAGGCTCTCCAGCTGGTCGTAGGCCGTGTAGTCGTACACGATCACCGGGAAGCGGCCGTCGGCGGCGGGCCGGTGCAGGTCGCAGGCCAGGTGGCCGCCGTCGCGCAGCGGGACCTGGACGCGCTCGGTGCGCACCTCGTACGTGGCGGGCCGGTCGTAGGAGAAGAAGGGGTCCGCCGGGGTGTGTGGCGCGAGAGGCACGGTCAAGGCGGTGGAGAGGGCGGCGAGGATCCGGCCGTACATCATCAAAGGAAGCTCCTCAGAACGAGATGGCGCCGGTCAGGAGCGCGACGACGGTCATGACGACGGTGGTCGCGAACGCCCAGCCGAAGATGAAGCGCTGGTGCTGGCCGAGTTGCACGCCGCTCATGCCGACGAGGATGAAGGTGGCGGCGGTGAGCGGGCTGAGCGGGAAGCCGGTGGTCATCTGGCCGAGGATGGCCGCCCTGGCGATCTCGGCGGACTCGATGCCGAAGCCGCCGGCCGTCTGGGCCAGCACGGGCAGCACGCCGAAGTAGTAGGCGTCCGGGGTGAAGACCAGGCTGAGCGGCATGCCGGTGATCGCCACGAGCAGCGGCAGGTGACCGCCGAAGGAGTCGGGGATGATCCCGACGAACGCGGCGGCCATCTGGTCGATCATCTTGGTGCCGGTGAGGATGCCGGTGAAGACGCCGGCCGCGAAGATCATGGTGGTGACCAGGACGACGCTCCTGGCGTGCTTGTCGAGCAGCGCCTGCTGTTTGTCCCACGTGGGCAGGTTGACCGCGGCGGCGATGGCGAAGCCGAGCACGAACAGCACCGGCAGCGGCATCGCCTGCAGGACCAGCGCGATCAGCAGCACGACGGTGAGCACGAGGTTGAACGTGGTCAGGGCCACGCTCCTGCGCTCGGGGGCGAGCGGTGTGCCGGGCCCGTCACCGCGTACCGGCTCCAGCTGGGGCTCGGGCAGGGTCACGGCGCCGAGGCGGCGGCGTTCGCGCAGCCCGATCAGGTACGACGCCACCAGCACCCACACGATGCCCGCGGCCATGGCCGGCAGCACCGGGGTGAACACCTGCGAGCTGTCCAGCTTCAGCACCGCCATCGCGCGAGCGGTGGGCCCGCCCCAGGGGGCCATGTTCATCACGCCCGCGCCGAGGCAGACGACGCCGGTCAGCACCAGTGGGCTCATGTTCAGCCGCTTGTAGACGGGCAGCAGGGCCGAGACGGTGATGAGGAAAGTGGAGGCTCCGTCGCCGTCCAGGGCCACGCACATCGTGAGGACCGCGGTGCCGACGGCGATGCGCAGCGGGTCGTCCTTGGCCAGGCGCAGGATGCCGCGGATCAGCGGGTCGAACAGCCCGGTGTCGATCATCAGGCTGAAGTACAGGACCGCGAAGGCGATCATGATCCCCGTGGGGGCGACCTTGCCCAGCCCTTCGAGGATCATCGGGCCCATGCCGGAGGCGAAGCCACCCACCAGCGCGGTGACCACGGGGACGAGCACGAGCGCGGTCAGGACCGAGACGCGCCTGGTCATGGTCAGCACCAGGAACAGGCCGATGGTGAGGAATCCAAGGATCGCGATCATCGGGGTCCTTTCGCCGGGCGGGAGGTTACGGGCAAGTTTCCGAGTACCGGCGTTTCACGTCCACCATCAAAAGTGGATTTATCCATGCGTTATGCGCAACAGTGGAGACTGTGGACGCCAGTCTGCGGCAGCTCGCCGCCTATGTCGCCGTGGCCAGAGCCGCCGGTTTCACCGCCGCCGCCGCGCAACTGCGCGTCTCCCAGTCGACGTTGAGCCGCGCCGTGTCCGATCTGGAACGTGTCCTCGGCGTGCAACTGCTGGAACGCGACACCCGCAACGTGCGGCTCACCGCGGCCGGCCAGGAGACCCTGCGCGTGGCCGAGCAGATCGTGGACGCCCACCGGTCGGGCATGAAACAGCTGCGGCGCTACCTGCTCGGCGAGTCCGGCGTGGTCGTCATGGCCACCCTCCCGTCGGTCGCGGCCGTGCTGCTGCCCCAGATGATCTCCACGTTCCGGGGCCGGCGGCCGGGCGTGAGCGTCCGGATCATGGACGGCCTCGAACGGGCCGTCATCGGCAGAGTCCTGAACGGCGACGCCGACTTCGCCGTCACGACCGTCGGCGCGGCCTCCGACCGGCTGGAGCACCGCCCGCTGATCCGCGACCGCTTCCGCGCCGTGCTGCCGCAGAGCCATCCGCTCGCCGCCCGCGACGAGGTCACCTGGGAGGACCTGGCCGCCGAGCCGTTCCTGGCCGTCGGCCCCGAGTCCAGCGTGCGCAGGCTGACCGACGCGGCGTTCGAGCAGGCCGGGGCCATGGTCACGCCTGCCGCTGAGGCCGGCAACGTGGCGACGGTGGGCGGGCTGGTCGCCGCCGGGCTCGGGGTGTCGGCGATGCCCGCCCTGGTGCTGCCCCTGCTGGGGCCCGGGCACGTCGTGCACCGCGAGCTGGTCGGCCCCGTGGTCGAACGGCGTCTGGACATCGTGGTGCGGGCCCGCCGCGCTCTGCCACCCGCCGCCGCCGCGTTCCTCGACCTGCTGGACGAGGTCCGCGCCGAAGGGCGGGAGGTGCCGGCCGGCGCGGCCTGGATCACCCATTGATGCGATAAGCGCATGAATTTATCCACTCAGCCTGCTGGACCCGCATTTCTGGGTCTGTGCACGATGAAGCTCCATCGAACGGGACGAAGGAGTTCATGCGTGGCCTCTGAACAGTGCGGGCAGTTGCGCGGATTGAAGGTGGTGGAGTTCGCCCACGTGGTCGCCGGGCCGCTGGCCGGCTCCATGCTCGCCGACCAGGGCGCGGACGTCGTCCACGTCGAACCGCCCGGCTCCGGCGACGCCGCCCGCGCGATGGGGCCGACACGTGACGGCGTGCCGCTGTGGTTCAAGGTCGCCGGTCGCAACAAGCGCTCGGTCACCCTGGACCTGCACGACCCCGGCGGCCGCGCGGTCGCCCACCGGCTGGTGGCCTGGGCCGACGTCGTGATCGTCACGCTGCGCGCGTCGCGGCTGCGGGCCTGGGAGCTCGACTGGGAGGCCGTGCACCGCGTCAATCCCACCGCCGTCCTGCTGCAGATCTCCGGGTTCGGCGCGACCTCGTCGCGGGCGGACGCCCCCGGCTTCGGCAAGGTCGGCGAGGCCCGCAGCGGCGTGGTGCACCTGACCGGCTTCCCTGACGGGCCGCCCGTGCACACGGGGTTCTCGCACGGGGACGCGGTGACCGGGCTGATGGGCGCGTACGCCGTGCTCGCCGCCCTGCACCGCCGGGCGAACGACCCGTCGTTCGACGGCGAGTGGATCGACCTGGCCCTCTTCGAGCCGCTCTTCCGGCTCGTCGAGTGGCAGGTCATCACGCACGACCAGCTCGGCGTCGTCCCCGGCAGGTCCGGCAATCAGCTGGCCGTCGCCCCCGCCGCCGTCATCAACACCTACCTCTCCGCCGACGCCGACTGGATCACCGTCACCTCCGCCACCCTGCGTTCCGTCCTGAACGTCGTCCGCCTCCTGGGCCTGCCCGAGCAGGAGTACGCCACCACCCGGCAGCAACTCGCCGGGCGCGAACGGCTGGACACCGAACTGCGCGCCTGGGTGGCGGCGCGCGGCACCGAGGAATGCCTGCGCGCGTTCGCGGACGCCGAGGTGGTCGCCTCGCGCGTCTTCACCGCGGAGGACATCGCCTCCGACCCCGTCTACGCCGAACGCGGCGACATCATCACCGTCGACGACCCCGACCTCGGGCCCGTCCGCATGCAGGCCGCCCTCCCCCATTTCCACCAGGCGCCCGGCCGCGTCTGGCGCACCGGGCCCGCGCTCGGCCAGGACAACGACCTGGTCTACCGCGAGTGGCTCGGGCTCGACGTCGACGATCTGGAGAAACGCGGTGTCATCTGAACGCCCGGCGCTGCGCTCCCTGCTGTTCGTCCCCGGCACCAGGACCGGCTGGCTCGCCAAGGCCGAGGCCGCCGGGGCCGACGCGGCCATCCTCGACCTTGAGGACGCCGTCCCACCTGCCGGGAAACCCGCCGCCCGCGACCACGTGGCCGAGGCCGTCGCGAACATGACCGGCGACATGGCGCTCTTCGTCCGGATCAACCCGCTCGACGGCTGGGCGGGCGCCCAGGACCTGCGCGCCGTCGCCCTCCCCCGTCTGGCCGGAGTGGTCCTGCCCAAGGTGAACGGCCCCGCCGACGTGCTACTCGCCGACCGGCTGCTGAGCTGGTGCGAACGCGAGCACGGCCTGCCCGACGGGCACATCGCCCTGGTGCCGCTGCTCGAAAGCGCCGCCGCCCTGAGGGAGGCGTACGAGATCGCGCGCGCCGCCCCGAGAGTCGCCTACCTCGGAGCGGTCACCGGCAAGGGCGGGGACGTCGAACGCGCGATCGGCTACCGCTGGAGCCGCGACGGGACCGAGACCCTGGCCCTGCGCTCCCGCGTCCTGCTCGACGCCCGCGCCGCGGCCGTGCCCTGCCCCGTCGCCGGCCTGTGGACGGACATCGCCGACCTCGACGGGCTGCGCGCCTTCGCCGAGCAGAACCGCTCCCTCGGCTACGAGGGCATGGTAGCCATCCACCCCTCCCACGTCCCGGTGATCAACGAGGTGTTCTCACCGAGCCCCGAGGAGCTCGCCCGCTACGAACGGCTGATCGCCGCCGTGGACCGGGCCCAGGCGGGCGGAGCCGGTGCGATCACCTTCGAGGGCGAGATGGTGGACGAGGCCATGGCGGCCAGAGCACGTGCCGCCCTCGGCGGTGGACCGTGACGTGGTGCGGGTCAGTCGCGGGGCTTCCTTCTGGCCAGGTCTCGTGCGCCGAACACGGCGACGGCCACGGCGACGACGACCACGACAGGGCCGATGATCGCCCAGGTGGTGACGCCGCTCATCGCGCTGCCACCGAGAATGCCCAGCCCTTGCAGCGTCCACACCGCCCCCATCAGGGCGAACAGCACGCCGACGATCAGCAGGATCCATGCCTTCACTGGCGTTCTCATCTCTTCCCGGAAAGGGTCACCGCTCAGTCTGCGCACTCGCGGACGAAGGGGCAAGCCCGCCCGGCAGATGGGGATCCCCTGTCACCAGCCGGGGATCAGGATTTGAGCGCGCGCAGGAGCTTGGGGTCGGCGGCCCGGTCCCAGGCGGGGGCGAGGGCGTGGTCCGCCTCGGCGGCCTCGTGGCGCTCTGTGGCCAGCAGCAGGCCGAGGGTGAAGGCGTCGGCGGTCGTCAGGCCGGGGCGTGTGGCGAGCTCAGTGAGCTGCCGCCGGGCGACCAGCGCGTCTTGACGACGGCCGAGCGCTTCCTGCAGGCGTTCCGCCTGTTTGGCGAGTTTCCTGGCGGGTTTGCCGAGAGAAGGCGTGGCCGCCTCGGCGGTGTAGCGGGCGCGCTTGGCCGCCTTGCGGGTGGAGTGCAGGGCGCGGTCGCTCTCGGGGCCTTCTGGCAGATGCCTGGCCTTGGCGTACTTGCTCAGGACCTTGCGCCAGCTCTTGGCCACCAGCGTGGGCGTGAGGCGGCTGACCTTACGTCTCGCCTGGTCGTGGAAGGGCGGGCCGGCGATGAAGTCGTCGATGGCGGCCAGCACGGCGAAGTAGCGCGGCGTGCGCAGCGTCCTGTTCAGCTCCTGCCGGGCCCTGCGTTCCCGCGCGGCCAGGTGGGCGGGCCATTCCGCGTCCGCCAGGTGTCCCTTGGTGTCGCTCTGGTCGGCGAGGCGCCGGTCGAAGCGGGCGGTGAGCACTTCGAGATCGCGGACCGTGCCCAGTTCGCCGGCCAACCATTTCAGCTCCGCGTCGAAAGCGCCGATCCGGTCGCGGTCCAGCAGCCGGGAGTGGGTACGCAGCAGGCTGCGGATCCGGCGTACGGCCACGCGCATCTTGTGCACCGAGTCGTCGTCGTGGTCGGCCAGCCGTACCAGTGGGTCGTAGGCGAGCAGTTGGTCGCGCTGCCGCCGCACGTACGCGATCAGCACCGTTCCCGCGCTGCGCCCGGGTTCGAGGGCGGGATCCGGGGCGAGGTCGTCGCCCAGCACGCGTGCCAGCTTGGAGCCGGCCGGGGACGGCACCGCCCCGGACTCGCGCAGCCTGGCCTCCACCGTGTCCAGGACGGCGGTGGGGCCGTCCACCAGTTCGACCTCGATCTCGCGCCACGACACGGATCGCTGGTCGCCGTCCAGGCGGCGCCCGTGAACCACGTCGTCGGCCACCTCCGCCAGCACCTCACCGCGGTCGTCACGCAGCCGCCGTATCGTGCGGGTGGTCTCCAGGGTGACGATGGGGACGAGTTCGCGCCCCCGTACGTGGGCCATGACCAGCTTGGCCAGCCGCGCGGGCACCCGATGCGCCCCCGTTCCGAGCGGAGCGCGCACCTCGCGCCTGGATCCCTTGGCCATCGGCAGCTTGAGATGCCAGCCCTCGTCCTGGCCGCCCCGGCGGCGGCGCAGCGTGATGCCGTGGCCGGCCAGGGTCAGGGCCTGGGTGTCGACATAGTCGGCCACCAGCCGCCGGGTCTCCGGCTCATCCACCGTGACCCGGCCGTCAGGTCCGGTGAAGTCCTCGATCGCGACCTCGTCGACGCCGTCGATCTCGTACTTGCGTTCGACCTCCACATGGCCGGCCATCACACGACTCCTCACCTCTCCGAAACACCCCCACTACCCAGGCGAACGGCACGAAACGAGTGAATCGCCCGATTCAGGGGGATGGCGCGGTGTGGTCCTCGTCGTAGATGTCGGACGCCGATCTGACGATCATCGGATCCGGGCAGCCGACCACGTCATGGTCCTTGTCGTCGTAGTCGAACCGGCTCAGCACGTGCCGCATCGCCTCCAGCCGGCCCCGCTTCTTGTCGTTGCTCTTGATGACCGTCCACGGCGCCTCGGCGATGTCCGTGTTGAGGAACATCTCCTCCTTGGCGGCGGTGTATTCGTCCCATTTGTCGAGGGAGGCCAGGTCCATCGCCGACAGCTTCCACTGCCGTACCGGATCGACCTGACGGATGATGAAGCGGGTGCGCTGCTCGGAGCGCGTCACCGAGAACCACAACTTGAACAGATGGATGCCGTCGCGGACCAGAGCACGCTCGAACATCGGCGCCTGCACCATGAACTCCTGGCATTCGGCCTCGGTGCAGAAGCCCATCACCCGCTCCACCCCGGCCCGGTTGTACCAGGAGCGGTCGAACAGCACGATCTCCCCGGCCGCGGGCAGGTGGGAGAGGTAGCGCTGCAGGTACCACTGGGTGCGTTCGCGTTCCGACGGCTTCTCCAGCGCCACCACGGTGGCGCCGCGCGGGTTGAGATGCTCCGTGAAGCGCTTGATCGTGCCGCCCTTGCCCGCCGCGTCGCGGCCCTCGAAGACGATCACCAGCCGTTCGCCGCGCTCCTTGACCCAGTACTGCAACTTCACCAACTCGATCTGCAGGAGTCTCTTGAAGTGGTCGTAGTCCTCGCGGGCCAGCCGCTCGGGGTACGGATAGTGCTCACGCCAGGTGTCCACCCGGGTGCCGTCGGGCCGCACCAGCACCGGATCGTCGTCGTCGCTGTCGTCTACCAGCAGGCCCGGGGTCGCATCCAACAGAGAGCTTTCCTCCACGACACTCCCTCTGCCCTCACGAACGCCCATTAGCGGAGGAAACCGTCCGCGAGCGAGCCGGCCGCCCGACCTGCGCTCTTCGACGATCGACGACGCGTCGGCGTACCCGATCGCGCCGAGCCTCGGCCGGGGTGATCGCTCCAGATCAGGGAGCCGTGATCCGGTACCCCACCCCGGGCGTCGTGGTGATGGCCGCGGGCTCGCCGAGCTTGCGGCGCAGGCGGCCGATGGTGACCGTGACGGTGTTGGTCAGGGGGTTGGCGTACTCGTCCCACACCTGCTCAAGCAGGTCCTCGGCGCTGAGGAAGGCGGGGAAGGCGCGCAGGAGCGCTTCGAGCAGGGCGAACTCCTTGACCGACAGGTCCAGGTGCCGGCCGTCGCGGGTGACGGTCCGGCACAGCGGGTCGAGCTCGATGCCCGCCGCGCGCAGCGTACGGGGCCGGGCGGAGGGCCGGCGGCGGGCCAGGGAGTGGATGCGCAGCACCAGTTCGGGGAAGTGGAAGGGCTTGGCCAGGTAGTCGTCGGCCCCCAGCGTCAGGCCGGCGACCCGGTCCATGGGCGAGTCGGCGGCGGTCAGCATCAGAACCATGGCGCGGTCGTCGCGGTCGGTGATCATCTGGCAGAGCGTGTCGCCGTGGATGCCCGGCAGGTCACGGTCGAGGACGACCACGTCGTAGGCGTTGACGTCGAGCTTGGCGGCGGCCTCCAGCCCGTCGTAGGCCACGTCCACGGCCATCCCCTGATCGCTCAGCCCTTCGACCAGTACGGCGGCGAGGGAGCGGGCGTCCTCGACCAGGAGCACTCTCATGCCGGAACCCGCGCGGTCGCCACGGGCAGCGAGATGGCGGCCCGCAGACCGCCTTCCGGCCGGGCCCGCAGGTCGAGGGCGCCGTCGTGCGCGGCGGCGATGGCCGCGACGATCGACAGGCCGAGCCCTGAGCCGTCGCCGGAGCGGGTGCGGTCGGCGCCGAGCCGCTGGAAGGGCTGGGCCAGCCGATCGACCTGCTCCTGGTCGAGAAGGCGCCCGCCGGTCTCGACGACGAGCCTGGCCGTCGCGCCCTCGGTGGTGGTGGCGAGGTGGATGCGGCCGCCGTGGTGGTTGTGGGTGATGGCGTTGTCGATCACGTTGTCGATCATGCGGGCGAGGAGCGTCCCGTTCCCCTGCGTCCACGCGCCGTCGTCGGCGTCGGCGTGCACGGTGAGGCTCTTGGCGGTGACGTCGGCCGCCCTGGCCTCCAGGGCGGCGCTCGCCAGGCGGCCGAGCGAGAGTACCGTACGGTCGGTCAGGGCGCCGTGCTGGGCGCGGGCGAGCATGAGGAACCCGTCGAGCAGCCGGTCGATCTGGTCGAGCTCGGTGCGCAGCCGGTCGGCCAGCCCGGCGGTCTGCGCCGGTACGGGCTCCGGCTTGGCCATGGCCACGTCCAGGGAGGCGCGCATGGTGGTCAGCGGCGTGCGCAGCTCGTGGGAGGCGTTGGCCACGAACCGGCGCTGCGCCGCGAACGAGCTCTCCAGCCGTTCCAGCAGCCCGTCGATGGTGTCGGCGAGATCTTTGACCTCGTCGGCCGGGCCCTGCGCGGCCAGCCGTTCGTGCAGGTTGTCGGCGGAGATCCGGCGGGTGGCCGCGGTGATCACCCGCAGCGGGCGCAGCACCCGGCCCGCGATGACCCGGCCCATGACGACCGACACCACGGCCATGACCGCCAGCGCCACCGCCGAGCCGATCAGGAGCTGACGCAACTGGGCCGTGTGGGTGTCCGACAGCTGGGCCTGGAGGGAGGCGATGTGGTCGTTGGCGGCGGCGAGCGTGACCGGCGGAGCCCCGGGGAACGTCGTCCGGCTGACCTGCGTCCCGCCGAGGCCCACGAGGTTGGCGATGACCAGCAGCACGACGCCGGACAGCATGAACATGGCACCGTACAGAAGGGTGAAGCGCATGCGCGCCGGGCGTCGCCACTTTCTCATGGGTTCCAGGATGCCGTGCCGGACCTAACAACGATGTGACAGCCTCCGTTCGGCCCCTGTTAGGGCCGGGGCCGTACAACCGATCGCATGCAGGCAACCATCGAAGTCAACGGGCTGCGCAAGCGGTTCGGCCGGACCATGGCGCTGGACGGCATGTCGTTCACCGTGTCGCCGGGACAGGTCACCGGGTTCGTCGGCCCCAACGGGGCGGGCAAGTCCACCACGATGCGGGTGATCCTCGGCCTGGACGCGGCCGACGAGGGTCACGCGCTGGTCGGCGGGCGGCCGTACACGAGCCTGCGCACCCCGCTCAGCCACGTCGGCGCGCTGCTGGACGCGGGCGCGTTGCAACCCGGCCGCACCGCGCGCAACCACCTGCTGTGGCTGGCCCATTCCCAGGGGCTGCACGGCAGGCGGGTCGACGAGGTGCTCGAACTGGTGGGGATGAGCTCCGCGGCCCGGCGCAGGGCGGGTGGCTTCTCGCTGGGCATGCGCCAGCGGATCGGCATCGCCGCCGCGCTGCTGGGGGACCCGCCGGTGCTCATGCTGGACGAACCGGTCAACGGCCTGGATCCCGAGGGCATCGTCTGGATGCGCGGCCTGCTGCGGTCGCTGGCCGATGAGGGGCGTGCCGTGCTGGTGTCCAGCCATCTGATGAGCGAGCTCGAGGACACCGCCGACCATCTCGTGGTGGTGGGCAGGGGCCGCGTCATCGCCGACACCGGCGTGGCCGAGCTGATCACGACCGCCTCCCGCGGCCGGGTCACCTTGCGTACGGCGGCGGGTCCCGCGGCGATGTCGGTGCTGGGTCCCGCCGGCGCCACCGTGGCCGTGACCGATCGCGACACGCTGGTGGTCTCGGGGCTGCCCCCCGAACGCGTCGTGGCCGTGCTCAACGCGAACGCGGTGCCGTTCTCCGAGGTGGCGGCGCATCGGGTGACGCTGGAGCAGGCCTACATGGACCTCACCGGCGACGCGGTCGAATACCGGGGAACGGCACGATGAGCGCCCTCTCCCATCGCTTCTGGCGACTGCTGCGCGCCGAGTGGACGAAGTTCAGGACGGTACGCGGCTGGATGGTCGCCATGACGGCGGCGGCGCTGGTCACCGTGCTGCTCGGGCTGCTGTCCGCGTCCAGCAATCATGCCTCGTGCAGCTCTGGTCCGGTCGAGGTCGCCTGTCCCCCGCCTCTGGTGGGTCCGGGCGGCGAAGCGGTGGACGACAAGTTCTATTTCGTGCACCGGCCGCTGGCCGGGGATGGCAGCATCACCGTCCGCCTCACCTCCATGACCGGCCAGATCCGTAAGCCCGACGTCACCCCAGGGCAGCGCAACGTGGTCGCCGGGGTCGTGCCGTGGGCGAAGGCCGGAGTCATGATCAAGGAGAGCACGAAGCAGGGCTCTGCCTACGCGGCGGTGATGATGACCGGTGAGCGCGGGGTGCGGATGCAGCACAACTTCACCCACGACATGGCCGGTCGGCCGGGCGGCGTGTCCAAGCAGTCGCCGCGCTGGCTGCGGCTGACCCGCTCCGGCGACACCCTCACCGGGTACGAGTCCGCCGACGGCACGAGCTGGGCCCAGATCGGCGCCACGGCCCTGACCGGGCTACCGCAGACCGTCCAGGTCGGAATGTTCGCGACCTCCCCCGGCGACCTCACGGTCACGCAGGGGGATCTCGGCGGGTCCATCGCGGCGGCCCGCTTTACCGAGGCCACCGGCGAGTTCGACCAGGTCAAGCTCCAAGGCAACACGTCCGGCGCGTGGCGCAACGACGACATCGGTGTCAGCGTCGCACCCGACGGGTCGGCGCACCACCCGGGCCGCGCCAGCCAGTCCGGTGGCACCTTCTCGGTAACCGGCGTCGGCGACATCGCGCCGGCCATCGAGGGCTCGCCCCCCGAACGTCCCCTCAGCAGCGCGCTGACCGGGCTGATCCTGGTGATCGTCGTGGCGGTCATGTTCATCACCGCCGAGTACCGGCACGGCCTGATCCGGACGACCCTGCTGGCCGGCCCGCACCGCGGCCGGATGCTGGCAGCCAAGGCGCTGGCGCTCGGCCTGGTCACCTTCGCCGCCGCCCTGCCCGCCACCGCGATCACGTTCACGGCCGGCGGGCGGATCCTGCGCGACAACGGCAACGCCGTCCTGCCGGTGTCCCTGCTCACCCAGGTGCGCGTCGTGGTCGGGATGGCGGCGTTGTTCGCGCTGGCCGCCGTGCTGGCCCTCGCCCTCGGCGCGCTGCTGCGACGCAGTGTCGCGGCGGTCATCACCGCCGTCGCGGTGATCGTGGTCCCGCACGTCCTGGCGACCACCTCGGTCCTCCCCGACAGCGCCGCGCAATGGTTGCTGCGCGTCACCCCGGCGGCCGGCTTCGCCATCCAGCAGAGCATCCCGGAGTACGCGCACATGCTCGGCCACTACGCGCCCATCGCCGGGTTCTACCCGCTGCCACCGTGGGCCGGCCTGGCCGTGCTGGCCGGCTATGCCGCGCTCGTCCTCGGCCTGGCCGTCGTCCAGCTCCGCCGGAGGGACGCATGAGAGAGCACCTGCACGCGGAGTGGACGAAACTCCGCACCCTGGCGGGCACCGGCCCGCTGCTGCTCACGATCGTCGTGCTGACCGTCGCCGTCAGCGTCGCGGCCTGCGCCGTCGTGTCCTGCGCCGCAAAGGGTTGCGGCTACGACCCCGCCGAGATCAGCCTCTTCGGGGTCCAGGTGAGTCAGGCGGTCGTCGCCATCCTGGCGGTCCTGGCGATCACCGGCGAGCACGGCAGCGGCATGATCCGCGTCACCCTGACGGCCATGCCGCGCCGGGCCGGCGTCCTGGCGGCCAAGGCGATCATCCTGGCCGGCCTGACCCTGATCGCCGGGAGCGTCGCCGTGCTCGTCTCCTCGCTGGCCGCACGGCGCATCCTGCTCGGCAACGGCTTCACCCCCGACATGCTCATCCTCACCAGCGGCCCCATGCTGCGCGCCGCCGTCGGCTCGGTCCTCTATCTGGCGCTGATCGCCCTGTTCAGCCTGGGGGTCGCCACCGCCGTGCGGGACTCCGCCACCGCCATCGGGGTCGTCCTCGGCCTGCTCTACCTCTTCCCCGCCCTCATCCTCATGATCGGCGACGATCACTGGCAGCGGATTCTCTGGCGGATCTCCCCCATGAACGCCGGCCTCGCCATCCAGGCCACCACCAACCTGTCCAGCCTGCCCCTCAGCCCATGGGCCGGCCTGGGTGTGCTCGCCGCATGGGCCGCCGCGGCGCTCCTGGGCGGCGGGCTGCTGTTACGGATGCGCGACGCATGACCGCCACTTGACGACGCAGGCTAATGCCATTAGCCTCTCGGTTATAGCAAATAGCCGAGAGGGAAAGACATGACCGAGTTCTTGGAGATCGACGGCGGGCGGCTCGCCTACGACGTGACCGGCGAAGGACCGCTGGTGGTGCTGGCGCACGGGATGGGCGATGGCAGGAAGGCGTTCAGGTTCCTGGTTCCCCAGCTGGTGGCGGCCGGTTTCCGGGTGGCGAGCCCGGACCTGCGCGGGCACGGCGAATCAAGCGCCGATTGGGCCTCCTACACCCGCACCGACGTGGCCGGCGACCTGCTGGCCCTGATCCGCCACCTGGGCGGTCCCGCCGCGATCGCAGGGCACTCGTTCTCGGGCGGAGCGGCCACCATCGCCGCCGCCCAGGCGCCCGAGCTGGTCAGCGCCCTGGTGGAGATCGGCCCGTTCACCCGGGCGCAGAAGATCGACCTGGGCGGCCTGCTGCGCAACGGCCACCACCGCAAGGGCATCACCCTGCTGATGGGCACGGCCATCCTGCGCAGCGTCGGGTTGTGGAAGCGCTACCTCGACCACGCCCTCCCGGGCGCCAAGCCCGCCGACTACGACGACTACATCGCCACCCTGGAGGCCGACCTGCGCAGGCCGGGCCGGATGGCCGTGGTCGCCAAGATGGGCCAGTCCGCCCCGACGGACGCCGGCGCCCAATTGCCTGACATCACCCGCGACGCCCTGGTCATCATGGGCACGCTCGACCCCGACTGGGCCGACCCGCGAGCCGAGGCCGACGGCATCGTCGCCGCCATGCCCGCCGGACGCGGCACCGTCACGATGATCGAGGGCGCCGGCCACTACCCGCACGCCCAATACCCGGCCGAGGTGGCGGCGGCGATGGTGCCGTTCATCAAGGAGCGCACCCGTGGCTAGGGCGGCGCTGTCGCGGGAGAGCGTGGTCGATCTCGCGGCGCTGGTGGTCGACGAGTGCGGGCCCGAGGCCCTGACGTTGTCGGCGGTGGCCGCGCGGGCGGGCGTGGCCACCCCCTCGCTCTACAAGCACGTACGCAACCTCGCCGAGCTGCGCGAGCTGCTGTCGGCACGGGTCACCGACGAGATCTCCGCCCTGGCGGGCGACGCGGTGCTCGGCCGCTCGGGCGACGAGGCGGTACGCGCCCTCATGAACGCCTGGCGCGCCTACGTCCTGCGGCATCCGCACCGCTACGCCGCGGTCATCCAGACGCCTCAGCCCGGCACGCAGGCGGCGGGCGATCGCCTGCTGGACATCCTGCTCGCGTCGTTGCGCGCGTACGGGCTGGGCGACTCCGGCACGATCCACGCGGCCCGCTGCCTGCGTGCGGCGGTGCACGGGTTCGCGGTTCTGGAGTCGGCGGGCGGCTTCGGGCTCGCGGAGAGCACCGACGACAGCTACGACCTGCTGACCCGCATGATCATCTCAGGGGTCGCCCGCGCGGACGAAGACCGCTGAGCCGGGCTCCTCACCAGCTCAGCGCCTTGGACCGGCCGGTCGGCGCCGGCAGCCGATCACGCGGCACCTGAACGCCGAGCGGACTGCCCGAGCGCCAGGCCGCGACGGCCAGCAGCAAGGTGCCGGGGAATGGGCCGACCGAGGCCCAGACCGGCACCCGCCACGCCCCTGTCGAAAGTCAGTTCACAGGTGGTAGACCCGGGTGGCCGTCGCGGAGAACACGTCCCGCTGCTCCTCCTCTGATCGGCCGGAGAGCACCTCCTGCCAGGTGGAGAGCAGGGTGGCCAGGTCGGTCCAGAGCTTCTCGATCGGGAAGTTGCTGCCCCACATGCAGCGCCGGGAGCCGAACAGGTCCAGGCAGGTCGCCGTCACCGTCTCGATCAGCGCCCGGTCCACGCGGTGCACGAAGGTGCCCTGGCCGGTGAGTTTCACCACGACGTTGGGCCGCTCGGCCAGCAGCCTCATGCCGCGGGTCCACTCGCCGAGGACCGCCGCCCCTAAGCCCACCGGCATCCCGGCGTGGACGAGCACGAAGGTCACGTCGGGGAAGTCGGCCACGAGGGCCGCGGCGTCGGCCATCTGCGCGGGGAACACCTGGAGTTCGAACAACCAGCCGAGGTCGGCCAGCGCGGCGATGTTGCGCCGGAAGACAGGGTCCTTCATCCGGTCGGGGCCGGCGGCGAAGCGGAACTCCGGCCGCTCGTGCCAGTGCAGTTGCAGCCGGGTGCCGCGGACGAGCGGGGTGAGGGCGTCCTGGCGGCGCATGACCTCGACCGCGCCCTCGTCGAACAGGTCGGCGGAGCCCACCACGGCGGTGGGCCAGCCGGTCTCGGCGTGTACCTCGCGCAACCACCGCACCTCATCCACGCAGCGGTCGATCCGCCAGTTGGCCTGGACGTAGACCGCAGAGGTGATGCCGCAGGCGGTGGCCTCGGCGGCGTACTCGGACGCGGGATAGTCACGGCGGATCGGCTCGTACGGGCCGAAGATGCGCGGAACCATCTCCCCCTGCAGCCAGGGCAGGTCGGCGGCGCGCCAGATGTGGTGGTGCGCGTCGACGATTTCGGCGGGGGCGTGGGTCATGGCGTCGTTCCCAAGGTTCGCGGGGTGGACCAGCGCCGCGCCGCGAGGTGGCGGGGGCCGGACAGGACGGCGGGGAGGCGTCGGACCTCCGCCAGCATGGTGGCCAGGTCGCGGACGCCGCCGAGGTGGTCCAGGCTCGGGAGCTGGGCGGCCATGGCGCGCGTGACGGGGCGGTAGGCCGGCGAGCAGGCCAGCGGGGACCACCAGACAAGCCGGTGGCTGAGCCGCGACAGGCGAGCCGTGGCGCGCACCATGGGGACGGGGTCGCCGCGTTCGAGCCCGTCGGACAGCACGATCACGAGCGCTCCGCGGGCGAGCGCCACGAAACGCGGGTTGCCCAGGAAGCCTTGCAGCGCCGTGCCGATCGCCGTACCGCCGTCGGCGTCCGTGACCAGCCTCGACACGGCCCGCAGCGCCTGGTCGGCGTGCGGGTGCGAGAGCGCGGCGGTGATCCGGGTGAGCCGGGTGCCGAAGGTGAACACCTCCGTACGTGCCGGCGCCGCGCGCAGCGCGGTGTGCGCGGCGCGGAGCAGGTCCGGGCTGTGCGGCCGGAGCGAGCCGGAGACGTCGATGAGGATCAGCAGCCGGCGCGGGCGCGGTGGGCGGGCGAGGCGGCGTAGCTGGATGATCTCCCCGTCGTGGCGGTGGGCCTGTCGCCACGCGTGCCGCACGTCCAGCCGGTCCCCCGACCGGGCGGGGCGGCGCCGCCGTGACGGGACGGCGGGCAACACGGCGGGCCAGGCGGCTTGGAGCGCGCGCATGTACGCGGCCCGGCCTTCGTCGGTCCTGCCGAAGTCGCGCGTGCCGTGGGTGCTCAAGGTGCTGGCCTCGATCCCGTCGCCCGGCCGCACCTCGCGGGGCGGCGGGTCGTCCGCGCCGGGGCCGCCGGGGGACTGCGCGCCGCCGTCGTCCGCTTCGAGCGGCGGGTCGGCGGGTCCGGGGCCGCCCCGCCGGAACCAGGCATCGAAGACGCGGTCGAAGGCGGGCAGATCGCTCACGTCCTGCAACAGAGTGATCCGGGCGTACCAGTACAGCACGGTCAGGTCGGGCGGCGGGGACTCGGCGATCGTCCGCAGCAGGTCCGCCCGTTTGGTCGGCGCGGCGGGCACGCCCGCGCCGCGCAGCGCGCTCAGGAACCCCCACAGGTGATCCGCCGCGAGCACGGCCGGATCAGGCATCGTCGAAGACCTCCTCCGCGAGCACGGCCGGGTCAGGGATCGTCGAAGACCTCCTCCGCGTGCCCGAGGAGCAGCCGGGTGTCCTCCTCGTCCTTGATCAGCAGGCCGAGTGCCCGGCGCAGCGCCACCGGCCACGGGCTGCCGCCCTCGGCCAGGGCCAGCGCGCCGCGGGCCCACTCCACCGACTCGGCGATGCCGGGGCGTTTGAGCAGCGGCAGGCGGCGTACGCGCTGCACCGCCCGGACGAGGCCCTCCGCCGCCCGCTCCTCCAGCCCGGGCACCGCGGCGCGCAGGATCGCCCGCTCGCGGCCCGGCTCGGGGAAGGCGATCCAGTGGTAGAGACAGCGCCGCTTGAGCGCGTCGTGCAACTCGCGCGTACGGTTGGAGGTCAGCACCACGATCGGCGGTGTGCGCGCCCGTATCGTGCCCAGCTCCGGGATCGTGATCTGGAAGTCGCCCAGGAACTCCAGCAGGAACGCCTCGAACTCGCTGTCGGCCCGGTCGATCTCGTCGATCAGCAGCACCGCGCCCCGCTCGGCCTGCACGGCGCGCAGCAGTGGCCTGCGCAGCAGGAACTCCTCCCGGTACAGGTCGCCGACGTCCTGGCCGCGGCTCTCGGCCACCCGGACCTGGAGAAGTTGCTTGGGGTAGTCCCATTCGTAGAGGGCCTGGCCGGCGTCCAGGCCCTCGAAGCACTGCAGGCGGATCAGGTCCAGGCCGGTGACGCGCGAGAGCACCGAGGCGACCTCGGTCTTGCCGACGCCGGGCTCGCCCTCCAGCAGCAGCGGCCGGTCCAGCCGCAACGCCAGGTGGACGGCCGTGCACAGCCCCTCGTCGGCGAAGTAGCCCTGCGCCTCCAGCGCGGCGGCCAGCTCGTGCTCGCGCAGGAGGCCGGGCGCGACGCCGTCGGTCGTCACAACTGCGCGTGCTCGGTGGTCAGCAAGTGGATGCGCTGTGAGGTGTGCGCCGCGGCGTCGGCCGCCGCGGCCTTGCCGTGCTCGGAGCCGAACGCGGCGGCCCGCGCGTCCTCATCGTCGAAGTACAGCTCGTTCACCGAGTCGTACGCCCCTCCGTCGGCGTTGGTCACGCTCACCGTGTACCTCCGCAGGCCTGGCAGCTTCCTGGCGAACTCGACGTGATCCTCCACCACCCACTTCGCGAACTCCTCGTGGGACAGTCCCTCGGCGCGCTTGAGCAGCGAGACGACCTTCAACATGGTTCCTCCTCAGATTTACGGTGACCGGTGACATCAGCCGCGCAGGTCGTCAAGCCCGCGCAGGACACGCTCGGGGGTGAACGGCATCGAGTCCAGGCGCACGCCGCAGGCGTCGAAGATCGCGTTGGCGATGGCCGGGATCGGGGCGTTCGCCGTCATCTCGCCGATCCCCTTCGCGCCGTACGGCCCGTTCGCGGCCGGGCGTTCCAGGAACAGGCTGTGCTGGACGGGGATGTCGGCGGGCCCGGGCATCAGGTACCCGGCGAAGTCGCGCGGCCCGTGGTCGCGAATCGGGTAGTACGGCTCGGTGGTCTCGAACAGCGCGTGCGACACGCCCATCCAGGCCCCGCCCTCCACCTGCTGCGTCGCCATGGCCGGGTTGAGCGCCCTGCCGACCTCGTAGACGTTGTACAGCTCCACCACCTCGACCACCCCGGTCTCGTCGTCCACCTCGACGACGGCGGCCGTGCACGCGTGCGCCTGGCAGGAGTCGGGGTCCATCTCCCCCGTCTCGGGCACCGGCGTGCTCGGCTCCTTGAGGTAGATGCCGCGTCCGGAGATCGTCCGCCCGTGCTTGAAGTGCGCGGCCAGCGCCAGATCGGTGATGTGGATGCGCTTGTCCTGCGCGCCCTTGAGCTGGATGAAGCCGGTGCCGTCGGTCTCCAGGTCCGCGGCGTCGACCTCCATCTCCTCGGCCGCGACCTCCAGCATCACGCCGCGTGCCTCGGATGCGGCCATGATGACGGCGTTGCCGACGCGGTGGGTGCCGCGGCTGGCGAAGGTGCCCATGCAGTGCGGGCCGGTGTCGGTGTCGGCGGTGTCGACGAGCACGTTCTCGATCGGCAGCCCCAGCGTCTCGGCGGCGCACTGGGCGGCGATCGTCTTGATGCCCTGCCCCAGGTCCACCGAGGACAGCGAGATCACGAACGTGCCCGTGGTCGTGGCGTGGACCAGCGCCTGCGAGGGGTCGCCGCCCAGGTTCATGCCGGTCGGGTAGTTCACCGAGGCGTACCCGCGGCCGCGCAGCTTCGCCATCGTCACAGCCCTTCTCTGCCGGTGGAGGACATGCGGCGGTACGCCTCGGGCAGCTCGTGCCCGGAGATCTCCGCCACCTTCTGGATCACTTCGACCAGGGCCGTGCCCTCGGCGACCTTGCGGTGGGCCTTGAGGTCCCCGTCGCGGTAGGCGTTGAGCAGCCGCAGCCGCAGCGGGTCCAGGTCCAGCGCGCGGGCGATCCGGTCCATCTGCGACTCCAGCGCGAAGTCGGCGATGGTCACGCCGAAGCCGCGCATGGCGCTGGACGGCGTGCGGTTGGTGAACACGCAGTGGCAGTCGGCCCACACGTTCGGGATCGAGTAGGGGCCGGGCAGGTGCGCGGCGGCCTTCGTGGTGCCGTACGGGCTGTGGCGGGCGTAGGCGCCCGCGTCGACGTACAGGGTGACCTTGCGGCCGATGATCCGGCCGTCGTTCATGACCGCGTCCTTGATGTAGATGCGCTCGGCGGCGCGCGGCGAGGAGACCTGCATCTCCTCGGCCCGGTCATAGACGAACTTGACCGGGCGGTCGGCCAGCATCGCGGCCACGCACGCGACCGGCTCGACCACCACGTCCACCTTGCCGCCGAAACCGCCGCCGACCGTGCCGCCGACGATGCGCAACTTGTTGAACGGCGTCTCCAGGATCAGGGCCGTGTTGTCGAGGGTGAAGAAGCACGCCTGGGTGTCGGAGTGGATGCGCAGCCGCCCGTCGGCCTGCGGGACGACGACGCAGCCGGTGGTCTCGACGGGAGCCTGCTCGATCGGCGCGGACTGGTAGCGCCACTCGAAGACGTGGTCGGCGCGCGCGAACGCCTCCTCCACGTCGCCGAACCTGATCCGCCGGCAGTGATGGCCCTCGTAGATGAAGTGGTTCTGCCCGTGGTACTCGTTGACCAGCGGCGCGCCCTCTTCCAGCGCCTCCTCGACGTCGAAGACCGGGGGCAGGTCCTCGTAGGCGACCTTGATCCGGGCCGCGCCCTCCAGCGCCGCCGCCTCGGTCGCGGCGACCACGGCGCAGATCGGCTCGCCGAGGTAGCGCACCTTGTCCACGGCCAGGATGGGCTCGTCGTCCGGCCCGACGCCGATCAGCTTGAGCGGGGTGAAGAGGTTGTTCGGGATGTCGGCGTGGGTGAGGATCCGCAGGACGCCGTGCACGGCCAGGGCCTCGCTCAGGTCCACGTTCAGGATCCGCGCGTGGTGCCGGGCCGAGCGGTGCATCTTGAGGTGGGCGAGTCGCGGCGGGGCCACGTCCTCGAAGAACTCGGTACGCCCGGTGACGTGCCCGCGCGCGTCGGAGCGCTGGACCACCGAGCCGATGACCGTGAGGTCGCCGGCGTCCGCGGCGGCCCGTTCGGCGGCGAAGGTGCTCGTGTCGATCGGGGCGAGCCGGTAGGTCATCGCGACACCACCGTACGGCGGCGCTTGGCCGCCTCCAGGATGGCGATCATGATGGGCCGGTAGCCGGTGCACCGGCAGACGTTGCCCGAGATCGCCTCGACCACGTCCTCCTCGCTCGGATCGGGGTTCCGGTCGAGCAGCGCCTCGGCGACCATGATCATGCCGGCCGTGCAGAAGCCGCACTGGGTGGCGAAACAGTCGACGAAGGCGCTCTGCACCTCGTCCAGCTCACCGCCGGCGGCGACCCCCTCCAGCGTACGGATCGAGCGGCCCGCGACGGTCTCCACCGCGACCAGGCAGGAGACCTCGGGCCGGCCGTCGACCAGGACGGTGCAGGTGCCGCAGGCGCCCTGCGCGCATCCCCGCTTGGCCGCGGTAAGCCCCAGCGACTCGCGCAGACTGGCGAGCAGCGTGGCGCCCGGCGCGGCGATGAACTCGCGTTGCTCTCCGTTGACGACGAGCGAGACGATCTGTGACGGCACGGTCCACCTCTTACTGATGCGGCCTTGCGTTGCTAGGGGAGAAAGGCGCGGCGCAGGTGCACGGGCAGGACCCGCGCCCGGTACCACGCGCTGGCGTAGGCGTCGTCGAAGGGGTCGATGTCGTCACGGGCCGCCTCGCCCGCCTCGGTGAGGGTCTCGTGGGTCAGCGGCCGGCCCAGCAGCAGGCGCTCGGCCGACACCGCGCGCACCGGAAGTGACGCGACGCCGCCCAGCGCGATCCTGGCGGAGGTGACCACGCCGCCGTCGACCCGGGTGACGGAGGCGACGGTCACGATCGCCGCCGAGTTCAGCCGGCGGCGCATGGCCTTGTGGTAGTACCAGTCGCCGGGCTCGGGCAGCGTGGCCCGTACCGCCACGACGACCTCGTCCGCGGCGACCCCGGAGGCCAGCACTTCGGCCACCGATGCGTCGCGCCGGCCGACCGGCCCGGCGATCTCGCAGGTCGCGTCGAGGGCGAGCAGGCAGACGGCCAGATCGCCGTAGGGCTGTGCGACGAACAGATTGCCGCCCACGGTGGCCTGGTTGCGGATGGTCGGGGAGGCGATCGTGCGCAGCGCGGGGCGCAGGAACGCGAGCCCCGGGTGCTCGCCGACGGCGGCGAACGTGGCCGCCGCCCCGATCCTGGCCACCCCGTCGCCCACCTCGACGCCGCCCAGCCCTGCCCGGCGCAGGCTGACCAGCTCGGTGACGGGCGCGGTCCCGCTGTTCACCAGCGGCATCACGGCCGTGCCGCCACCCATGATCCAGCCGCCCCCTGCCAGGCAGGCGATCACGGCGTCGGCTGACTCCGGCACGTGCACCGCGCGGATGACCATGTGCGGGCCTCCTTGGCTATGATTATCGATAATTGATTATCGACAAGTACGCGTCAAGAGCTCCCGCGAACAAAAGGATCACCTCATGACCGAAGAGCCCGCCAAGCTGCCGCGCCTCACGCTGGCGCGGCAGATCCGCGACTCGCTGGTCGCCAGCATCGTGTCCGGCCACTTCGGCCCGGGTGAGCGGCTGGTGGAGACGCGGCTCGCGGCGACCTACGGCACCAGTCAGGCGCCGGTGCGCGAGGCGCTGCGCGAGCTGGAGGCCATGCGGCTGGTGGAGACCCAGCCGCGCCGCGGCACTTTCGTGCGCCCCTTCGTACAGGAGACCCTGCGCGAGAGCTACGTCGTGCGGGCGGCGCTGGAGGAGACCGCCACCCGGCTCGCCCTGCTGGCCGGGACCGTGCCGGTGGAGGCGATGCGGGCGGATGTGGAGACGATGCGGGCCGCCGCGGAGAGCGGCGACGGGGAGGCGTCGGCGCGCGCCAGCGTGTCCTTCCACCGGCGCATCGTCGAGGCCGCGCACAACGAGTTGCTCAAGCTCACCTGGGAGGGCCTGCAGATCGAGGCGCGGACGTCGGTCACGATGGTCGCCACCGAGGTCGACCTGCACGACATCGTCCGGGACCACGCCGGGTTGCTGGCCGCGATCGAGGACGGCGACCTGGAGGTCGCGTGCAGACATGCCCGCGACCACCAATGGCACTACGCCGACCTCCCGCACGACGCCCACGGCCGCACCCGCGACTCCGCCGCCGGCTGACCGCCTGTTCTCATGGGCGCGGGACGCCGCTGAAGGCGTCCCGCGCTGGTGCTGTTCGTCGTCTGGGCCGTCAGGGACGAGTCTCGGCTAGCCGGGCGTCGAGCACTTGGTCGACACGAGTTTCCCGGACTTCTGGTCCACGCATTTCTCGCAGACCCGCTTCGGGTTGGTGGCGGTCGGCGCCGCGGCCGAGGTGCATTCGAGCTCTCTCGGGCCCCGCTCCCTCTTGCCCTCGCAGTACTGGCGCTTCCAGCCGCCCTTCTTTTTCTTGCAGTAATAGCAGCGCTTGTTGCCGTCTTCCATCCACTTGCAGTCGCGTCTATTCGCGGACGTGCAGATTCCGAGAGAGGTGGATACGGCGGACACGCCGATGGCGCGATTTTCCGTGGACTGGGCCGAAGCCGAGGTCGACGGGGCGAAAAGGGCGGCCACGAGGACGCCTATGGCGCCTGCTTCTTTCAGCATGAATCCTCCCGCTGCTGTCCTTCCTTTTGTCCTCTCATCGTGCCGGATCGCTCTCGGGAATCGTCAAGACATATCGGCAATATTCTTTCTCGGCCGATCCGGGTTTCAGCCGGTCCAAACAAATCGCCGGAGAATTCTTGCGTTGTGTTTCCGCTGTCGTCAGGCGTCCTTGGGATTGTCTTTGGCAATTGGCAGAATCTCCACGTATCCCTCGCTGCCGTTCACGCGGATGAGCTGCCCGTCCTCGATGCGCCTGGTGGCGCCCTCCACGCCGACGACGGCGGGGAGGCCGTACTCCCTGGCCACCACGGCGCCGTGCGTCATCACGCCCCCGACCTCCATGACGACGCCCTTGACGGAGACGAACAGGGGCGACCAGCTCGGGTCGGTGAAGACGGTGACGAGGATGTCGCCCTCCTGCACGTCGGCCTGTTCCATGCTGAGGATGACCCGGGCGCGGCCCTCCACGACGCCCGACGACACCGCGATTCCGGCCAGCGCCCCCTCCGGCAGGGTCCCCGCGTCGTATTCGCCGGAGATGACCTCGCCCTCGGAGGTGATGACACGTGGGGGAACGAGCTTCTGGTACGTCTCGTGCGCCTCCCTGCGCCGGCTGATGATCGAGTAGTCCAGCTCACCCGTGCCGACCACCTTCCTGAGCTCCTCAAGGGACAGGAAGTACACGTCCTCGGGCCGCTTGATGATCCCGCGCTCCACCAGCTTGCCCGCCTCTTCCATCAGCGCCCGCTTGTAGATCTCGTACCGCAACAGCAGGGAGTGCTTGGAGTACTCGCGGTAGCCGATGAAGTGGCGGATCAGGCTCATCTTCCTGGCCGCCTTCTTGGCCTTGCCCGCCCCGCCGGGCAGCTTCCTCAGCCTGTCGAGGAGATCGTCGATGGTGCGTCGCGCCTCGGCGCGGCCCTGCTCGGCCTTGCGCTCACGCTCTCCCGGCGGGAAGTTCTTGATGTTGCCGAGGAGCAGCGGGACGAGCAGCGTCGGGTCCTCGCTCCAGCGCGTCCTGGTGATGTCGATGTCTCCGGCGCAGTGCATGCCGTACGTGCGCAGATAGTCCTGGATGGCGTCCTTGACGAGGTCACCGCCCTCGAACCGGGCCAGGCCGGCGAAGAAGGTGTCACGCTCGGCGCTCTCCAGGTAGCGCATGACGTCGGGGTGCTCGCGGACGACGTCGGCGACGTCCAGCAGGCCGAGGCCCATGGCGGCCACGACGTTGTGGTCGGCCGACTGGGAGATGGCGTCGGCGGCGTTCTTCTCGCCCAGCCAGGCTTCCATGTGCTTGTTGACCCAGTTCACCGACTGGATGCCGAGAAAGGCCGCCGCCACGCTGCGCGGGTCGAAGGTGAGCTCGGCCAGCACGTCGTGGTCGTCGATGATGGCCTCGAACAACTCCTCGCCGGATTTGCCGGCCAGGCCACGCCGAAGCCGGTCGACCGTCGCCTCGGTCCGCGCGATGAGGTCGGGCACGACGCCGGGATCGTCCTCGCGGGCGAGCTTGAGGTACTGGCGCACGATCGGCAGCGGGCCGCCCTCACCGAAGTCCAGCATGGAGGTCTTGCCGTGGGCCAGCGAGGCGACGAAGTCCTTCCTCTTCAGCACGGTGCGCAGGGCGTTGGCCATCAGGACGTCGACCTGCCCGAGGCTCTTGAGCGTGGCGGGCCTGGCCCAGGCGGAGGTGAGCTCGGCCGAGACGTCCTTGTAGAACCGGTTGCCGGCCACGACGCCCGCCGTGCGGCCGAGCTTGTCGTGCAGCAGGGAGAACAACGACAGGCCCAGAGGGGCGAAGGCGTCGGTCATCATCTGCCGGTGCCCGTAGGAGACGTACACGTGATTCTTGTCGTCGTGCGCGGGCGGCACGGGGTAGAGCGTGGTGATGGGGCGGCTCTGCAACACGTAGAACCTGCCGTCGCACAGGGCCCACTCGATGTCCTGGGGCTTGCCGAAATGCGACTCGATCCGCCGGCCCAGACTTTCCAGCCGCAGGATCTGGCCGTCGCTGAGCTTCTGGGCGCTGCGCCGCTCAGGTTCGATCGGCTGCTCCTGGGTGCCGCCGGACGCGGAGGCGCGCAGTTCCTTCGTCTGCTCGACGATCTTCTTGTCGATGATCTGCCCGGCCTTGACCCGGTAGTTGTCGGCGTTGACGAGCCCGGAGACGAACGCCTCCCCGAGGCCGAACCCGGCGTCGATCGAGGTCACCCTCCGGTTGGCGGAGACGGGGTCCGCGGTGAACATGATGCCCGCGGCGTCCGGGAAGATCATCTGCTGGACGACCACCGACAGCCGGACCGCGCGGTGGTCGAAGCCGTTCTGGATGCGGTAGGCCGTGGCGCGGTCGGTGAACAGCGACGCCCAGCAGCGCCGCACGCTGTCGATCAGCGCCTCGGTCCCCCGGACGTTGAGGTAGGTGTCCTGCTGGCCGGCGAAGGAGCTGGAGGGCAGGTCCTCGGCGGTGGCGCTGGAGCGTACCGCGCAGGGCACGTCCTCGCCGCCCGCGTCCTGGAGGTGCCGGATGACCTCGTGCTGGATCTCCTCGGGCACGGTCAGGCTCTCGATGGCGGCCCGCAGGCGGGTGCAGGCGGCGGCGATCCCCGCCCGGTCGTCGGCACGCAGCCCGGCCAGCCCGTCGATCAGCGCGCTGATCGACGGGTCCCCCTCCACGACCTCCTGGTAGGCCTCGGTGGTGACGCAGAATCCGTACGGCACGCGAACCTCGCCGATGGCGGACAGTTCGCCGAGGTTGGCGCCCTTCCCTCCGACCAGGGTGAGCTGCGTCTTGTCGATGTCATGGAACCCGAGCACGTACGCACCCATGGTTGCTTCCCGTCTCTTGTGTGGCAATTACAATACAGTACACACCTGCATTCAAATATTACGATACAGTTCTGCTCTGTATTGTATAGTCTCTAGGAAGGCCACTCATGGCGGCCAAGATCTGCCTCGTGACCGGCGCCTCGTCGGGCATCGGCCGCGCCACCGCGCTGGAACTGCGCGAAGCGGGCCACATCGTGTACGGCGCCGCGCGCCGCGTGCAACGGATGGACGAACTGCGCCAGGCCGGCGGCCACCCCGTGGCGATGGACGTCACCAGGGACGACGATCTCGACCGCGTCGTGCGTACGGTGCTGGACGAACAGCAGAGGATCGACGTGCTGATCAACAACGCCGGGATCGGGCTGCACGGCGCCCTCGAGGACGTGCCCGTCGAACGGGCACGGCACCTGTTCGACGTCAACGTCTTCGGGCCGGCCCGGCTCATCCAGCTCGCCCTGCCCTACCTGCGCGAGCAACGTTCGGGGACGATCGTCAACGTCTCCTCGATCGCCGGTGAGATCTCGCTGCCCCTGGTCGGCTGGTACCACGCCTCGAAACACGCGCTGGAGTCGTACTCGGACTCGCTGCGGCAGGAGTGCAAGCCGTTCGGCATCGATGTCGTGGTCATCCAGCCGGGGATCATCAAAACCGAGTTCGAGGAGGACACGCCGCGAGAGCTCCGCGCCGTCTCCGGTCGCGGACCGTACGCGAAGCTCGCCGAGTCGATGGCGAGCCGGGCCGAGAACGCGACCAAGGCCTCCGACCCCGCCGTGGTCGCCAAGACGATCAGGCGCCTGCTCGAATCCCCGAAGCCGAGAGTGCGCTACCCCGTCGGCTACCTGGCCA
Source organism: Nonomuraea insulae (assembly GCF_042656245.1). Lineage (NCBI taxonomy): Bacteria > Bacillati > Actinomycetota > Actinomycetes > Streptosporangiales > Streptosporangiaceae > Nonomuraea > Nonomuraea insulae. Next base: position 353,494 of record NZ_JBHSPA010000023.1, read on the forward strand.
GAACGATCCTGGCGCTGAACAAGCTCCTGCCCGACCGGACGTTCGACTCCATGGTCACGAAGATCGACAGGACATGACCGGTCCCGTGCACGCTCCGCGCCAGCCTGGGCGGCCGCGCAGCCAGGAGGTCGACACGGCGGTGCTCGCCGCCGCGCTCGACCTGCTGATCGAACGCGGCGCCAGCGACACCAGCATCGAGCAGGTGGCCCAGCGGGCCGAGGTGACACGAGCCACCGTCTACCGCAGGTTCCCCGACAAGACGGCCCTGCTGATCCAGGCCATCGAATCGGTGCACCACGACCACGCTCCGGAATGGCCCGACATCGAGCAGATGCTCGACAACTGGGCGACCTACCTCAGCGATCCCCGCAACCGCCGCATGCTGCGCCGCCTGTACGGGGCGGTGGACGACTACCCCGAGCTGCTGCGGACCTACCGGAACTCCCACGGGAGACGGCGCGCGGACGCCGAGAACGCCACCCTGCGACGCTCGCGCGAGCGCGGGCAACTGCCGCGGGACAAGGACCTGGACGTGGTGCAGCAGATGCTCAACGGCGCGGTCCTGCACCATCTCGGCGCGTACCCCGACACCGAGGGCGCCGATGCCATCAGGGCTTACCTCATGGCGGTTCTCCAGCAGGTCGGCTACCGGCGCGCCTGAGGCCTCACATGCGCAGAGGAAGCTCGACGGTGATCACCGTGGGCCCTCCGCGCGGACTGCGGATGTCGAGCGTGCCGTCCATCGTCCCGACCCGGGCGGTCAGGCCGCGCAGCCCGGATCCGGTGTCCATCGCCGCGCCGCCGACCCCGTCGTCGCCGACGAGCAGCGTCAGCAGACCACCCCTCCCCCGGACGTCGACCGTGGCATGTCCGGCGCCGCTGTGCCTGGCCACGTTGGCGAGCAGCTCGGTCGTGCAGAAGTAGGCGATGGCCTCGATGGCCGGCGCCGGCCGCTCGGGCAGGTCGGCTTTCAGCCGGACGGGGATCGGGCTCCGTGCGGCGAGCGTGGCCAGGGCGGTCTCCAGCCCCTTGTCGAGCGCGGGCGGATGGATGCCGCGGATCAGATCGCGCAGTTCGGCCACCGTCTCCTTGGCGCTGCGGTGGGCGCCGTCGACGAGGGCGCGGGCGCGCTCCAGCCGTTCGGGTTCCCGGGCGTCGTCCAGCTCCTCCTGGGCCATGCCCAGGTTCATGGCCAGCGTCACCAGCCGCGCGGCCGTCCCGTCGTGCAGGTCGCGCTCGATCTGGCGGAGTCTGGCGACCGCGTCGTCCACGGCCAGGGCCCGCGCCCGCTCCAGACGGCGGATCCGCATGTCGCCGGGGCTCGGCCCGAGCAGTGAACGGGCGAGCATGCGCTCCGGGGCCAGCGCGAGAGCGACGCCCCAAGGGGCGAGGAGCAGCAGCGCCACTCCTGCCGTGCTCATCAGAACCGCACCCGGCCAGCCGGTGAGCGACAGGTACGCCAGCGTGAAGGACTGCCACCACAGGGGGCAGAGGAGCAGGAGCAGGCCGCCTCCCCACAACCCGGCAGCGGCGGCGAAGGCGACGAAAGCCGTCGGCAGCCGGAACATCCCGTGGAGGACGGCCCGCCATCCCGTCGCGTCACCGAGCGCCGTACCGACCCAGTTCACCATCCCCCGCGTGGAGCGGAAGGGCAGAGGGTCGGGCACCGGCACGCCGGCCAGCACCCGCGCCAGCCGCCGGTTGGCCGTGCCCAGCCCTCTGGCCGCCCGCAGGCTCACGGCCAGCATCGGCACCCCGACGAGGTTGGCCGTCATGAGAACGCTCACCCCCACGAGGACGAGATGCACCAGGCCGATTCCCGCCATCAGCGGCAGCATCAGCGCGTAGGCGAGCTCGCGCTGCGCCCGCGCCTGCACAGCGGCGGTGAGCAGCACACGCCACGGGCCATAGCCGTCCTCCTCCGCCTGCTCGCCCATGCTCCTCCTCACCTGGCAAACGTCCCGGCTCCGAGCTACAGCCTGACGGACACTCACCGGCGAGAACACCCGGACAGCTTGTGGGGGACATCCCGAAGCCGGTACGGAGGATGTCCCGGTGGCGACTGATCATCCAGTCTCGCCAGGGTGATCACCATGATGACGACCAAGCAGTGGCACCGGCGTGGCAGGACCAGATGGCTGGTCATCGGTGTGGCGGTGGCGGTGGCGGCCATGGCCGGACCGGCGCCTGCGGCCTCCGCCGCCCGGGACGCCCAACCGGCCTGGCGGAGCTGCGCGGGCCAGGGCCTGCCCGCGGGCATGCAGTGCGCCGAGATCACGGTGCCCGTCGACTGGGCCGAGCCGGACGGCAAGAAGATCGAACTGGACCTGGCCCGGCTAACGGCCACCGAGCCCGCACGCCGCATCGGCAGCGTCCTGGGCATCCCCGGCGGACCCGGCGCCGACGGGATCGAGGACCTGAAGCGCGTCGCGGCCGACCTCACCGAGCTGGGGCGCAGGTTCGACATCTTCGGCTACAAACCCCGCACCAGGGTGTGGCTCTCGCAGGTGCCGCCCTCCTGCATGCAACCGGCGACGACGCTGTACGACCCCGATAACCGCAAGGAGTACACCGCGCAGGCCGCGGCGATGAACAAGGCCTTCAAGGCGTGCCAGAAGGCGGACAGGACCGGTCTGTTCGCCCACATGGACTCCCTGTCGGTGGCCAGGGACACCGAAGCGGTGCGCAAGGCCCTGGGCGAAGAACGGCTGAGCTTCATGGCCACCTCCTACGGAGGGGTGACCGCCGCCGCCTACGCCCGGCTGTACCCGAAGCGGATCCGCGCCATGTATCTCGACGGCGTGATCAACCAGGTCCGCGGCTGGCCTGACCAGTACCTGCGGAGTATGTCCGTCCAGGAGCGGGTGTTCACCAAGTTCACCACCTGGTGTGCGGCCACCCCTGCCTGCGCGCTGCACGGACAGGACGCCGCGGCGGTCTGGCGCGAGCTCATCCGGGATGCCGATCGCAAGCCGATCCCGGTCACGTCTTCCGAGTTCGGCAAGGGCGAGCTCACCGGATGGCACCTGAGAGCTCTCGGCTTCACGAACGCCCCGGGGCCGGACGACTCAGGCTGGCTGGCCTTCGCCGAGGCGGTGGTCAAGGCCAGGCGCGGGGACGGCTCCGGATTCGCGGAATTCGTCCTGGGCAACACGCGCACCTGGGTCATGCCCGGCGTCCTGGCGATGAGCTGCGGGGACGAGCGCGGCTACACCGGCTACGCCCAGCTGCAGACCTTCCGTCGTCAGTCGCGGAAGACCTCGCCGAACTTCGGCGGCGGAGCCATGATGGACGCGCTGGCCTGCGCCGGCTGGCCGCTGCCGGTCGCCAACCCGTCCCGCCCGCTGCCGTCCCGCGGCCTGCCGCCGTCCCTGGGAGTCGGCAGCACATGGGGCGACTACACCTGGACGGACAGCTTCACCAAGATGATCCCGGGATCGGTCACGGTGGGCTACGACGGGCCCGGCCATGCCCTGTACCTCCTGGGCAAGAAGTGCCCGATCCAGCACGCCACCACCTATCTGACCGACCTGAGACTGCCCGAGCCGGGCACCACCTGCCCCGCCGAATGATCCCCCTGCCAGGGGAGGCGTTTCGCTCGTACAGGGGATGGCCGGCGCAGGCGGGGCCGCGAGACTCGCGGTCATGCGTGTACATGTCGAGGCGGGCAGACTCAGGTCGCTGCGCCGGGCCGCCGGGATCGCGGCAGCGGCGGCGATGTCCCTCTATCTGCTGGTCAAGGTGATCTGGATCGCCCTGGAGGTGGCGCAGGGCTCGGCCGAGTGGGTGCTGCTCAACGCGGTCACGGTGGTGATGGCCCTGGCCGGGATCGGGCTGGGGCTGGCGCTGGCGCAGCCGTGGGGCATGCGGTTGCCGGCCTGGCTGGTGCTTCCTGTCGGGTGGATCGCCGGCGGGTTTCTGGTGTCCATGCTCCCGTACATGGCCGTCAGCAGCCTGCTGGTGCCGAGCGTGCCCGAGCCCGCGGCGGAGTCCGCCCTGCCGGCCTGGGAGACGGTGTTCATCGGCGTGGGATTCGCCGGGATGGCGGTGGCGTTGGTCGTCGGCCTGCCGCTCTTCCTGCGCGAGCGGTGGCCGTGGGCCTTCACGGGCCGGGTGGGCGGAAACCGGGCGAGCGGCCGTACCAGGTGGATCTTGTTGCCGGTGGCGGCGCTCGCCGCGTTGTGGGCCTACTGGGCCGCGGGCGGGACCGCCGGGCTGGATCCGGCGGCCCTGAGCACGTGGGATGCCAATGCCAGGCTCCTCACCGCCAACAGCGCGCTGGGCGCGGTGTGCGCCGGCTGGAGCCTGTGGGCGCTGGGCCGATGGGGCAGCCCGCGGACGCCGATGTGGCTGCCCATGGCTCTGGGGTTCGTCGCTTCCGGGTCGTTGTTCTCCTGGGGAGCGTGGAAGTCGCTGTGGTTGCTGCTCCCCGGGACCTATCAACCGGCCGAACTACGTGGGGTGGCGCTGATCGAGCATGCCACAGCCGTGGCAGCGGGCCTGGCCATCCTGGTGACACTGCTGGGGGTCTACCGGCGCCGCCGGGCCTCGTCGCGATGACACGGAATGCTCGCGGTGAACGTGGTCGTTGCGCATCGGCGTGACCAAAGATCCGCCTGGCCCTGACGGCGTCAGCCGAAGGAGACCCCGTCGTGAGAGCTCCCTCCGGCGAGTGAGGTGAAAAGCCTGGTCATCCACGACAGTCGTGGGGGCAGTTCACAAATCACCCGCTGGGAGAAACACCATGATCAACGTCCTGTGGCGCACCGCCGGGGTCCTCGTGCTGGCCGCCGCCACGACCGCGGCCGGCCTCTCCCCCGCCGCCGCCTCGCCCGCCAAGACCACCACCGCCTCCATCAAGGGGTGGGCGCGGATGTACTTCCCTGCTCCGGGCAACGACGTCCAGGTCACCGTCGACGCCCATGGGGAATTCACCACGGAGAGCCCTGTCTTCCCCACCCGCGCCTGGGGCACGTTCCGCATTTATCACGCCGTCGACGAGCCGGGGAAGCCGCGCCAGGCGAACTGGGGGGAGGTCGAGGTCGACTGCCTGACCACCGGCGGCCCCACCGCGACCGTCACGGGAACCCTCGTCAAGGCCACCCCTGGCGGCCCGTGGGAGGACCTGGTGGCTCGCAAGGTCCGGATGGGCGTGAGCTTCTACGTCGCCGCCAAGGGCGCGGGCCCCAGCAGGATCGGGCTGGCCGGGGCGACGTTGCCGGGCGAGCCGCCGCTGACCAAGTGCATGGCCCCGGCCCCCGGTTCGCCGGTGACACGGGGCGGCTACGTCCTCAAGGACAAGGGCGGAATTCGGTAGCCCCGCGCGGGATGTTGTGCGAGGGTGCTGCACAAGATCGGGAAGGCGTGGAGCTGATGTGGGACGGGCGCGGTTCTGGCGAGCGCCGGCGACCCGCCACAAGGTGCGCCCGACCATGGCCTTCCCGAGGACCGCGGGGTGCGCCGGTGTTGATGATCGAGGCCGCGACCGAGCGGCGTCGCTTGGCGAACGTACGAGGACCAGCGAGAAATGACCCCCACCGAGCACCCCGAGCGCCTGGAGCAGGGACACCCGTTCCGGCAGTGGAAGACCTGGCGGATACCCGGCACCGAGCTGACCCTCACCGGCTACTCCCGCGCGAACGACAAGACGTTCTTCCACATCCCCGAACTGCGGTGCAGCCTCGACGCGGGCCTGTGCGAAGGACGGCGGGTGGACACGGTCTTCCTGACCCACACCCACCATGACCACTCCAAGGATCTCGACTATCTGGCCGCCAACCCCTCCGGCACGGACATCTACCTGCCCGCCGAGGCGGTCCCGTACGTCGAGTCCTACATCCGCGCCTCCGCCGAGCTCAACCACGGAACGGGGTTCGATCCCGCCCTGGCGAACCACCGCCTGCACGGCGTGAGGCAGGACGACGAGTTCACCTTCGGACGCCGGGGGCACCACGTCCGGGTGATGGAGTGCGAGCACAAAGTGCCCTGTGTCGGATACGCCTTCTCACAGCGGAGCAAGACGCTGCGGCCGGAGTTCGAGGAACTGCGACAGTCTCTGGTACGTCAGGGCAAGGGCGGCGAGTTCGGACGCGTCATGGCACGCAACCGCGAAGAGGGCATCGAGGTCGACACCGAGATCCGCCGGCCGCTCTTCGCCTTCCTGGGCGACACGCACACAAGCGTCTTCGAACGTAACCCCTGGCTGTTCGACTACCCGGTCGTCATCACCGAGTGCACCTTTCTCGAGGACACGGAACTGGAGCGCGCGAACCGGATCGGGCACACGGTCTGGAGCCGGCTGCGGCCCGTGGTCGAGGCCAACCCGCGGACGTTGTTCGTCCTGATCCACTTCAGCCTGCGTTACTCCGATCAGCAGGTTCTCGCCTTCTTCCGGCGGCAGTGGGACTCGTGGCCGGACAACGTCCTGCTGTGGGTCCACCCGGATGGCCACCTGCCAGAACAGCACCAGCACCACAAGTCCTGACCCGGACGGCAGGGCGATCGCCTGTGGGCGAATCCGCGCCTGAACATGGCCCCTGAGCTGGCCAAATAAATCGCTATACATGGGCGGACACGGATTGTATCTTTGCGATGACTCTACGCGTTCGTTTGGCGATGGACACCAGGAGATGTCATGCGACCACGCCTCCGAGACGACGTCCGTTACGTGCCCTGCGACGGGGGCGCGTACGTCCACGCCGACCATGGCGCATGCACTCTGAAAGGCGCGCAGGCGTACGAGTGGCTCGAAAGGCTCGCCCCTCACCTGACCGGCGAGCACAGCCTGGCCGAACTGACCGCCGAGCTTCCCACCGACCGCCGCCGGATGGTCGCCGATCTCGTCCGGACGCTGGCGGACCAGGGATTCCTCATCGACGCCGCCGATGAGGAGCCACACGGGCTGAGCGAGCGCGAACGACAGATCTACGCCGCCGAGATCGCCTTCGTCCGTCACCGTCTGGGCTCGGCCGAGCGACGATTCGAGCGGCTCCGCCAGGCGCGCATCACCCTCGCCGGACACGGCCCGGTGCTGACCGCCCTGCTGGAGGCGGTTCTGGTCTCCGGCTGGCGGCAGATCCGCGTGGTGGCCCCCGCCGAGGAGACCGAAAAGCTGCGGGAGACGGTAGCGCGAGCCCGCCGCGACGAGGACCAGCGAGTACGCGTAGACCCAGCCACCCCCGAACCGCTGCTCCACAGCACCACAGAACCACTACCGACCGGCACCGACGGACCGCGGCCGGCGAGCACGGAAGGACCATTGTCAGCCGACACCACCAGACCGCTGTCGGCAGACACCGCAGAACCCCCGTCAATCGGCACCACCGGACCACTGTCGGCGGGCACCACCGGACCCCTGCCAGCCGGCACCACCGGACCCCTGCCAGCCGGCACCACCGGACCACTGTCACCAGCAACCGCAGGGCCGCAGTCGGCGGGCGCCGACGGATCGTTGTCGGCCGGCGCCGACGGATCGTTGTCGGCCGGTGCCGATGTGGTCTTGCAGGTCGGGACGGAGGTGGCGAGCCTGCTCGCGACGGCACGGGCATGCCCGGCCGATGTGGTGCTGGGCCAGATACTGCTGCGCCCCGCCGAGGCGTGGAGCGTCGGCCCCGGCCCGGCGGCCACGGCGCTCTCGTGCTGGCACCGGCTGGCCGGCCTGCCGCACCGCGATGAGAACGACGACGGCACGAACCTGCTCACCGGCCCGGTCCCCGCGGTGCTGGCCGCCCAGTCAGCCCTGTCATGCTTCGCCCGATTCACCGGCCTGGCACACCCGTCGGAGCCCCCGGCGGCGACCCGGGTGGACCTGCGCACGCTGGAAACGCATCGCCATCGGATAGTGCCCTGGACGTCCCCCGTACGGCACGACGAGGCGAGGCTGCGCGCGACGATCGAACAACTCCAGGCAGCCGAGCCGATCACGCCGGAAACCCTGCTCGAACGCGCGAAGCGGTATGTGGATCCCCGCACAGGACTGCTGGGAACGCTGGACGAGCAGGACCTGGTCCAGGTCCCGATATCGGTATGCCGAGCGATGATCTCCGACCCGCACCGGCTCCTGCCCGGCTGGGCACCCCCACCGCAGGCCATCGGCTGGGGACGGGACCGGCGAACCGCCCGCGTACGCGCGCTACTGGCCGCCTGCGCAACCTACGACACCCTGACCGCCTACGCGACCCACAACTCCCCACCCACCTACCCGACCCACGACACCCTCGCCACTGCGACCTCCTCGACCTCCTCGACCTCTGCGGGCACTGCGGGAACAATGGCCACTTCGACCACTTCGGGCGCTTCGGGCGCTTCGGGCGCTTCGGGCGCTGCAGCCTCTTCAGCCGCTTCGGGCGCTGCAGCCTCTTCGGCCTCTTCGGTCTTCGGCGACGACGCCGGATCATGGGGCCTCGAACCACTCACCGGCCGCACGCGCCGCCTGCCCGCGGCCTCGCTCGTGCCGACTACCTGGACCAACCGCACAACGATCTCCCACCCCACCGAGGGGCCTGCCAGACCGCCGATCGGGGCCGGGGCCGGACTGTCGTGGGCGGCCGCGCTGGCAGCGGGGCTGCGCTCACACGCCGAGGCGCTGCTGCGCGCCCACATCACGGCCAACGCCCCGACACCCACGGAAAACTTCGCCGTATCCACATCCGCAGCCGCAGCCCACGCGGACCCCTACGCCCACGCCCTCGCCGACCTCGCCCCCGACCCCGACCCCGAAGCTGACGCTGAAGACGGGCTCGGAGCCGCAGTCGACGCCGACCCCAACCCCGACGCCCACACCGCAACCGCAGCCAGCCCCCACACCGACGCCGACGCCTCAGTCGACGCTGAAGCCGACGGCGGTGCTGAAGCCGACGGTGAGGCGGCGCACTTGTTGCACTTGCTGCGCGCGGCGGGAGAGCGGCCGCGGGTTCGTGACCTCACCGGCGTTCTCCAGCTTCCCGCCTATGCGGTGACCTGCGGATCGGCGGTCTCGGTGGCGTGCGCCACCACGCCGGTCGTGGCGCTGCGGGACGCGCTGGAGCGCGCGCTGCTGGCCTGGCAGTCGCGGACCGCGCGGCAGCCGGCCTACGCCGATCCCGCGCCCTCGTGGTGGGTGGAGGACGAGGCGCCGGAGTGGAAGGTCCTGGCCGAGGCGCTGCGGGAGGCCGGGCACGTGCCGGTGGTGGTGCCCCTGAACCATGACGCGGCCGCGGCCGAGCTGCTGCCGTACGTGGTCCGGGTGGTGTTGTGCGATGACTGATGTCCTGGCCGGCCCTCCGGCGGTCGGCGAGCTCCGCCCCGCCCCGCCGCGGGTGGCTCTGCAGGGGTCCGGCCGTCTGCGTGAGGCCGTCGCATCGGCGTTGCCGCAGGCGCCCGTGTGCGGCCCGCTGACCGGCGCTCCCAGCGACCTCGACGCGCCTGACGTGCTCGTGACGGCCCGCGATGCCGCTGACACCCGCGACTACGGTTACCTCCACTGGCAGGCCGCCGCGGCGCGGATTCCCTGGTTGCCGATCCGTACGGACAGCGGCTGGGTGCTGATCGGCCCGTCGGCCCGGCCGCCGCTGCCCGGCTGCCCGCTCTGCGCCGAGCGGCGGCGTACCGGCAACCGGGCGGATGCGGGAGCGCGGCGCGCGCTGCGGGAGCGGTACGGCGAGGAGCCGGTCACGCGGCCGTGCGCCTTGCTGACACCGCTGCTGGCCGCCACCGTCGGAGCGCTGGTGGTGGCCGAGACCGGGCTGCTGCACCGCGACCCGGCCGCCGCCCGCACCCATCGGACACTGCTCCGGATCTCGGTCGAAACCGGCACGCTCACCCGGCATCCGGTGCTGCCCGACCCACTCTGCCCCCACTGCGCCCACCTTCCGGCGGATCGGCCCCGCGCTCTGGCGCTCGGGCCGTCGCCGAAGCCCGACCCGGACGTTTTCCGCGTACAGCGCCTGACCGGACGCCAGGCGGACCTGGAACGGCTGTACGTGGACGCCGAGACCGGCCTGATCCAGTCCCTGGCGACGGGGACGGCGGGAGGCGGCGCCACAGCTGTCGCCCGCCTGCAGCCTGGCACCTCGCGGCACGAAAGCGACCACGGCTACGGCCGGTCCCGCGACTTCGCCACGGCCGGGCTCACGGCCCTGGCCGAGGCGCTGGAACGCCACGCGGGCCTGCGGCCCAGGGGCCGCCGCACCACTGTCCGCGCCGCCTACGCCGACGTGGCCGGCCGCGCCCTGGACCCGCGCACGCTGGGCCTCTATCCGGACCCGTGGTACGACCAGCCGGGCTTCCCTTTCGCCCGCTTCGACCCGCAACGGCCGACCTCCTGGGTGTGGGGCTACTCCTTCGCCCGAGCCGAACCGCTGCTCGTCCCGGAGAGCTTCGCCTATTACGGCCCGCGGCCCGAGCGCGATCCCGCATTCGCCTACGAGTGCTCCAACGGCTGCGCGATCGGCGGCTGTCCGGCCGAGGCGATCTTCCACGGCCTGCTGGAGGTCGCCGAACGGGACGCGTTCCTGACCACCTGGTACGCCCGCCTGCCCGCCCCCCGGGTGGACCTGGACTCGGCCGCGGACCGGGCGATCCCGATGGCCGCGGCACGGATCCGGCACGACCTCGGCTACCAGGTCATGGCCTTCGACACCACCCTGGAGCAGGGCTTGCCCGCGTTCTGGGCGATGGCCGTCGATCGGGCGGGCGATCCGGGCCGCCCGTACGCGGTGTGCGCGGCGGGCGCCCATCCCGACCCCGAACATGCCCTGGCCTCGGCGCTGGCCGAACTCGGGCCGGGAATCGAGAGCCTGGCGCACGGCTACGACGCCGGGCGGGCCGCGCGCCTGCTGGCCGAGCCGGAGCGGGTACGCGAGATGGACGACCACGGCCTGCTCCACGGGCATCCCGACGCGTTCCGGCGGCTGGCGTTCCTGCCGGTCGAAGGGCCGCCGCGGCCGATCGCGAGAAAGAGATGGCCCGCCCGCGACGATCTGACCGGCGACCTGGCCGAACTGGTCGGCCGCTATCTGGCGACGGGGCTCGACGTGATCACCGTCGACACCACCGGCCCCGAGTTGCGCGCGGGCGGCTTCGCCTGCGCGAAGGTGCTGGTGCCCGGCACCGCCTCGATGACCTTCGGCCACCGTTTCCGCCGTACGCACGCTCTGCCGCGGCTGTTGCGCATGCCGCGTCTGCTCGGCCACCGGGATCGCGACCTGCTTCCCGGTGAGCTCAACCCCGACCCCCACCCTTTCCCGTGAGGACCGCCATGGACACATCGGGTACGGCGATCCGCGCCTATCTGGAGGCGCTGCGGGACGACCAGGCGGGGCCGGTCGCCCGGGGCGCCGCTCCGGACCGGTGCAAACGCTACTTCGGCGGCACCCGGCTCACCCCGCCGCCTGGTCCGGCCGGGGAGTTGCTGCGTGACCTGCTCGGCCTGGTCCGCGTCGACTGGGTTCATCCGGCGGACGAGCGAGGACGGCCGGTCGAGGAAGCGCCGTGGCTCGTGGTGGGCCGGCCCGCGCCCTCCGGCGGAGGGTTGTATCCGATCGAGTGCTACCTCGCGGCCGGCACCTCCGATCTGCCCGCCGGCCTGTTCCACTACGACCCCGTACATCACGTCCTGGAGACGTTGCGGGCCGGCGATCACCGTCCGGCATTCACCGCCCTGCTCGCCGCGCCCCCGCCGCAGCCCCCCGACCTGGTGCTCGTGTTGTCGGCCGTCTTCTGGCGCAGCGGTGTCAAGTACGGCGACTTCGCCTACCGCCTGCAATGCCAGGAGATCGGCGCCCTGGCCGCGCAGGCGATGGCGCTGGCCGAGAAGCTGAGCCTGTCGGCCTCGCTCCACCTGCGGTTCGACGACGCCACGGCCGACCGGCTGCTCGGCCTGGACGGCGCCACGGAAAGCGTGCTCGCCGTACTCACCGTGCAGGGTCACACCCCCACTCTCCCCGTACGGAGGCACGCCCCCGCCGAAGCGGACGACCTCACCCCCAGCGATCTCCCCGTACGGAGGCACGCCCCCGCCGAAGCGGACGACCTCACCGTCGCGCCCACGGTCAGGTCCACGGGCCCGCAGCCGATCACCGGACTGCTCCCCCACCTGACCGCCCTGCACGCCGCCACCCGCGCCACCGCCCCAGCCCCCGAGACCCGCCCCCACGCCCACAACCACGGCCCAACGCCCGCCCCCACGCCCACGCCCACTCCGACGCCGACGCCGACGCCGACGCCGACGCCGGGGACGGGGACGGGGACGGGGACGGGGACGGGGACGGGGACGGGGACGGGGACGGGGACGGGGATGGGGGAAATGGTTGCTCTGCCGGAGGCCGCTCCGCCGCGGCTCTCCGACGGCATCCCCCACCGGGTCTCGCCCCGGGCCGGTTACCGGCCCGAGCCGATCAGCCCGCGCGAGCTCGCCCAGATCCTCGCCGCAGCCTCCACCAGCTGCCCCGGCGACCTGCCCGGTGACCTGCCCGACCCCTCGCCCATGCTCCACCTGCTCGCCCTGCGCGTGACGGGCGTGCGGGCGGGGATCTACAGCTACGACGCCGAACGGCACGCCCTGACGCCGGTGGCCGGCGAGCCCGTTCAAGGCGGGAGGCTGGCGCCCAACACCCGCCTCGCGCTGCGAAGCGCCGCGGCGGCGCTCATCCCGGTGGGCGACCCGCTGGGTGGCGTCCGGCGGTTCGGCGACCGCTGGTACCGCATCCAGCAGGCCGCGACGGGCCTGGCCGTGCACCGGGCCACGCTGGCCGCCGCGGCCCTCGGCATCGCATCACGCATCCACTCCGACGGCACCACCGCCGCCACTCAGGCGGCACTCGGCCTGACGGGCAGCAACAGGCAGGCGCTGAGCTTCCTGCTGCTCGGCAGGCCCCCCATGGGCCCGTCGCTCATCCGGCCTCTCCCCGCTGCGGCGGTGGACGAGGCCGGTTCAGGCGACGGAATCGCACCTGCGCGACGCGTGGGTGCCGGTCATCCCCCTATATGACGGGAGAAAACCATGTCAGGAAAGCTCAACCTCGACGGCCTCGCGGTGGACAGCATCGAGGTGCTGCCCGCTGACTCCATCGAGTTCCTCACCACCGGCCACGGCATGACCGAGACCGCCGCGTCCTTCGCCTGCCTCTGCGGCACACGCTGCAGCGGCGTGGCTCTACCACTGGACGAGGACTGATCGGGGTGCGCCCGGGCCTCGGGCCCGGGCGCACCGCCCCTTCCAGAAAGGTCGATCGCATTGCCTGGAAGCAGCCGTAGGGATCAGCTCTCGCCCGTGTTCGGGGTGCGGGTGGCGGGAATGCCGGTCGGCGACCTCGAAGCGCTGCGCTTCACGCGTACATGGTCGGTGGTCGACGAGTGGCTGGAGACTTCGGCCGCGGTGGCGAGCGAGGGCGAGGCGTTGTCCGAGGAGTTGCACGAGGTCATCGGCGAGAACGTCAGGCCCGAGCTCAAAGCGCTGCTGGTGGCGCTGCGCCGGGCGCTGTTCCGCGGACGCCTCCCGCAGCCGCGTACCCGATCGGAGGAGGTTCTGGGGGCGCTGCCGAACGACCTCGCCCAGCGGGTCACGGCCTGGTCGCGCCGTGTGGAGCGGCGGGAGGCGCTGCGGGCCGAGCTGCCCGGCGTGCTGGCGGCGGAGCGGGAGGAGAAGACGGCGCGGCTGCGCGAGATCGTCGCCGCCGACGCCTTCCGTCACGGCCTGGCGCAGAGCAGCCCCGTGTTGTCGGCCGAACTGGACAAGTGGCTGACCGGGCGGTCGCGGGCCGTTCCCGGCCGGCAGACGTTGCTGCGGCTGGCCCGCTACGTCGCCCGCGCGGTGGCCAAGACCAGCCCGTACGCCACGTTCACGGCGGCGGGGTTCGGCCGGTGGACGGAGCACGGGCCGGCGGTGGAGCCCGCTCGGTCGCTGGTGCGGCGGAGTGTGGCCGAGCTTCACCCGTTCGTGTCCGAACGAATCTGGCGCGCGCTCGCCGACCGGCCCGAGCTGCGCGAGCAGGTGCGGCTTCGGGTCAACCCCTCGGCGCTGGAGGACGAGGGCCGCATCTGGTTCCTCGGCCCCGGTCCCGGCGAGCCCATCAGCAGCGTGCCCGCGACGAACGCCGTACGCGCTGTCCTGGAGGCCGTCCGCGCCTGCCCGCGACCGGCCCGTCTCGGCGACGACGTAAGGCAGGCGGTGGCGGTTCTGCTGGAGGCGGGCCTGCTGGAGCGGCGGCGAGCCTACGCGGAGCAGTCCGGCGATCCCCTCGGCGAGCTGGCAGGTTGGCTGCCCGCCGGCCACTCCGCCGCGGAAGCGCTGCGGCGGCTCGACGAGGCAGTGGCCACCTACCCCGCTCTGACCTGTCCTGCCGAGCGCGCCCACCGCTCGCGGCAGATCGGCGAGCAGGTGCGGAGCCTGTGCCCGGAGGAGGAGGTCGGCACGCCCAGCCTGGAGACGGCCCTGCTGAGCGGCGTCGTGACCCGGTGCGGCAGGGAGCGGTGGCAGCCGGTCCTCGACGACCTGGGCGCGGTGCGTGAGCTGCTGGGATTGCTGGACACGGACCTGCCGGTCAGACTGGCGGTCGCCGCCTTCTTCCTGCGCCGTCACGGCCGGTCCGGTTCGGTGCCGTTCCTGAGGTTCTACCGGCAGGTCCACCAGGAGGCCGGGCTGGGCGCGCTGTTGCGCCCGTCGCCGGCCAGGAGCCCCGGTCAGGGCCCCCTCGCCGACCTGCGTCACCAGACCTGGCGGACGCTGCGGGCCGCGGGAGAGGACCCGGCGGGCGTGATCCGGGTCGATCCGGAGCTGGTACGCAAGCTCGCCGCCGGTTGGCCGCCCTACGTCCGCCCGCCCCGCTCCATCGGCTGTTACGGCCAGGCGATCGTCACGCCGCAGGGTCCTGGCCTGGTCGTCAACACCATCGCCTGCGGGTACGGCCGTGGGCTCGGCCGCCTGCACCATCTGCTGACGCAGGTCACCGACGAGGTCCCCGCGTTGGACCGCCACGGTGTGGCCGAGAGCCTGGGCGCGTTCGGCACCAGCCTCAACCTGCGGCCGCCCGCCGGACGGGCCATCGACTACCCCTTCACCACCGACGACGACCCGGACGCCCTCACGCTGACGGAGCTGCGGGTCGGATACGACGTGGAGCGCGAGCTGCTCGTGCTCCGCGACGCCGACGACTGCCCCGTGCGTCCGATGCATCTGGGGCTGCTCACCCCCTTCCTGCTGCCTCCCGCGTACGCGTTCCTGGTATGCGTCTTCGGCGAGCCGCCGGTGGCCCTGCCGCCCGGCCGGCTGCTGGGCGGCGCGTCCAGGGGGCGGTCGCCCCGGCTGGACGTCGGGCGGGTCACGCTGTCCCGCGCCCGCTGGCGCCTGCCCGCCGGGGACGTGCCCACCCCTGGCAAGGGCGAGAGCGAGGCGGCGTACGTGCTGCGCTTCGCCCGCTGGCTGGCCGAGCACGGCATCCCGCGCCGGTTCTTCGCCCGTGTCGTCTCCGCGGAGAGCTCGTTCACCAAGGCGCGCAAGCCGCTGTACGTGGACGCGGCCAACTATTTCCTGCTGTTCGATCTGGCCCGCGCCGTCGGCGGCCCCGGTGACCTGGTGGTGCTGGAGGAGGCCCTGCCCGACCCGACGGACGGCCCGTGTTACGGCGACGACGGCAGCCGCGTCACCGAGTACCTGTTCCAGATCACCGCGGCGGCGGAGCACCCATGACGACGTCCTGCGGCTGGATCAGCGCGCACCTCTTTCACGCGGGTTCCCTCGACGCCCTGGTCGAGCACGTCGCCGCGCCCTTGACGGCGGAGCTGCGCGAAGACCTGGCCGGGTTCTTCTTCCTGCACTACTGGGAGGGCGGCCCTCATCTGCGGCTCAGGGTGAAACCGGCTGAAGGGGCCGACGCCGGGCGGATCCGCCGCCTGATCGAACGGCGAGCCGGCGCGTACTTCGCCGCCCACCCGTCGCGGCGCGAGCTCCGTACCGGCGACTACCAGGCGCTCGCGGCCCGCTACGCCCGCGCGGAAGGCCTGGCCGCGTACGACGGCCGCCTGCACCCCAACGACGCGGTGGAGTTCATCGCCTACCTGCCCGAGCGCCGTGCCTACGGCGAGGAAGCCTGCGTCGCCGCGGTGGAGGAACACTTCACCGACTCCAGCCGCCTGGCCCTCGACCTCCTCGCCACCAAACCCGACCAGGGCGGGCGGGCGGCCATCGGCCTGGCGGCGCTCACCCTCACCGTGGCGGCCTGCCTGCCCGACCAGCGGGCGGCGGCTCTGCGGCTCCGCGCGGGCATCCGCTTTCCTCCCGAGGTCGAAGAGGCTTTCCAGCGTGACAGGGACGGCCTGCTGCGGCGGACCCGCCGGTTGTGGGACCGACCGGGCGAAGGCATGCTGGGCGCCTGGTCGTCCTCGCTGCGTACCCTGCGCGACCGCCTGACCGATCTGGGCGCGGCGCCGGCCGACGTGGACACCCCGGCGGCCTTCCTGGCCCGGGTGCTGAGGCCCGAGGCCGCCGCCGTGCCGTACATCCTGCTGCGCTGCACGCACCTGCTGCACAACCGGCTGGGCGTCACCCCCACCGCCGAACAGCGTCTCACCCTGCTCACCCTGCGCGTCATAGCCGCGCTTCACGAAAGCTGACCCGCATGACCACTCTCGCGCCGTCCCGCTGGCACAGCACCCACATCGCCTACCACGACGTGCCCGGCCAGGACGACCTGCTGCTGGACGCCGTCGGCCCGCTGCTGCGCCTCCTGGGCGGGGGCGTCGAAGGCGTCCATGTGCTGCGGCACTGGCGCCGAGGCCCCCACGTACGGCTCAACGTCGCGGCCGACCCCGTCACCTGGGCGGACGTCGCGCGGCCCGCCATCGAGGAGATCATCGGCTCCTATCTGCGCGACAGCCCGTCCACGGCGGTCCTCGACCAGCCGGCGCTGCTCGCCCAGCACCGGGTGCTCGCGGAGCAGGAGCGGGACGACGGCCCGCTCACCCCCTGGTATCCCGACAACTCCCTGCACCACGCCGCCTACGACTCCCGCCACGCGGTGCTGGGCGATGAGGCCGCGGGCCTGCTGGCCGACTTCTACACCGACAGCACCCCGCTGCTGCTCGACATGTTGCGGCACCTCCGATCGGGCCACGACACCAAGGACGGCCTGGCCCTGACGCTCATGCTGGCCACCTCCCACACCGTCATGGGACCGATCACCCGGAGCTTCGTCTCCTTCCGTTCCCACGCCGAAGGGTTCCTCGCCCACTGCACCGACCCCGACGCCATGCGCGCCGCCTTCGATCGGGATTACCAGGCCCGCCGCGACGAGATCACCGGGAAGGTGCGCGCGGTGATCGCCACCCTGGACGGCGCCACCGGCACGCCGGTGCCCTTCGCCTGCGAATGGGCCGCTCTGATGGCCGCGTACGCCGGCCGGGCCGAATCTCTCATCGCGCGCGACGGGCTGATCGACCAGGGCTCCCGCCAGGAGGCCCTGGCCCTTCCCAAGCTCAGCGCCTTCCACCGGCTCATGTACTCCAGCCAGACCTACTACGACCGCGTCTTCGCCGACCCGGCCTTCCTGCGTTACCGCGTGCTGCTCAACTACACCTACCTGCAGAGCACCCGGCTCGGCATCACCCCGCCGGCCCGCTTCCGCCTCTGCCACCTGGCCGCGAGCGCGGTGGAGGAGATCTACGGCGTGTCGGCGTTCGAGCTGATCCGCGCCTTCGTCGAAGCCCACCCGTGAACCGGGGCCGGTCAGGTGACCAGGCCCCTGCGGTAGGCGTAGACCACCGCCTGCACGCGGTCGCGCAGGTCGAGCTTGGTGAGAATGCGCGACACGTATGTCTTGACGGTCTCCGGGCTGATCACCAGCGTCCCGGCGATCTCGCTGTTGGACAGGCCGTTGGCGATGAGGCGTAGCACCTCCAGCTCGCGCGGGGTCAGCGCGACGTCGTCCGGCGTGCCCTTGGGGGGACGGATCCGCGCCGCGTACCTGCCGACGAGCTGCCGCGTCACCTCGGGTGCCAGCAGCGCGGCGCCTGTCGCGACGGTGCGGATGCCCTGCAGCAGCTGCCCCGGTGGGGCGTCCTTGAGCAGGAACCCGCTCGCCCCCGCGCGCAGCGCTTCGTAGACGTACTCGTCCAGGTTGAACGTCGTCACCACGAGCACCTTGATGGGGTGCGCCACCCCGGCGCCGGCCAGCAGGCGGGTCGCCTCGATGCCGTCGAGCACCGGCATCCGCACGTCCATCACCACCATGTCCGGGTTCAGCTCGCGGGCGAGGTCGACGGCGGCGCGACCGTCACCGCACTCGCCCACCACCTCGAGGTCGGGCTGCGCGTCGATGATCGTCGCGAGCCCGGTGCGGATCAGCACCTGGTCGTCGGCGATCAGGACCCGGACCGGCGTGTTCACGATGTGCTCCCCGCGGGGATGCTCGCCTGTACGAGGAAGCCGCCGCCCGCCCGGCGGTCCGCGCTGAATTCGCCGCCCAGGGCGTCGACCCGCTCGCGGAGCCCGGCCAGGCCCCGGCCGCTGCCGCCGGGAGAGGCGGTGCGTGAGCCGGAGCCGTCGGTGCCGACCTGCACGGTGATCTCCTTCTCGCCATAGCGCACGCGGACTACGGTGCGGCTGCCGTGGGCGTATTTGAGGGCGTTGGTGAGGGATTCCTGCACGACCCTATAGGTCACGAACTCGGCGCTGCCGGTCGACTCCGCCGGGTTGCCCTCTTCGGTGAACTCCACCGGCTGGCCGGCCTGGCGGGTCTGCTCCACGAGGGTGTGCAGTTCGCCGGGGGCCGGCGGCCTGACGTCGGTGTCGTGGTCGGGGTTGAGCAGGTCGAGCAGGTGCCGTAGGTCGGTGATGGCGCGGCGGCCGGTGCTGGTGACGGCGCTCAGGGTGGTGTCGAGGCGGTCGGGGGCGGCAGTCAGATAGCGGGCCGCCTCGGCCTGGACGACCATCGCGGTCACGTGGTGGGTCACCACGTCGTGGAGTTCGCGGGCGATGCGGGTGCGTTCGGCGGCCCGGGTGGCCTCGGCGACGTGGCGGCGGCGTTCGGCCTCGGCGGCCCGGGTGGAGCGCAGCCAGCCCCCGATGCCCCACGCGAGGACCAGCGTCAGGTAGAACACCACGAATCCCTCGGGCCCCTCGGCCGAACCGAGCTGGTCGAGCGCGACCGCCAGCGGCACATAGGCCACGGACAGGGCGGCCACGGCGGTGCGCCGGTGGCGTTCCAGATGGGCGCCCGCGCTGATGAGCGCGACGGGCAGTGCGATGCCCGCGAACATGTGGTAGCCGCGGAGCTGGTCGAGGGCGAAGCCGAGTGACACCAGGGCGAGGCACACGGCCGGCCACCGCCGGCGCAGGGCGAGCGGAAGGCACTCCAGGGCGGCCACCACGAGGGTGAGCGCGTCGAAGGGGCGCATCGGCAGGTCGCCGACCTGCGTCCCGTGGCCGTAGAGGGCCGGCAGGAGCGACGCGACGACCAACAGCAGCGCGAACGGAGAATCCCGGAGCGTGACGTCACTTCGCCGCCACAGGTCCTGGACCCGCGTGACGTCACTCCGCCGCCACAGGTCCTGGACGCGCCGGAGGTCGATCACTGGGAGAGCGTAGCGGTCGCGTCGGGCCAGGCGCCGCGACGGAGAGGGACCAGGTTGCCGACCGCCGCGACGGCCACGAGCTGCTTCAACAGCCGCATGACGACTCCTCTGCGAATACCGCGACCTGAGTGCCACGGCTACGCCGAGAACGCTATGGACTCGACGGCCCGGAATCGTCACCGCGCGGTGGACACTCTCGGTAGCTCGCACGGGGGACAGGCGCGCCCCGATCGACCTGGCGCTATGGCCGGCCGGCCGCACGTCCGGCAGTGGTGGAACACGCGGCGGCGGTGCGCACGCGGGCGGGTAGGTGGCGGGCGGCCTGCTCGCGGGCGTGGAGGCGGACCAGGTCGTGCATCCGGTAGCGGTCGGGCCCGGCGGGTTCGAGGAGGCGGGCATCCATGAGGTGGCTGAGCGCGGCTTCCGCCCTGCGCTCCGGCCAGCCGGTGACGGCGGACGTACCGGCCGCCGTGTGGATGGGCGTTTCCAGCAGGCCGAGCATCAGGAACGCGTGGGAGGCGTCATGACCCGCGGGTTCTCTCGGAAGATGCTGGAGGCTGACCGCGATGCTGTCGCGGACGGCCAGATCGGCGTGTTCGAGGGCGTCGAGGCGATGGTCGGGGTCGTTGAGCTGATCGGCCAGACAGGACAGCGTGCGATCGGGCCGGGCGGCCAGGCGCGCCGCCGCGATGCGGAGCGCGAGAGGGAGGCCGCCGCACTGCCGGACGATCTGCTGCGCCGCTTCCGGCTCGTCACGGACCCGGTCGGGATCCGCGATGCGGCCGAACAGCGCGGTGGCGTCGGTGTGATCGAGCCTGGTCAGGTGCAGCTCGCTCGTGCTGTCGAGCGAGGCCATGTTCTGGCGGCTGGTGATGACGACCGCGCAGGCGGGCCCGGCGGGGATGAGCGGCCGGATCTGGCCGACGTCGAGCGCGTTGTCGAGGACGACCAGCAGATTACGCGTCGAGGTGAGCGAGCGGTAGCGGGCGGCGGCCTCGTCCAGGATCGGCGGTATGGCGGCGTCGTCGAGCCCGAGTGAGCGCAGCAGCCGGCAGAGGGCCTCGAACTTCGGTAATGGCTGGAGCCCGGCGGTGGCGGCGCGCAGGTCGACATAGAGGATGCCGTCGGCGAAACGATCGGCGACGGCGTGCGCGACGTGAACGGCCAGCGCGGACTTGCCGACCCCACCGGGACCGTGCACTGTGGCGACGGCCGACAGCCCCGGCCGGGTATCGGTGATCGTCCTGCGCAGCCAGGCTATCTCCGTGGCGCGCGCGGTGAACGCCTGGATGTCGGCGGGGAGTTCGGTGGGGATGACGAGGCCGGTGAGCGTGGCCCGCTGTGCCGGGGCGCCGAGGTCGAGCGCGGGATCTCGCTGGAGCACCGCCCGCTGCAGCCGGCGCAGTGTCCCTCCGGGTTCGATACCCAGCTCGTCGGCCAGGACGCGGCGCGTCTCCTGGTACACGGCGAGAGCTTCCGAGGTGCGCGAGGACCGGTACAACGCCAGCATGAGCTGGGCGCACGGACGTTCCCGCAGCGGATTGGCCTCGACGTGGGCGGTGAGCACCGGTACGACCGCGCGATGATCACCGACTGCCAGGCGCAGGTCGACGTGGTCCTCCAGCGTGGTCAGGCGCTCCTCCTCCAGGCGAGCCGACTCGGCCTGGGCCCACGAGGCGGTCATGCCGGCCAGCGCGTCCCCCCGCCACAGGGCCAGAGCTCGCCGGAACAGCGACTCCGCCGCCGCGATCTCGCCCTTCGCCCTCGCGGCACGTGCCCGGCGGGCCAGCAGCGAGAACAGGTGGACGTCGACGCACTCGCGGGGAAGGTTCAGCTGGTAACCGCCGGAGACGGTCGCGATGATCTCGTCGTCAAGGTGCGGTGAGAGCAGACCGCGAAGTTTCGACACCACGATGTGCAGCTGCTTGCCCGCCGTCATCGCCGTGCTCTCGCCCCACACCTGGGCGAGCAGTTGTTCCGCGGCAACCGGCTGCCCGGCGCTCAGTGCCAGCCTGGTCAGGACCCCGACCCGCCGTTCACCGGTGAGCACGGCCCGCTCGCCGTTCGCCGTGAGCTCCCACGGCCCCAGCAACTTCATCTCCAGTCCCATCAAGGCTCCCTGTCGTGTCGCGAAACTCTGTGCCGAGGGGGCGGGGAATGGAGACGTTCGCTCGTGGGAGTACCCGCTGCCCCCGTGCAGTGGGTATCCACGCGGCCTGGCTGTGGCCGGATCATCACCTTACGGAGACATCGGGCATATCGGTGTCCGGCGAATGCCCGACAAACGGGGGCCTGGACCCGTCGAACCGTGATCACGATGAGGGGCGTTCGCCTGACACGCCCGCGTTCCCGCCATCCGTAGGCTCGCGTCGGGGGCGGAAGGGATCCCATCGTCATGCCTGCCGTGTCAGGGGCCGGCGGGCTCGCCCGTTCTGGAGGTTCGCCGATGTCCACCCCCTACCCGCCGTCCCACGGACATCCGGGTGGCCGGCACGGCGCGCGGGGCCGGCCTCCTGGTGGCTTCCCGCCCTCCGAGCAGGGCCGGCCACCCGGCGGCTTTCCGCCCCCCGCGCAAGGCCGGCCAGGTGGCTTTCCACCTCCCGAGCAGGGCGGACCGGGAGCACGGTGGCCTCCCGGTCCCGGCGGGCAGGGGTCTCCTCCCCCGCGAAACGGGAAGGGGCCGCTGATCGCCGTCGTCGTCGTGCTCAGCGTCGTCCTGATCGGCGGGCTGGCAGGGGGCCGGCTGCTCCTGAACCGTGACGAGACCGGCCCGCCCGCGACCCCGACCTCAGGCCGGAACGATCCGGTACGGTCACCCACGGCCAAGCAGGCAGCGAAACTCCGGGCGATCACCGGTGACCAGCTCTGCGCCGCCGTACCGGTCGATCTCCGTAAGAGCCTGATCGCCGATGCCTATTACGGCGGGACGGACGCGTCCACCGGAGCCGCTTCCGACACCGAGAAGCGGGCGGACTGCAGCTGGACGAACAGCAGGATGGACGTCGGCGGCGGCGCCCTCGGCCATCGCTCGCTGAGCATCTCCGTGCAGGCCAGGAGCGCGGAGACGCGCGGCGCCGTCAAGGACGCCACGGACCGCTTCGGCCAGGACCGGAAGGCGCACGAGCAGCGAGTCAACGTCCGGAACGGCAGGCGGATCGACGGCAGGACCTCAGGCTCGTCGTTCGGCGAGCTCAGGACGCTGAAGCACGGCGACGCCTCCTACAGCCAGACCTCGATCGGGCGGAGCGGCCTCAAAACGGAGGCGTTCGTCCGGCAGGGGCCCTGGCTGATCAAGGTCACCTACGGCGGCGCCAACCGGACCGGCGTCAAGTACCCCTCCGGCGACGAGACGCGGGCCGCGGCCGGGAAGGTGGCCGCGCTCATCGCCGCGGAAATGACGAAGAAGGCCGGCGAGGTGAAGCCCACCGGGCCCTGCGGCATCGTCACCGCCGAACAGATCGAGTCGGCGTTCTTCCCCGCCGCGGGCGGACTGTCCGTCAGGACCAATGTCTCCCGCATCGAGCAGACCACCTGCACCTGGTCGATCAGCGAGGTCGTCGAGCACCGGCCCGGGCAGGACTACACCGCTCGCGGCGGCCGGCTGGACCTCCGCGTGACCGACTGGAGCGGCGGCGGCACCGGATCGGCGGCCCAGTTCGACCGCGATGCCAAGAAGTACGACAACTACCACGACCAGGGCGGCCTCACCGACGATCGCCTGCACACCGCCTACGAGCCCCGCCAGGAGTTGTCCGGGCTCGGCGAGAAGGCCTTCGCCGTGGTCTCCAGCACCACCAAGCAGTACGACAAGAGCGCGCCTCCCACGATGGAGATCCTCATCAAGGTCCTGGCCGGCGATCGGACGGTCGAGGTCACCTTCCGGGGGACGACGACCGGGGGCGGCCTCGTCGACGCCGTCGGCTACCGGGCACCGGTCTTCGAGCCGGCGGTCGCGCGACCGGCCCTGACGAAGGTGGCCAAGCGCTTTCTCGACGGCCTGAAATGACACGAAGCAACGCCCGATGACGCCATTCCAGCCCGAGGAGTGTTCCCTTTCGCAAGACCATTGTCCGTGGCAATGACCGCGTTGACCGTCATGGGTGAACGCCCATGCGTCGGCGGCCGCTCTCCCGTATCGGTTACGAGAACGGCTCGAAGTCCTCCGGGCCGCCGGAGCTGGGGTTCAACGAGAGTTGCCCGACCTCGATCCAGGTCGATGACCTGGCGAGGACCGGCAAATATGCGATCCGCAGCTATTTGAAGTACGGCGCGGAGATGGTCGCCGGCGGCACCAGAGCGAAAAGCCACACACTTGACATCGAGAAGAGCTATTTCAGGTCCTGATTGAGAACTCTTCCAACGGCATGACCCTGCAACCGGTGCGAGCGGCGGGTCGTCGTCGCGTCTTGGGGCGGCTGACGCCAGCCGCCCCATCACCGATATCTGGGGCAATTCGGCCCCGCCGACCGGACCAGGACGAAGACGGCCATGATCACGCACGGCAAGCATTCCTTGCGGAGTGTCCCTTGCCGCATTTCAATATGGACACGGCAGAAAGACCGCCAAAGACCGACATTTTCCGGACTTAGAGAAAATGTAGAGCACTGGATATTGTCACGGGATGTGAGCTACCCAATACGACTACTGAGAAAATTGCGCAAGATATAGCCCACTGGTGTATAACTGTGCAGCGCCCGCCTTATGCGTGTTTGCATGGCGCGGCTCTTTCGCAAACGATCCTCCAGAGAGGCACCCCCTTGAAGACACGTACCCTTCTCACCGCGGGCTTTCTTGCAGCCTCGTGCATCGCCGTGACGGCTCCGGCCGCTGTCGCCGATCCGGCGCCCAGCCCCAGTCCCAGCCCCACTCCTACGACCTCGGAGTCCGAGGCCCCCACCGCCACGCCGAGCGCGGCGAACGCGGTGGAGTGTGGCAAGGTCACCCTGACCTTTACCAACCCGACCAAGTTCGACCACGCCTTCGATTACCGCGTGGACAACCAGCGGGCGAAGTACCGGCCGATTTCGAACGAGACCATCAAGGAAGGCCCGTTCGCGGGCAAGGAATTCAGCCGGCGCTACAATCCGGTCACCGTCGCCGCAGGCAAGACCGAGACGGTGACCGTGCCGTTCCGGGCGCGGACCGGCACCCACCGGGTGAGTTACTGGCTGCAGGTGGGCCCGGAGCAGAAGTGGTTCCTGGCGCCGGTCACCGTGTCGGTGAAGAGCAGTTGCAGGACCGGCACCAAGGCTCCGGAGTTCAAGCAGCCGCGCTGCTCGGACAAGGACGCGCACATCGTCACCACGGCGACGCCGAACGTGCGCTACTACTACCAGACGGGCCGCCGCCGCAAGGCCGCGCTCGTCGACGGTGACAACAAGGTCCGCGCGGGTTCCTCCGGCGTGGTGATCGCCGTGGGCTCCAGCAGGTCGGCGGCCCTTCACGGCAAGAAGAGCTGGTCCATCGAGTTCGAGCAGGCGCCGAGCGCGTACACCTGCTCCTGACCTTTCTTCAGCCGAAGAACCCCCGTCCTGCGTCGCAGGGGCGGGGGTTTGCCTCGGGCCGCACAAATGGCCAATTCGTTGCGATAACAAGATGAGCAAATTCGACTGTCGAAGGCATTTTCCGTCCCCCCATAGCGGCTGTTAACCGGCTGGGATGTCAGTCGAAGTCGAGGTCGCGGAGTTCGGCGCGTACGGAAATCCCGAGTTTGGGGAATGCCCGGTACAGATGCGAGCCCACCGTCCGCGGGCTGAGGTGCATCCGGTCGCCGATCTCGCGGTTGCTCAGTCCTTTGGACGCGAGCCTGGACACCTCCAGTTCCTGCGGGCTGAGCAGGGCGGCGACCGCCCTGCTCCGGTGCGGTACGGCGCCGCCGGCCGCGCGGAACCGGGCGAACGCCCGCCGCGCCCACGGCGCCGCCCCCAACGCCTCGAACGTCTCGCCCGAGGCCCTCAGCAGGGGCAGGGCCTCGGTCCCGCGATGGTTGCGGCGCAACCATTCCCCGTAGAGAAGCTGGGTCCGCGCCCGGTCGAAGGGGCGCCGGTCGAACCCGCCGCTCGCGAGCGCGCCGAGGTAGTGCGATTCGGCGTGCGCGTCGTCCGCCAGGATCGCGCGGTAGCGGTGTTCCCGGCCAGGGCGGCGGGCCCGCCGATGGCGCCGGTCTGAGGTTCCATGGCCGCGGCGACCCGCCTGGCCGGCTCCGGATGGCCGGCGTGTACGGCGGCCTCGACGATGTCCGGGAGCATCGCGAAGGCCACGAAGTCATTGGATAGAGGCGAACCCCGCTCGACCAGGCGCGCCAGCTCCGTGAACGCCTCCTCCGCCGCGCCCTCACCCAGCGCCAGCAGCCCCAGGGCGCCGGTCGCGGTGGCCGCGGCGACACGCTCGCGCAGCGGGAGCGCGATCTCCAGCGTCCGCCGGGCGAGCGCGCGGCATTCCGCGGCCTCGCCGCGCACGGCGGCGAAGCGGGCCGACTGGGCGAGGAAGTTGGCTGTCCATCCCCGCTGGCCGGTCTCGTAGCTCAACCGCAGGCCCTCCTCGGCGTGCGCGGCCCCCTCGGTCCAGAGCCCCAGCCTGAACTCGATGTCGGCGTGGTAGAACAGCACCTCGGTCAGGAGCGCGGGAGAGCCCGCGGCGCGGACCCGGCGGCCGGTGGCCTCGGCGAGCCGGAGTGCCTGGTCGTCGTCGGGCCCCATCCAGCCGATGACGGTCGCCCACATCCACTCCCGCTCACCGCCCCCGCCCCCGGCCTGGGCCATGGCGCCCGGCAGTTCCCACAGCTCCGGCCCGGTGATGACGCCCTCGTAGCCCTTGAGGAGACCTTCGGCGGCGCGAAGGGTCGCCGAGGAGCAGTCCAGGCCGGTGATGCGCCTGGTCGCCACTATCGTCGCCGCCATGTCCCCGGCGTGCAGTGCCGATCCCGCCGCGAGCGTGAGGATCCAGGCCGCCTCCTCGGGTTCGGCGACTGCCATGAGCTCGGCGCACCGCATCAGGTGTGAGTAGGCGATCGCGGGGTCACCGCTGTACAGCTCGATGGTCCCGTTGAGCCGGGCCAGTATCGCGGGGGGCACGGGCTCGGCCATGACCTGGTCGACGAGCGTCCTGGCCAGGCCGGGCCGGCCCGCGTCCAGCGCCAAGAAGGCGGCGGTCACCGTCCTGCGGCAGCGGTCGGCGGGCGACTCGCTGAGCCGCGCGGCCTGCTGCAGGACGGAGATCGCCGCGGCCGCGCCACCGCGCCGCCGGACGGCGTCGGCGCCTCGATCCAGCGCGGCGGCGATCTTCTCATCCGGTACGGTCGTGGCCACGGCGAGATGCCAGGTCGCCTGGTCCTCCTCTCCCGCGGCGCTCAGGTACGCGGCGATGGCCAGGTGCGCAGCGCGGCGGCGGTCGAAAGGGGCGTCCGCGTAGACGGCGGAGCGGATCAGCGGATGCCGGAACCGGATCTCGGCCCCGGTCAGCTGCACCAGCCCCGACCGCTCGGCCTGGTCCAGGGCGTCGGCCGGCAGGCCCAGCCGGGCGGCGGCCCCCAGGACGGTGCCGACGTTCCCGCCCTCCTCCGCCGCCGCCACCAGCAGCGCCGCGCGGCCGTCCGCGGACAGGGCTTCGACCTGGCGCAGGAACGCCGCGCGGACGCGGGCGCCCACCGGCAGGGTTCCGGTCATGGCGAGGTCGGGCAGGGCCCGTTCGGGCTCGTCGAGCCTGGCCAGCTCGATCAGCGCCAGCGGGTTGCCGCCGGTCGCCGCGACGAGGGCGTCTCGTTGACGGGCAGGCAGCGTCCAGCCGTACGCGTCGAGCAGGTGCGCGGCATCCTCGGGGGGCAGTCCGTGCAGCACCAGCTCGCTCAGCCCAGCCGTGTTGACCGGCAGCGGTTCGGGTTCGCGCACGGCGAGCAACATCGCGACGGGCTCGCCGGCCAGCCTGCGGGCGGCGAACAGCAGGGCGGCGGCGGAGGCGCGGTCCAGCCACTGCAGGTCGTCGACCGTGATCAGCAGCGGGCGGTCCGCCGCCACCGCCGCGAGCAGGGTGAGCACCGCCGCCGAGACCAGGAAGTCCGAGGCCGGGTGATCGGTCATGCCGAGCGCGCCGCGCAGCGCCTCGGCCTGGACGACCGGCAGTGCGTCGAGGTGATCGAGCACCGGCCGCAGCAGCCCGAGCAGCCCGCTGAAGGCGTGCTCGACCTCGGATTCCACCCCGGCGCACGAGAGCACCCGCATCGGCTCGGGGGCCCGCGCGGTCGCGACGGCGTGACGGAGCAGCGCGCTCTTGCCGATCCCCGCTTCGCCGCGCAGGACCAGCACGCCGCCGCGTCCACTCCGCGCGCCGGCGAGCAGCCTGGCGACGGCCGCCTGCTCTCCCTGCCGGCCGTGCATCACGCGCGAGTCCCGGTTCTTCGCCGGGGGTCCCCCGAGTGACTGCAGTCGGTTCGACTCTGGCCCCGGATCGGCGTCCCCGGGAGGCTGGCGACGGCCGGGTGCCGCCCGGCAGACCCGACGACGATGAGGAGAGCTTCTGTGGCCACGACGGTGGGGGGACCGGGCCGGATGCCCGACGAGGGCGGGGTGGGAGCGCCGCGTCCGGCCGCACGGCCACAGCGACGGCGCCAGCTTCGCTGGATCATTCCGCTGTTCATCGCGATGCTCGCTTTCGTGGTGTACTTCGTGCCGCCGTACCTCACCTTCGATCCGGCGCAGTCGCGGGTCGAGGTAGCAGGTTCCCCGCCATTCTTCTATCCGCTGCTCGTGACTCACATCATCTGCGGCACGGTGGCGCTGCTGGCCGGGTGCTTCCAGGTGTGGCCGTGGTTCCGCGGCTCGTTCCCCAGGGTGCACCGCTGGATGGGGCGGGCGTACTTCTTCCTCGGGGTCTTCCCCGCCGGCATCGCCGTGCTCGGGGTGGCTCCGTTCGGCCACACGGGGTTCGGGGGGAACACCGGGAACACCATGCTGGGCGTGGTGTGGCTGATCACCGGTGTCGCCGGGTGGCGGATGGCGCGGCAGCGGCGCTTCCCCGAGCACCGCAGGTGGATGATCCGCAGCTTCGCGCTGACCACGTCCATCGTCGCGAGCCGCGTGTGGGCCGGGGTGTTGCTCCTCATCCAGCTTCCGCGGCTGGACAGCGCGTACGGCGGCGACGAGCAGGCGATGATCGAGGCGATCGGGGCCGCCGGTGTCTGGCTGAGCTGGGTCGTCAACCTGGTGATCGCGGAGTGGTGGCTGGAGTACACGAACCACACCGGCAGGCCCAAGTCCCGCGGGCGCCGCTGAACCGTGTACGCATGGGACCAACCTTGCCTCTGGACACCGGACGGTGATCGATGTATCGATAAGACGCGGCCCTGATCACTTTACGCCGCCCTTATGCCAAGTCCTGCACCCCCTCAGTGCACGTCCCGAGCTTGGAGTGGTGAACGTGATCAGTATGCCCTCGCGCGTCTTATGCGTGCTCACCTGTTTAGCCGTGGCGGCGGCCGGGCTCGCACCCGGGTCGCGGAGCGCCGCCGCGCAGACCGTCTCACCCGACTGCATCCCCGGTGCCCCGGCCCCGGCGCAGAGCCTGCCGAGTCCGGCCCTGGCACCCTTGAAAGCCCCCGAACATGAGGCCCTCCGGCCGGCCTTCCTGGCCAGCGCCGACGGCAAGACGGCCCAGACGATCACGTACGACGACGTCCGGCTGAGCATCGGCGCCACGGCGCTGGACGAGCAGACGGAGATCGGGATCACTCCCCTGGCCGAGGGGCAGTTACCGGTGCTGGGCGCCGGGATGGAGAACGTGACCGAGGGGCCGCGCGCCGGCTACCGGTTCATGCCGACACCGTTCGAGTTCGAGCAGGACATCACGATCAGCCTGCCGTACGACGCGGCGGAGTTGGAGACGGCCGGGCTGACCCCGCAGGACGTGCGGACCTTCTTCTTCGACGAGCAGGGCAGTTGCTGGCGAGCGCTGGTGCGCGTCTCCGTGGACACCGAGCAGCAGCTCATCGTCTCCAAGACCGACCACTTCACCGACATGGTGAACGCCACGGTGAACCCGCCGGAGGGCCCGGACCAGATCTCGTTCGACCCGACGCAGATCAGCGGCATCCAGGCCGGCGACCCGTCGTCGAACGTGAACCAGATCGCCACGCCGACGGCCAACGATCTCGGCGAGGCCCGGCTGTCGTACCCGATCGAGTTACCGGCGGGCCGGGCGGGCATGGAGCCGTCGCTGGCGGTGGACTACTCCTCGGCGGCGGTCACCGGCTGGATGGGCGTGGGCTGGGACCTGTCGGTGCCGTCGGTCTCGATCGACACGCGGTGGGGTGTGCCCCGTTACGCCGCCGGGAACGAGACCGAGACGTACATGTTCGGCGGGGAACAGCTGACCCCGGTGGCGCACCGGGGCGCGGCGCGGCCCCGTACCGCCGACAAGGTGTTCCACCAGCGGGTGGAGGGGCAGTTCGCGCGCGTCGTGCGCAAGGGGAACTCGCCGAAGACCTACAGCTGGGAAGTGACCGACAAGTCCGGCACACGCTGGCTGTACGGCGGCGAAGGGGCCGTGCTGGCCGACGACGCCGGCAACATCTTCTCCTGGGCGCTGCGCGAGGTGCGCGACCTCAACGGCAACACGATGCGTTACCAGCACACGACCGTCGAGGACACCGGGGTGAGCAACGGGTCGGTCGTCGGCCGCGCGCTCTATCCGAAGAAGATCACCTACACGGGTGACAAGGACGCCGACGGCCCGTATTCCGTGACGTTCGTGCGGGACCGCGAGCTGGCCGAGGCGCGCAGGTCCGATGTGCTGATCGACGCGTCGGGCGGGTTCAAGCACGTGGTGGCCGATCTGCTCCGCCGGGTCGAGGTGCGGCTGGGCGGCGAGCCGATCCGCCGCTACGACTTCGGCTACACGCAGGGGGCCTTCCACAAGACGCTGCTGAAGACGATCCAGCAGTACGACGCCGCCGGGAAGCTGTTCAACAGCCACGAGCTGGGCTATTTCGACGACATCCGCGACGCCACCGGCAAGTACACGGCGTTCGAGCGGATGAACTGGGCATCACCGGACGACGGCCTGTCCAACGGGCTGGTCAACGGCGTGCGGCCCGGCGCGGGTGAGGCGGGCGCGCTCAACGGCAACACCTCCACCAGCGTGGGCGGGCACCTGTACGTCGGCTGGGGGCCGACACCGAGCAAGTCGCGCTCCGTCGGTGTGAAGACGGGCTTCAGCCGCAGCTCGGACGAGGGTCTGCTGGCGCTGGTCGACGTGGACGGCGACAGCCTGCCTGACAAGGTCTTTGAGGGCGGCGGCGGATACGTCTTCCGCAAGAACCTCTCACGCCCCGGCGGCGAACCCCGCTTCGCCGCGCAGACCACGCCGCTGCGGAACCTGCCGGCGATCTTCGGGCAGAGCTCCAGCTCCCGCACGGTCGGCGTGGAGGCCTACCCGGGCGCCGGAGCGGTCCAGCTCGACTATGTCGACACGATCAGCACCACGGACCGGTATTTCAGCGACGTCAACGCCGACGGCATCGTCGACCTGGTCAATGGGGAGAGCGTGCTGTTCGGGCGGATCGGCGCGGACGGTGTGCCGGTGTTCGGGGCGGTGACGGACACGCCTGTTCCCGTCGGGTCCAGCGAGGTGGACGCGGAAGGTCTGCTGTCGGACTACTCGGCCGACATCGAACGGCGCAAGAAGTCGTTCCCGCTGGTGGACACCTTGCGCCGGTGGACGGCGCCGTTCGACGGCACGGTCAGCGTCACAGGCGCGGTCAGGCTGGCCGAGGTCGAGGGCGAGTTGCCGGCCTTCGCCGACCCCGATGGGGTGCGGGTGGCCGTTCAGCACGAGAACTCCGAGTTGTGGTCGGCCAGGATCACCGACCATGCCGAGCACGCCCCGCAAGGGGTGGACGCCATCCAGGTCAGCAAGGGCGAGCAGCTGTACTTCCGGGTCGGCTCGGTCATGGACGGCGCGGCCGACCGGGTGACCTGGGATCCGAAGATCGCCTACACCGGCCTGCCGGAGACGGCCGACGCCAGCGGCCTGTCGCTGACCTCGTACACCGCGTCGGAGGACTTCACGCTGGCCGGTCGGGCGGCCACGGTCTCGGTGCCGAGGGACGGCACGCTGACCTTGGGCGGCGCGCTCACCAAGACCGCGGCCACCACCGACGACCTCACCGTCGTCATCGCCAGGGCCGGTCAGACCGTCTTCGAGAAGCAGGTGCCGGCCGCGTTCACCGGTGAGGTGCCGGTGGCGGCGACGATCCAGGTCACCACGGGCCAGGCGCTGTCGTGGCGGATCAAGACGGACTCGCCGATCGACGTGACCGCTCTGACGTGGAAGCCCACGGCCGCCTACGCGCAGGCCTCTCCCGTACCGGACGAGTTCGCGCAGGAGTTCAGCGCGCCGTACGACATCGACACCTATTCGCTCTCCAGCGCGACCGCACCGCCGCAGCCGTACGCGGTGCCCGCCGCCGGGACCCTCACCGTCACGCCGCAGCCGGTCGCCGCGGAGGGCGCCACCGGCCAGGTGATCTTCACGGTCAAGAAGCAGGGCGCCCTGCTGGCCAAGCAGGCCGTCACGCTGGGCGCCGAGCCGGTGCCGCTCCAGGTCGAGGCCGCCGCCGGCGATCAGCTGTTCTTCGACTTCACCACGACGGCGCCGGTGGTGCTCACCGGGGCGTCGGTGCTGGTCGGCGGGGTCGAGGAGGCGGCGACCGTGCACAGCACGGCGCCCGAGGGCGTGTACGGGCGGCCCTACCGAGGCTGGGCGTACGTCGGTTACAACGGCAACGGCGATCGGGCCACGCAGCCGATCCGGCAGGCCGACCTGGTGAAGGTCGAGGACGTCCAGGCGCAACTGCCCCAGGACGTCGATCCGGTGCGGGACCGGCCGGAGTTCGAGCAGGACCCGCAGGTCACCCCGCCGAACGCCATCCTCTTCGTGCCGCAGCCGGACCGGAACCGCTGGGCCTCCGGTGAGGACCTGTGGATCTCCGGTGCGACGGTGACCAGTTCGCGGCTGGGCGGGCAGGCGATCGGGCTGCCCGCGGTCGCCGACGTCTCCGGCCCGCGCGCCGTGCCGAGGATGTCCCGTTCGCAGCAGATCTCGGTGACCGGCAGCGTCGGCGGAGGGGTGGGCACCGTCGGCGGCAGCGTCTCCACCGGCACCTCCAGCGGAGAGCTGGACTATCTCGACATGAACGCCGACAGGTTCCCCGATGTGGTGGGCCCGGGCGGCATCCAGTACACCGACCCGAGCGGCGTGCTCGGCGAGACGCGCGGCGACATGCCGGGCGGGACCGTGCGCTCCTCGGACAACGTGTCGGGCAACGCCAGCGCCGGCAGCGCGGCCAGGACGATCACCACCGGCCGCGGCGACGCCGCGCCCAGTGGGACGAACACGGCCAACACCTCTTCCTCCGGCAACGACATGCCGCCGCTGGGTATCGGCGGCAACCTGGGCACCGGGACCTCCGACGCCGAGTCCGACCTGATGGACATCAACGGTGACGGGCTGCCCGACCGGGTGTTCGAGGACGGGCGCGCGGCGCTGAACCTCGGGTACCGATTCGCCGCGCCGGAGCCGTGGCCCGGCGGGCCGCTGAACGACGGCAGCAGCGACAACTCCGGGGTGAACATCGGCTTCAACACCGACTTCTACGGCTTCGCCGGCGGCGCGTCGCTCAACCAGGGCGACAGCACCAGCTCGGCCGCGCTCGCGGACGTCAACGGCGACGGCCTGGCCGACCGGGTCTTCGCCGGCTCGCCGATCAAGGTGGCGATCAACACCGGCAGCGGGTTCGCCGCCCCTGTCGACTTCGCCGGCAGCCTGTCCGGGGTGAACAGCGACGTCAACGCCAGGCTGGGCGCCGGCGCGTACTTCACCATCTCGATCCCGATCGCCTTCGGGATCGGCGGGTTCGTCATCATCAACCCCGGCGCCGACACCTCCACCGGGGCCTCGCGCGCCGCGCAGATGATCCGCGACATCAACGGCGACGGGTTCGCCGACCACCTGGCCTCCAGCGCGGACAACCAGCTCACGGTGGCGGCCAACCAGACCGGCAGGACCAACCTTCTCAAGTCCGTCAAACGGCCGCTGGGCTCGACCGTCGAGCTGGACTACGCCCGTGACGGCAACACCTACGATCAGCCGGGTTCGCGGTTCGTGCTGAGCTCGGTCAGGACCAACGACGGCCTGGCCGGGGACGGGCCGGACGTCCAGCACGTCACCTTCGACTACGCGGGCGGCGTGTACGACCGGCTGGAGCGCGAGTTCTACGGTTACGGCACGGTGAAGACGCAGGTTCGCGACCAGAACGGCGGCGTCTACCGGACCCTCACCTCCGAGTACGACACCAGCGGCCACTACACGCGCGGCCTGGTCACCCGTGCGCTCACGGCCGACGGCCAGGGCAAGCCGTTCACCGAGACGCTGCACACCTACGAGTTGCGCGACGTCGCCACCGGCAGGCCCGGCGACGGCGGCAGCACCACCGCGGTGATCTTCCCCATGCTGGTCCGCACGGATCAGCGCAGGTACGAGGGCCAGAACGAGCCGGGCAAGCAGACCCGCACCGAGACGGTCTACGACGACCTCGGCAACGTCACCAAGACCACCGACTACGGCGAGAGCGGCAGCGCCGACGACGTGGTCGCCACCACCGGCTACACCAACTGCGCCGAGACCTACCTTGTCGGCGCCGCCAACAAGTCCGAAGCACGTGGCGGCGGCAAGGTGATGCGGCGCAGCGAGGCCGACATCGACTGCGCCACCGGCAACCTGACCCGGCATCGGGCCAAGCTGGAGGACAGCGGGCCGATCGCGGTGACCGACGCGACCTACAACCCCGGCGGCACGCTGGCGACGCTGACCGGGCCGGCCAACCACCGGGGACAGCGCTACAAGCTGACCTACGGCTACGACGCGGTGACCGGCACGTACGTCATCTCGACCCGGGACAGCTACGGCTATGAGTCCTCGGCCACCTTCAACCTCAAGTTCGGCGAGACCGAGACCTCCGTCGACACCAACAACCAGCGGGTGATCTACACCTACGACAACGCCGGCCGGATCGCCACCGTGACGGGACCGCTCG
This sequence comes from Nonomuraea insulae, assembly GCF_042656245.1. Classification (NCBI taxonomy): domain Bacteria; kingdom Bacillati; phylum Actinomycetota; class Actinomycetes; order Streptosporangiales; family Streptosporangiaceae; genus Nonomuraea; species Nonomuraea insulae. The sequence continues at coordinate 388,124 of NZ_JBHSPA010000023.1, forward strand.
ACCACACGGCGGGCAAGCCGACCATCGCCTTCGACTACCACCCCGAGGCCACGGTCCCCTACGCCACCACCCGCCACCTGGACCGGGCCACGGACGGATCGGTCAAGGCCGACACCATCGACACCGTCACCTTCACCGACGGTCTGGCCCGGGTCGTGCAGGTCAAGAAGGACGCCAGGATCGGCGGCGTCGACGCGATGACGGTCTCCGGCCGGCTGGTCTTCGACGAGTTCGGCCGCACGGCCGACCAGTACTACCCGGTCAGCGAGCCGAAGGGCGCGGGCAACATCGCGTTCAACCCGGCCTTCGACAGGGTGTACCCGACCGAGCACGACTACGACATCCTGGACAGGCTGGTGGGGACCGTCCTGCCGGACGGGACGGGCAGCACCACGGCCTACGGCTTCGGCGCCGACCGCTCAGGCACGCGGCAGTTCTCGACCGCGGTCACCGACGCCGAGGGCAACACCAAGACCACCTTCACCGACGTGCGGGAGCAGATCACCTCCGTACGCGAGCCGAGCGCGGTGAACGGCGGGCCGCCGATCTGGACGAGCTACGCCTACGACCCGCTCGGCCAGATCACCAAGGTCACCGACGACAAGAGCAACCACACCACCACCGCCTACGACGACTTCGGCCGCCGCACGACGGTGACCAGCCCCGACTCCGGCCGGACCACCACGGGCTACGACCTCGCCGGCAACATGACCAGCAAGGTCACCGCCAACCTGGCCGACCGGAACAAGAAGATCACCTACGACTACGACTTCAACCGGCTGGTCTCGGTCGACTATCCGATCTTCCAGGACAACGACGTCCGCTACACCTACGGCGCGCCAGGCGCGCAGTACAACGCGGCGGGCCGGCTGACCAAGATCGAGGACGCCGGCGGAGTGACCACCCGCCAGTACGGGGCGCTCGGTGAGATCGTCTCGGAGACCAAGACGCTGCCCGGGCCCGGCTATCACCCCAAGACCTTCACCACGGGATACCGCTACGACAGCTTCGGCCGGGTGCTCCAGCTCACCTACCCCGACGGGGAGGTCCTGAGCTACGGCTACGACTCCGGCGGACAGGTGATCTCGGCCTCCGGCGTCAAGGGCGGCTACACCTACCCGTATCTGCGCGACATGCAGTACGACAAGTTCGAGCAGCGTACCCGCGTCTCACTGGGCAACGGCACGACGACCACCTTCACCTACGACGCCGCCGACCGGAGCCTCGCGCTGCTCAACTCCACCCTGCCCACGGGGTACGAGTTCCAGCGCTACCGCTACAGCTACGACGACGTCGGAAATATCACCCGGCTGCAGAACGACACCAACATTCCCGACTCGTCCACGACGCCCAAGTTCGGCGGGCCGTCCACGCAGACCTTCATCTACGACAACCTCTACCGGCTGACCCAGGCCCAGGGCGGGTACACGCCGGACGCCCAGAAGACCGACACCTACGCCTCCCGCACCACGTACGACACCATCCACAACATCGTCGGCAAGCAACAGCGGCACGCCATCGTCGCGAGCAACGGCAGCGAGCAGGTGCAGCAGGACACCACCTACTCCCACGTCTACAGCTTCGGCTCCCGCCCGCACGCGCCCACCGACATCGGCCCGCACGACATGCGGTACGACGACAACGGCAACCTCATCGACCAGAACTCCGACCTGCCGGGCAAACCCCGCCGTCAGCTGATCTGGGACGAGGACAACCGTCTGGCCTGCGTGCACGACACCACCAAGAACGACACCCAGTCGCAGGACCCGTCGGCCTGCAAGGACGACCACAAGCCGCCCACGGTCCGCTTCACCTACGACAGCCAGGGCCAGCGGGTCGTCAAGGACGGCTCCCAGACCACGCTGTACCCGAACCAGAACTACACGGCCCGCAACCAGACCGAGTACAAAAACGTCTTCATCGGCACCACTCGTATCGCCACGAAGACCTCCAAGCCGGGTGCCTCGTTCGAGAAGGACCAATTCTTCTACCACGGTGACCAGATCGGCTCCACCACCTTCGGCACCGACGGCACCGGCCGACTGGCCGAACACCTCAACTACTTCCCCGGCGGTGAGACCTGGGTCGAGGAGAGCCCCGGCCAGCCCAACCCGTACCAGTTCACCGGCAAGGAACTCGACCCGGAAACCGGCTACTACTACCACGGCTCCCGCTACTACGACCCCCGCCTGGGCCTGTGGAAGTCCGCCGACCCCGTCATCGACGACTATCTGAACGGCGACGGCAACGACGGCGTCTACAACCCCGGCAACCTCAACCTCTACAGCTACGGCTATAACAACCCCGTCCAGAACACCGACCCCGACGGTAACCTCGTCTTCCTGGTCCCCGCCGCCATCCTGATCGGCAAGGGCGTCATGTGGGGCATGACCGCCTACAGCGCCTACCAGGGCGCGAGAACGATCGCCGGCACGGTCAACGACATCTCGGAGGGCCGCAAGACCTGGCAGGAAGGCGCCACCGAGGCAGGCTGGGCCCTGGCCGAAGCAGGCGCGGAAGCCACGCTCGGCAAACTGAGAGTGGTCGAACGCAGCGCCGAGTGGGTCGGCAACACCCAGGTCGGCCGGCGCGTCACCAACTGGGCCGCCGAGAAGACCGGCGACCTCTACGACGCGGCCCGTCAGAGATGGGGCAAATCCGGTGGCTGCCTGAACAGCTTCACACCGGGCACCGAGGTGCTGATGGCCGACGGCACCACCAAGCCGATCGAAGAGGTCGAGGTCGGCGACAAGGTCCTGGCCACCGACCCCGAGACCGACCAGAGCGAGCCCAGGCTCGTCACCGACCTCATCCTCGGTGAGGGCGACAAGAACCTGGTCGAGATATCCGTCGACATCGACGGCGACCGCGGCGGCAAGACCGCCGGCATCACCGCGACCGACGGACACCCCTTCTGGGTGGAGAAGCTGAACCGCTGGGTCGATGCCGGGGAGCTCAAGGCCGGCATGTTGCTCCGCACGTCCGCAGGCACGTACGTCCAGGTGGACGCGATCAGCAAGCGGACCGCGGAACAACGGGTCCACAACCTGACCGTCGACGACCTCCACACCTTCTACGTTCTGGCGGGCGCCACACCGGTCCTCGTCCACAACAGCGGCCCATGCCCGATCGGGACCGAGGTCCGCGTCAACAGCGGCGGCCTGGCCAGCATGGCCTTCGAATTCCGGAAGAGCGAGAAGATGGGCACGTCCGGCCGGAACGTCGCGGTGGCGCGGGTCTCCGGATCGGACAAGCCGCTCTTCGGCCGGAGCAATGGCGATCCCCTCCACTCCGAGGACGACATTCTCGCGCAGTTGAAGCCGGGCCAGAAGATCCTTGAGCTGTACTCCGAACGACAGCCGTGCCCCCGGTGCAGTGGCCGGCTCGGCCCGCATATGGCCGACGACGCGTCGGTCAGCTTCTCGGTCCCCTGGGGGGATCCGAATACCGAGCTGGGGAACCTGATAAACACCCAGTCGAACACCCGACTGAAAGAAATGCTGGGCAAAGCCTTCGGCTTCTAGGCTGATTCCCTCTGCCCGGTGACCCGTCGTAGGGCCGGCGTCCGCGGGCCGCCGGCCCTACGTCTTGCTACGCTGGCTCCGTTGAGATCGACTGCCTGCGGAGGGCGGCATTGCTCGAGCATCGGATCCTCGCGGAGAAGGTCAAGTCCACCCTGGCCAGAGCCGGTCTGCCCATCGCGGCGACGTTCGATGACGCTCTTTCCTGTGGCGTTTACCTGGAAATCGAGGACGCTGAGCGACTTCCGCCCGAGGTGTTTCTCAAATGGCGCGTCCACCCGATGGTGAACGAACATTTCAAGCACGTTCCCATCGACCGGCTGCTGAGCGACCCCCAGGTGCGGGAGCTGAAGAACACCGAGCGGGCGATGAACACCGCGATCATCGCCATTCTCGAATTCTCCGGCTTTTCCGCGAGGGTGCTCAAGGAAGAGCGGGTCGGCGAGATCCTCGTCAGCGAGTGACACCGCCGAACTGGTGGACGGCAACGGCAGCGTGCTCAGCGTCTCCACGGCCGGCCTGCCGGACGGCACCGTGCAACTGGGCACGGTTCCCGACATCTCCCGATGGAGCCGTCTATCGGGACAGACCCGGCGGGAGGGTCAAGTGGTCGGTGCGCGCCGAAGCCATGGATGACATGACCAGCGAGGCCGCGCCGATGGCGCCCGCGTCCTCCCCCAGGGTCGTGCCGCGTACCTCGACCGTGTGCACGTCTCTCACGGTGAGCAGCGAGGCGGCGATGGAGGGCATGATCCGCATGTAGGTCCGCGACAGCGCGGACCAGTTCGGGCCGCCCAGGACGACGGCGTCGAGGTCCAGCACGTTGGCGAGCTTGCCGGCGATGCGGCCCAAGGCGCGCGCCGACCTTTCGACGATGGCCGCCGCCGACTCCTCGCCTCCGTCGGCGAGGGCGCAGAGACGGCCGAGCGCGGTCTCGACGGCCAGCGGATCGCCGAGATCCACGGCCGGGATCGTGCCGGCGTCGACGGCCGCGGACACGAGGTGGAGGGGCGCGGAGGTGATCGAGATGCAACCACGGCCGCCGCAGTAGCACCGCACCCCGTCGGGATCGCCGCTGAGGTGGCCGATCTCGCCGAGGTTGTCGGACGCGCCGCGCATCACCTCGCCGCCCAGCACGATGCCCGCACCGATTCCGGTGCCGAGATAGATGAAGGCGAAGTTGGAGAGCGTGCCGCCGCCGGCCCAGTGCTCCCCCGTGGCGGCGGCGATGGTGTCCTTCTCCAGCACGACCGGGAGGCCGACGCGGCTTTCGAGCTCGTCGCGGAGCCGTACGACGCCCCAGCCGCGGAGATTGGGCGGCCCGACGAGGGAGCCGGAGTCCGCCATGATGGGCCCGGGGGCGGAGACGCCGAGGCCGGACACCCGCCCCAACCCGATCTCCTGGCGGTCCACGAGGTCGGCGAAGGCGTCGACGATCGCCTGGAGCACGTCATCGGGGCCGTGCGTGGTCGGGGTCTCGATCGAGGCCCGCTCTTCCACCTCACCGGCCAGGTTGAGGAGCACCAGCGTCATCCGGGCCGGATCGATGTGCAACCCGACCGAGTATTGGCCCCGCGGGACCACTCTGAACATCGTCCGGCGCGCCCCCGTGTCGGCCTCCACGCGGCCGGCGGGCTCGATGAGTCCCGCGGCGACCAGGCGAGCGCAGATGTTGGAGACGGTCTGCGTCGACAGACCGGTGAGCTCCGACAGCTCGACACGGCTGATGTTCTGGCTGCGTCGTACCAGGTCGAGCACGAGCAGCTGGTTGTAGTCGCCAACGCGAGGAAGGTTCGATCCCCGCCGTTTCATCCTGCTCCTCCACGATTTCGACGGCCAGCGCCGCCGCTCGTACCCGCGTGCACGCTACAGATCCTCGGGCGCCGGCACAACCCTTGTAAATCAATTTGATTGTGTTAGCGTCTGGTGCCCATGGCGGCGGGTGAGTCGCCCTGGAGGAGAAGCAGTATGAAGTTCGCGAAACCAGCCGTAGCCGCCGCAATGTTGAGCTGTCTCGTCGTTTCGCTCGCCGCCTGCTCGGACTCCGATTCCGAATCCGAACCCGGCACCGTGACCCTGATCTTCCGTCAGTTCGATCCGGAGAGTGAGGTCGGCGGCCTCGCCACCGCGATCGACGCGTGGAACAAGAGCAACCCGCGCGTCCAGGTCGAGATGCAGACCCTGAGCCCCAACAACGTGCAGCAGTTCGCCCGCGAGGCCAACTCCGGGTCGGGGCCCGACATCGACCAGATCGGCTACACCGACGTGGCCTTCCTCGCCAGACCGAGGATCCTGCTGCCCCTGGACGACTACCTGGCCAAGGACCCGCTGCCCGGAGGCACGAAGAGCCTGCTCGCCACGGACATGGTCAGCGTCGGCGGCAAGACGTGGGCCATCCCCTGGACGGCCGACACCATGGCGCTCGTCTACAACCCCAAGGCGCTGTCCGCCGCCGGCATCAAGAGCCCGCCCACCACCTGGGAGCAGCTCGCGACCGACGCGAAGCAGATCAGCTCATCGAGCTCGGGCAAGACCAGCGGCTTCTGCTTCCCCGCCTCCGGCTCCGCGACGAGCGCCCAGTGGTTCGCGATCAACTACTACCTCTGGTCGCACGGCGGCGCGCTCGTTCGGAAGGACTCCTCGGGCAGGTGGCAGACCGGCGTCTCCCCTGCCTCGCTCACCGCCGCGATCCAGTACTTCGCCGACCTGTTCGCCACCGGTGCCGCGCCGAAGGCGAACCAGGCGGTGCAGGACTACAGCGACCCCACCATCGCCAACGCCCTGGCGACCGGCTCCTGCGCGATGAGCTATGCGCCGCCCTCGACGTTCGGCACGGTCCACCGGCAGGCGGAGACCGCCGGCACGACGCTGATGACCGCCCCGATGCCGTCGGGCCTGACCGACGGCGCCACGCACCTCGGCGGCCGCGCGCTCGGCATCAACCGCAACACCGAGCACCCGGCGGAGGCGTGGTCGGTCGTCAAATACCTGGTCAGCGCCACGACCTTCAAGACCTACGGCCAGTACCCCGCCTCCGCCAAGACCCTCACCGAGTTGCCGGTGCCCAAGGCGCAGCAGGGCTACGTCGACCAGCTGCCGCACTCCCGCTCGTTCGCGCGCTACATCGGCTCGGAGATGACGATCGCCTCGATCCAACTGCTCGTCAACCAGCGCTTCTCCGCCGTCTACTCGGGCCAGTCGACGAGTTCGCAGGCCGCCGCCGCCATCCTCGACGGGCTGGCCGAAGGACTGAAGGGCTGAGTGACGCAGATGGCATCCCCTTCCGCGGGCCGGCGGCCGTACGCGCTGACCCTGCCCGCTCTCATCGTCATCGGAGCGCTCTTCGCGTTCCCGAGTGTCTACAACGTGATCCTGGCGTTCCAGGAGCTGACCCCTTATGACACGCCCGGTGACGCCGTGTGGGTGGGGCTGGAGAACTTCGCCTCGATCTTCACGGACCCGGAGATCGGCTCGGCCGCGATCAACACGGCGTTCTGGCTGACCGCCGTCACTGTGGCCATCCGGCTCGTGCTCGGAATGGCGCTCGCGCTCCTGCTGCAGAGCCCGGTGCTCCACCGGTGGGGCCTGCGGGGCGTGTGCCGCACCCTCGTCCTCGTGCCGTGGATGGTTCCGCCGGTCGTCGCGGTCGCCTGCTGGAAATGGATCTTCGATGCCAACACCGGGGTCCTCAACCAGTTCCTCGTCGGCACGCACATCCTGTCGGAGGGCGTGCCCTTCCTGGCCCAGACGAGCACCGTGTGGTGGTCGGTGATCGCGATCATCGTCTGGCGCGAGCTGCCCTTCGTCGTGGTCGTGATGATGGCGGGCCTGCAGTCCATCCCGAAGGAGCAGTACGAGGCCGCCGCGATCGACTCCGCGGGACGCCGGCAGACCTTCCTCCACGTGACGCTGCCCAACCTGCGGCCCGTCATCACCGTCGTCGTCCTCATGACCGTGATCCAGACCTTCAACAACTTCGTCTACGTCTGGCTGTCGACAGGTGGCGGCCCGGGCACCTACACGCAGGTGCTCGCGACGCAGCTCTACTCCGCCGCGTTCGTCGCCAACAGCCTCGGTGAGGGAGCCGCGATCGGCATGGTCATGACGGCGCTGATGGCGGTCTTCGCCCTGGTCTACCTGCGCGTGACGAGCGACCGGGAAGGACGTCCCGCATGAGACCCGACGCGGCCAGGCGACGCCCGCGGGATCTCCTCGTGATCCTGCCGACCTTCGCCATCCTGCTCGTGATCGTCTTCCCCGTGCTCTGGATGGTCTTCACCTCGCTGCGACCGGCGACCGCGCTCGCGGCCCAGGTCCCGTGGAGCCGGTACTTCGACGGGCTGGGCTTCGGCGCCTACGCCCGGCTGTTCCAGGGCTCCGGCTTCGCCCGGTACATCGGTAACAGCCTGCTCGTCTCCTGCGTCAGCACCCTGTGCACGGTGGTGCTGGCGAGCCTGGCGGGCTACGCCCTGTCGCGGTTCTCCTTCCGGCTGCGGGAGACGATCCTGGTCGTCGTCATCGCGACGCAACTGCTGCCCTTCGTGGTGCTGATCACCCCCCTCTACATCGCCTTCGGCGAGATCGGCCTGCTCGACTCCTACGTGGGCCTGATCCTCGTGTACGTCGCGATGACGCTGCCGCTCGCGATCTACCTGGTGATGGGCTACTTCAACACCATCCCCCGGGTCCTCGACGAGGCGGCGCGCATCGACGGCTGCTCGACCCTGGGCGTCATCTTCCGGGTCATCTTCCCGATCGCGCTGCCCGGCATCGTCACGGTGACCGTCACGACCTTCATCGCGACGTGGGAGGAGTACTTCTTCGCGAGCGTGCTGATGACGAGCGAGAAGCTGAAGACGGTGCAGGTGGGGCTCTCGTCGTTCTTCGGTGAATACGCCAGCGACTGGGGGATGATCATGGCCGCGGCGACGGTGGCCACCATCCCCACCATCGTGCTCTTCTCCGTCGTACAGAAGCGACTCGTCGCCGGAATGGCCGCTGGGAGTGTCAAGGAATGAACCCGACCACCACCGATGGCCCGAATGTGGTCATCATCTACGCCGACGACCTGGGCTGGGGCGACCTCGGCTGCTTCGGCGCCGACGACTTCGACACCCCGGCGCTCGACGGGCTCGCCGCCTCCGGGGTCCGCCTGCCCCAGTGGTACTCGAACGCGCCCGTCTGCTCACCCTCCCGCGCCTCGCTCCTCACCGGCCGCCACCCCGCGCACGCCGGCGTGGAGGCGATCCTCGGCGGGACGCGGCGCACCGCGGGGCTGCCGCCGCAGCCGACTCTCGCCGACGGCCTGCGCGAGCGCGGCTACGCCACCGGCATCTTCGGCAAGTGGCACCTGGGCGCCGACCCGGCCTACGGCCCGCTCCGGCGTGGCTTCGACGAGCACTTCGGTTTCCGCGCGGGCTGCGTCGACTACTACTCGCACATCTACTACTGGGGCGCGCACACCCCGATCCACGACCTGTGGGAGGGCGAGGACGAGGTCTGGCTGAACGGCGAGTACCTCACCACGGTCATCGCGCGCAGGGCCGCCGACTTCATCGAGCGCAACGCCGGACGCCCGTTCTTCTGCTACGTGCCGTTCAACGCCCCGCACTACCCCATGCACGCGCCGGAAGAGTACATGGAGCAGTTCGCCCACCTGCCCACCGGCCGCCGCATGATGGCGGCGATGGTGAAGGCCATGGACGACGGCGTCGCGACGATCCTCGACGCACTCGACCGCCTCGGCCTGCGCGAGAACACGATCGTCTTCATGTCCTCCGACAACGGCCCGTCGATCGAGGAGCGCAACTGGCTCGACGGCGAGGAGGTCTCCTACGACGGCGGCTCGGCCGGCGGACTGCGCGGCCACAAGGGCTCGCTCTTCGAGGGCGGCATCCGGGTGCCCGCCATGATCTCCTGGCCCGCCGGGATCCCGGCCGGCCTGCCGGGCGAGGTGATCGGCAGCATGTCCGACGTCGTGCCGACCGTACTGGAGGCCGTGGACGGCGTCGCGCCCGCCGACGAGACGATCGACGGCAGGTCGGTCCTGCCGCTGCTCAGGAGCGGCGAGTCCGGACCCGATCGCCTGCTGTTCTGGGAGTACGAGGGGCAGCTCGCCGCCCGGCAGGGCCGCTGGAAGGCGGTGCTGAACGCCTGCGAGAGCATGCGGGCTGACGTAGCCGTGCCCGAAGGCCTCTACGACCTCGTCGACGACCCCGGCGAGCAGCGCGACCTGTCGCGGGCCCACCCGGAACGGTTCCGCCGGATGCGCGAGGAGCTCGAACGCTGGGCGGAGCGCTGCGACGGTTGGCGCCGCGAGCAGGCCTCTTAAGCCGCGAGCAGGCCTCTTTAGCCCTCCAATGCCCCATTCTTCTTCAGGAGCCTTGATGCACGACACCCGAGCCCAGATCGAGACGCGCGTCGAGCGCTTCGTACGTGAACGCCTCGCTCCGGCCATGGAACGGCGTCACGTCGCGCTCGATGTGACGGCGTGGGAGGTGCCCGACGAGCCGGTGCCGTTCGCGGAGGCCGTTTCGCAGCACTTCACCCCTTTCACTCCCGGTATGGCGTGGAGCAAGCCGTGGGGCACGACGTGGTTCCACGTCACGGGTGAGATCCCCGAGGGGTGGGGTGGCGCGGGCGTCGCGCTGGAGATGGTCGTCGACCTGGGATTCACCGCGCGGCAGCCCGGCTTCCAGGCGGAGGGTCTGGTCTACCGGCCGGACGGGACGATCGTGAAGGGCATCGAGCCGCTGAACAGCGCCGTCCCCGTCGGGCCTGGGCCCATCGACCTCTACATCGAGGCGGCGGCCAACCCCGACGTGGGCGGAAACTACTTCTATCTGCCCACCCACCTCGGCGACAAGGCGACCGCGGGCGACGACCCCCTTTACATCCTGCGCAGGATCGACCTCGCCGAGCGCGACCTGACCGTCTACGACCTGCTGCAGGACTGCGGGACGCTCACCGGGCTGATGGCCGAGCTGGAGCCGTCCCTGCCGCGCCGCGCCGAGATCCTGCGCGCCCTCGAGCGGATGTGCGACGTCGTGGACCCCGACCGGGTGGCCGAGACCGCCGCCGCGGGCCGGAAGGCGCTGGCCGGCGTGCTCGCCTCGCCCGCCTACCCGAGCGCGCACACGGTGATCGCGGTGGGGCACGCGCACATCGACTCGGCCTGGCTCTGGCCGACGCGCGAGACGATCCGCAAGTGCGCCCGCACCTTCTCGAACGTGCTCGCCCTCATGGACGAGTATCCGGACTTCGTCTTCGCCTGCTCCAGCGCCCAGCAGTACGCGTGGGTGAAGGAGCACTACCCGGCGCTGTTCGAGCGCATCCGCGACAAGGTCGCCGAGGGCCGCTTCGTGCCGGTGGGAGGCATGTGGGTCGAGTCGGACACGAACCTGCCCGGCGGCGAGGCGCTGGCGCGCCAGTTCGTGCACGGCAAGAGCTTCTTCCTGCGCGAGTTCGGCTTCGAGCCCGACGAGGTGTGGCTGCCCGACTCCTTCGGCTACACGGGTGCGCTGCCGCAGATCGCGCGCGCGGCCGGGGCGCACTCGTTCCTCACCCAGAAGATGTCGTGGAACGAGATCAACCCCATGCCGCACCACACGTTCATGTGGGAGGGCATCGACGGCACCCGCGTCTTCACGCACTTCCCGCCGACCGACACCTACAACTCCGACCTGTCCGGCGCCGACCTCGCCCGCGCGCAGCGGCAGTACGCCGAGAAGGGCCTCTCCAACGTCTCACTCGCGCCCTTCGGGTTCGGCGACGGCGGCGGGGGCCCCACGCGGGAGATGATGGAGGCCGCCGCCCGCGCGCACTCGCTGGAGGGATCGCCGCGGGTCGAGGTCGGCACGCCGCGGCACTTCTTCGACCTCGCCAGGACTACCCACCCGTCCCCGAGCACGTGGTCCGGGGAGATGTACCTCGAACTGCACCGAGGCACTTACACCTCACAGGCGAAGACGAAGCAGGGCAACCGGCGTAGTGAGCACCTGCTGCGCGAGGCGGAGCTCTGGTCCGCGACGGCCGCGTGGCGCGGACTCGCGGACTACCCGTACGACGTGCTCGACGACGCGTGGCGCGTCGTGCTGCTGCAGCAGTTCCACGACATCCTGCCCGGTTCCTCGATCGCCTGGGTGTACCAGGAGGCGGAACGCAACTACGCCGCCGTCGCCGCCACGCTCGGCCCGCTGATCGACGAGGCGCAGCGGTCGCTGACCGGCCCCGGCTCGGCGGAGGTCGTCTTCAACGCGGCGCCCGTCGCCGCGGCCGGGGCACCCGCGCTCGGAGCGGCGGCCGGCTCCCCGCCCGCCTTCACCGCCCCCTCGGCGGCCGGCTCCCGCTGGGTGCTCGACAACGGTGTCGTCAGGGCGGTCTTCGACGCCGCCGGCCTGCTCGTCTCCTTCGTGGAGACCTCCTCGGGGCGCGAACTCGTGGCCCCGGGAGAGGCGGCGGCGCTGCTGCAGGTGTTCCGCGACACCCCGAACCAGTGGGACGCCTGGGACATCGACCCGCACTACCGCCACACCGTGACCGAGTTGCGCGAGGCCGACGCGGTGGAGGCGACCGGCGAGGCGCTCGTCGTACGGCGCTCGTTCAACCGCTCGGCGTTCGCGCAGACCTTCCGGCTCGCGGCGGGCTCGTCCGAGCTCGAGATCGAGACCAGCGTCGACTGGCACGAGCAGGAGAAGCTGCTCAAGCTCGCCTTCCCGCTCGCGGTGCACGCCGACCGGGCCTCGTCCGAGGTGCAGTTCGGGCACGTGCGGCGGCCCACCCACGCGAACACGTCGTGGGACATCGCGCGCTTCGAGACCGCGGCGCACCGATGGGTGCACGTCGGCGAGCCCGGTTTCGGCGCGGCCGTGGCCAACGACTCGACCTACGGTCACGACATCACCCGCCGCTGGGCGTCCGACGGCTCGACCATCACGCTGGTACGGCAGTCACTGCTGCGCGCGCCGCGTTTCCCGGATCCCGAGGCCGACCAGGGCGAGCACGTGCTGCGCACCGCGCTGCGGCCCGCCCCGACCGTGCTGGAGGCCCTCGACACCGGCTACCGCCTCAACCTCCCCGTCCGCACGGTGAGCGGCGGCGGCCCCGTGGCCCCGCTCGTGACGGTCTCGTCGCCCGCGGTCGTGGTGGAGGCGGTCAAGCTCGCCGAGGACCGCTCGGGCGATCTCGTCGTACGGCTTTACGAGGCGCTGGGAGGCCGGGCGCGGGCGCGCGTCGAGATCTCCGAACCCGTCGCGCGGGCCTGGACCACCGACCTGCTCGAACGCGACGCCGACGGCCTCACCGACACCACGGTGCAGGTGTCGGCGTGGGAGGCGGGGACACCGATCGAGATCGCGTTCCGGCCCTTCGAGATCGTCACGCTGCGGGTGCGCCGAGCGTAGCGCGACCGCCCGCTCGCGACGCCGCCCACCGGTCCCGGCTCGTGCTGCCGTTCACGGCGCGCAAGGCGGCGGGGCGGAAGCAGGCTGCCGCCGGCTGAGAACCACCGCCGCGGGGTCTTCGGCAAGCGCGGTGCTCGCCGTCTTCATGATCGCTCTTTCGATGAGTGGCCACGCCGATCGTGGCATGGGCGAGCTAACCGCTCCGTTCCCGGCTGGTGCACGAAGTCGTTGATCGAGCGGAGGTTGAGCTGTCTGCCGACGTTGTGGCCGGGTTCGTTGGCGGTGGCCTCCTTGGGTGCGTGGCCGTCGAAGGCGATTTCCAGACGCCAGCCATCGCGCTGCAGGATGACCACGGGGCCGGAGGATCGCGGGACGGTTTGCACATCCCAGCCGTGTCGGTGGGCCCGGTGGGCAAGTGCGTGCGGATTCACCGATTCGTACTCCTTGTTCGAACGGGGTCCAGCGGAGTTGTCCTACGGTATGTCATACGACGGATGCGGTGGGTAGGCGGTTGGTTTATCCCTTCTAACGAGGGGACGGCCGAAAGTCCGATTCGGTTCCATGACGAGGCCATGAGCCGGCGGCGGCGCGGTCATTTCCCCCCCGAGTTGCGGCCCTCTGTGGGGTGGCCCGCGATCGGGGGTAGTGCTCCTGTCAGACGGCATCGGGGGGTGCCGAGTCTTCGGGGGTTGAGCCATGGCGATCGTTCATCATCGTTACGCGAGTGTGCAGGGGCGGCGGTTGTTCTACCGTGAGGCCGGGCCGGCCGACGCGCCGGCCCTGGTGCTCCTGCACGGCTTCCCGACCAGCTCGTTCATGTTCCGCCATCTCGTGCCCGCGCTGGCCGATCGCTACCGTGTCATCGCCCCCGACCACCTGGGCTTCGGGCTGTCGGACGCGCCGCCCGCCGACGAGTTCCGCTACACCTTCGACGCGCTCGCCGACCTGACCGCCGGCCTGCTCGACCAGCTCGGCGTCTCCCGCTACGCCATGTACGTCCAGGACTACGGCGCCCCGATCGGATGGCGGCTCCTCCTGAACGACCCCGGGGCCATCACCGCGATCATCACCCAGAACGGCAACGCCTACGAAGCCGGCTTCGTCGACGCCTTCTGGCAGACGGTCTGGGCGTACCACCGCGAGCAGACCCCGCGGACCGAGGCGGCGATCCGCCAGGCCCTCACCCTCGACGCGATCAAATGGCAGTACCTCACCGGCGTCCCCGACCCGAGCCTGGTCAGCCCGGAGACCTGGCACCACGACTTCGCCCTGGTCTCCCGCCCGGGCAACGACCGCATCCAACTGGACCTGTTCCTGGACTACGCCACCAACCTGCCGCTCTACCCGCGCCTGCAGGCCTGCCTGCGCGCCCGCCAGACGCCCCTGCTGGCCGTCTGGGGCAAGGGCGATGAGATCTTCGCGCCCGCCGGCGCCCGCGCCTTCGCGGACGACCTGCCCGACGCCCGGATCCACCTCCTCGACGGCGGTCATTTCCTCCTGGAAAGCGCGCTCGACGACGTCACCGCACTCATCCGCGACTTTCTCGGCCACACCGACGGTTGACGCGTCCCTTCTCCGCTGTCGGGCGCGGACGTCCTGGGACGGCCGCTCCCAGCCTCAGGCCTCTCTGGATAGCTCCTCGTCAGACCTTCCGAACGCTGCGGGCTTTCACTTCCTACGTGTCCGCGGGCGACGACAGAATTTCAGGCCGGTCGGTATGACGGCACCCCTTGACCGTGTCAGAGGAAGTCGGCAATGATCATCGCCGGACCGCCCGAAAGGTGATCACTTGCGACTCTTCGCAGCAAGAACCGCGGCTTTAGCCGCCGTCCTGACCGCCGCCACCCTCGCCGTCCCCCATCCAGCCTCCGCCGCCGCCCAGCTCATCGCGAACGGCACCTTCACCGGCTCCACCACCCCATGGGCAGCCATCGGCCAGACCACGGTCACGGCCGAGTCCGACCGCATGCGGGTGGACATCAAGCAGGTCGTGGCCAATCCCTGGGACGCGATGGTGGCCGCGCCGACCACCGCCGCCCTGAACCCGGGCAAGAGCTACACCCTCTCCTTCGACGCCTACTCCACCGCCGCCTACACGGCCAAGGCCACGGTCCAGTACACCGCGACGCCGAGCACCAACCAGTCGCTGGCCACGGACGTGCGGCTGACCACGGCGAGCAAGCGCTACAGCATCCCGTTCGTGGCCGCCTCCGCCGCCGCCACGGCGGCCGAGGTGACCTTCCAGCTCGGCGGGTCCGGCGGCAAGCCTGTCATCCGCTTCGACAACGTCTCGCTGATGGAGACACAGGCCACCAGGCCTGAGAGCCTGTACGTGTCCCCGCTGTCGCACCCCGCCCAGTGGGCCGCCGCGAACTCGACCACCACCACGGGCAAGGCCGTCATGGCCGCCATCGGCAGCAAGCCGATCTTCGAGTGGTTCGGCGGCTGGTTCAGCGACCTCACGCTGGCCGTGGACTCCTACGTCGGCGCCGCGCAGGCACAGGATCGGCTGCCGATGCTGGTGGCCTACAACATCCCCAACCGCGACGCGTGCGCGACCCAATCGAACGGGGGCGCGGCCGACGCCGCCGCGTACCACGCCTGGATCACCGAGTTCGCCAAGGCGATCGGCAGCCGCCACTCCGTCGTCGTCCTGGAGCCGGACGCGGTCGCCGCCGCCTCGTGCGTGACGCAGATCGGCAAGGATCCCGAAGCCCAGTACCAGATGTTGCTGGACGCCACTCAGGTGCTGCGTGCCGAGGCGCCGAACGCGTGGGTGTACCTCGACGCGGGCAACGCCACCTGGATCGCGGCCGACAAGATGGCGCCGTTGCTGGTGAAGTCCGGCGTCGCCAACGCGCGCGGCTTCTCCGTGAACGTCTCCAACTACATCACCACCGGCGCGAGCGAGACTTACGCGGTCGCGGTCAACAGCCATCTGTCGGGGACGGTGGGCGCGAAGAAGTACGTGATCGACACCAGCCGGAACGGCAACGGCCCCTACACCGACGACACGCCGGAAGACAACTGGTGCAATCCGCCGAAGCGCAAGCTCGGCACTCCTCCGGTGCGGCAGACGGCCGGCGCCGAATACCTGCTCTGGGTCAAGGTGCCCGGCGACTCCGACGGGCAGTGCGGCATCGGCGGCTCGATCCCGGCCGGCTCGTTCAGCTCGGCCCTTGCCATGGCATTGATCAACGGCACCCCCTGAGAGAGCGATAGACCGGCATCGTCACTCCCGCGGGCGCCTCGCCATCGCGCCCGCGGGGGTGTCTCCGATCCGCCGGTGAGCCGGCTCCTCGCCGTCCTTGAGCAGGTCGCCGACTGCCGTCAGCATCCGCAGGCCGGCCTGGCGGCGCGGCCGGGGCATGGCCTCCAGAGCCGAGACGATCCTGACCAGCTCGGCGTAGGCGCCGTCGCCCGTGAGCGCATGCTGGGCGGCACGGTGGCGGCGCACTACGTGCAGCGCGACCACCGCCTGGTAGGCGAACAGGCCCAGCAGGCGCAGGTCGTCGAACGTCCGCCGGTCGTCGTGGACCGGATCGAGCACCTCCAGCACGCCGCTGACCTCGCCGTCGTACAGGAGGGGGGCGGCCAGGATGCCGCGCGGCACGTATCCGGCACGGGCGGCGGCCTCGGAGGCGAACTGCGGGGCGGCCGACATGTCCCGCACCTCGACCGGTTCGCCGGCGGCCAGCACCCAGCCGGCGATCCCGGCCTCGGCGGACATCCTGCGGCCCAGGATCGCCTCCTGCCCCTCGCCGGCGACGGCCTCGAAGACCAGCTCCTCGCCCGTCACGTCCAGCAGGAGCACCGAGCCGGCCGCCGCGGCGAAGATGGCGCGCGCCGCCTCCACCACCGACTGCAGCAGGAGCCGTTCCTCGCGGGCCGAGCCCAGCGCGGCCTGCGACGCCAAGGCCGTCCACTGTCCGTCGTGGCTCATTCGTGGCTCATTCGTGGCTCCTGACGTTCGACGATGACAGGTAGAGGGCGGTCTTGACCTGGAAGGGCGTCAGCCCGGGATGTTTGCCGCGGATGAGGGCGCAGCGCGCCGCCACGTGGGAGGTGGCGAAGCTGTTGCCGCTGCAGCGGCGGCGACCGCCGCCCGGCGTGGCCACCGGCACGTTCATGCCGCAGGCGAAGAACTCCACCGGCGGGCTGGGGTTGTACAGGATGAGGTCCGGCTCGGGCTCGCGGTGGCTGCCGACGGAGACCACCGAGGCGAACCGCCACGGGTAGCTCTCGACGTGCAGGTTGTGGGCGGCGGCGACGATCAGCGTGTTCCTGAAGTAGGCCTCGTCGGCCAGCTCGCGCAGCGCCGGCACGAAGTCCCGCTGGGTGGTGGAAAGGCTGAGGTTGATCACGTCGAAACCCTCGGCGACCGCCCAGCTCAGCCCCGCGACCAGCACCTCCGCGCGCCCGTGCAGCGCGCCGAGCACCCGCATGCCGACCAGCTCGCAGTCCGGGGCCAGCCGCCTGATGACGCTGGCGCAGGCGGTGCCGTGCCCGGAACGGTCGCCCTGCTCATCGGGCACGGCCCGCAGCCCGTCCCGGTCGGCGATCATGGTGTAGGCGCCGCTGACCGGGCCCACGTCCGCGTGGCCGGCGTCGATCCCGCTGTCCACGACGCAGACCCGTACCCCGGCGCCGGTCGCATCGCCGTAGGCCCACTCGTCGAAGGCCCGCACCGGCCAGTCGGAGGGCACCTCCAGCCCGGCGGGATCGACCTCACCGGTGTGCCAGGACAAACGCGGCCCGCCCAGCTGATCGTTCACCGGCTTGCTCACCCGATTCATCGGCCGTCCTCCCGGGTGACCGGACCGCGCCGGGGGCGCGGTCCGGTCGATTCTCACTCTGGTCAGTGAATGATCACACCGACGTGGTTACCAGGCTGCTCAAGGAGGTGCGCCGACACCTCGGTCGCGGCGTCCAGCCGGTCCTTCACCGAGGTGAGGACCGTCACCTCGGTCTGGGTGAGCGAGGCGAAGATGGCCTGCTGCTCCTCGGGGACCTCCACCAGGGAGACTCCCGCGTCCTGCAGCGCTGTCAGGGCGTCAAACTGTGACATTGCCATTCCTTTCTCTTTGCGTACCAGAGGTTTCCGCCGATGAACGGGTGTCGACGGCGGGTGTGACGCGGCCGAGGCGCCTTCGATCGAGATCTCGTCGCTCGGTGGTTCCGCGGTCACGTCTGTGGCTCCTGGCTCTCCCAGGAGGTGTCCGTCCCGCTTCACTCAGGAGGATCGCCCGCGTGGGCGACGGCCCCGGGCTCCGTGAGAGCGGGAGGGGAAGCCGGCGCGCGCAGGGCCATGAGACCGAGGCCGAGCAGCGCCAGCGCGGTCCCCGCGGCGGTGAAGACGGCGCCCACGCCGAGGTGCACGGCCAGCAGCGCGCCCAGGGGCGGCGCGGCCAACTGCACCACGGTGGGGCCGGCGTTGGCCGTGGCGGACACGCGGCCGACGAGCTCTTCTGGGGTCGCGGTCTGCAGCACGTACGGAAAGGCGATCATGAATCCGGCCGATGACAGGCCGGTCAGGGCGCCGACGGCGACCAGGAGCGCCGGCCACGGGCGGGCCCCAGCCAGCAGGAGGAGCCCCAGCGACGACACCGCCAGGCCGATCCCGGCCTGCCCGAGCCCCATCAGCGTGAGGGGCCGCACGGCGTCGCCGACCCGGCCGACCAGCAGCGCCCCCACCACCGTGCCGGCCCCGACCCCGGCCATGACCACGCCCAGCAGGCCGGGCGCGGCGCCGAGCTCCTTCAGCGCCAGGGGCGACAGCACGTCGTACACGAAGATCAGGAACGTGGTGGCGGTCATCGCGCCGATGGCGGCCATGAGGAGAGCGCTGCGCCTGATGTGGGTGAAGCCCGCGGTCAGTTCGGTCAGGAACGAGGTCCGCTCCGGGCGCTGGCCGCCCGCCGGCCGGATGCCGGGCAGCCGCGTCAGGACGAGCGCGGAGACGGCGAAGGTCGCCGCGTCGCACACGAACACCACCTGCGGGCCGTAGGCGCCGACGAGCACCCCGCCGAGCACCGGCCCGGCGATCTTGGCGGCCTGGTTCACGAACGTGGTCACGGTGATCGCCCGCAGCAGGTCCTCCTCGGGGACCACGCGCTTGACCGCGGCCTGCTCGGCGGGCGCGAACAACGCGCTGAGCGTGTTCTTCGCCGCGATGAGCACCAGCAGCACCCCCAGGTCGGGGGCGAGGAGGTAGCCGAGGACGACGGCCGCGCGGCCCAGGTCGCAACCGATCAGCACCGCTCGCGCGGGCAGCCGGTCGGCCAGCACGCCGGCGACGGGCGCGGCCAGCAGCCACGGCAGCGCCGAGACCACCACGACCGCCGCCATCGCCCCCGGGCCGAGGTTCCAGACGTAGAGCACGAGAACCACCAGGCCGAGCAGGTCCAGCCAGTCGCCGACGGCGGAGACGGCCTGCCCGGTGAGCAGCAGCCGGAACCGCCGGTGCCGTAAGGGCTGGAGCAGCCCGTGCTTCGTCATGCCGATCCGCCGCTCACGCCGCCGCCTCGGCGGTGACCCGGGTCATCAGGTCGTCGACGACGTCCGCGAACAGGACGACCGAGTTCAGGGCGCAGGTGCCCATGGCCGCCCGATGGTGCGGCCGCAGCGGAAGCGCGTCGATGGTGGCGAGCAGGTCCTTGCGGTGGTGTACGTCGAGCCGGGCGTGCTTGAGCAGGTTCTGGAAGCCGGTGCGCGGGTATCCGGTGAGCTCGATCATCCCTTCGATGATCGGGAGGGTGGGCGGATAGCCCTCCATGACGGTGATGTGGCCGAGCAGGGTGACCGGGTGGTAGTGGTTGATCCAGTAGTACTGCGAGCCGACGACCCTGGCCACCGATGGGGGCGGCATCCGGCGCCACGGCTCGTCGGGGTCGCCGCCGATGGCGGCTATGTCCTCGCGTACCCATTCGTCGTGGCCGGTCTCCTCGGGAATGTGCTCGCGCAGGTAGTCGCCGAGCCCGGCGGCCACCTCGTCGTGCGGGGCGAGCTCGGCGCAGCGCTCCAGCGCGCGCCGCATGACCGGCACGGAGGCCCGCACGAGCATGTGAGAGGTGCACAGGTACTCGGGGTAGACGGCCCGGAAGTCCGGCGCGGTGATCATCCGGTGCGTGGCCGCCGCGTAGATCGGCATGACCATCTCGATCTTGCGGCAGAGCTCCTCACTGTGCGTCATGCGCGGTTTCCTTTCCGATCAGTGACAAGGTCCGGTAGAACGGGTCGTCCACGGCGTCCTCCCCCAGCCGCGCCGTCACGGCCCAGCACAGGTGGCAGATGCTCGCGAAGCGCTGTTCGGCCAGGTCGGCGAACTCGGGCAACATCATGAGCGCGCCGAATCCAGGTGCGCGCAGGGCGTGGAAGAAGGCGTGCCTGGTGTAGCCGTCGAGCGCGGCGCTCACCTCCTCGCCCGTACGGCAGCGCCGCCGGATGGCGCTCGGCCCCCGGCCCATGACCACGCCTTCGTTGCAACAGGCCGAGACCACGCCGTCGTAGCGGACGACCGGCACCGCGGCCGCCTGGCAGGTGCCGAAGTCCTTGCCGCGGCGGTGCGGCCCCTCGACGAACAGCGTCTCCGCGCGCCCCTGCCGGACCGGCTGAGTGAGCGCCAACTCGGCGTGGTCGTGCCAGTTCGCCCCCAGCGCCTCCTCCAGCAGGGCCGTGGCCTGGTCCGGCATGCCGTCCATGTCCATGACCTGGACCACGATGTGGGTGCCCGCTTCCGCGATGGCCCGGGCCGCGGCGACGTACCGCTCGCCGGCGATCTGCGAGGCGTGGAAGGCGTCGGTGCTGAGGACGACCGTGTCACACAGGCCCAGCACCCGCTTGGCCCAATCGGGCGGCGGGGCGCCGGCCCGTCCCCAGAACCCGCTGGTGTAGACGACGATCTCCTTGCCGGCGGCGGCCAGCCGCTCGACGGCCAGCGGCAGCCCGCGCCGCTCGACGAACGGCTCACCGCCGGAGATGCCGATGAGCGGCAGGCTGGAGGCGGCGAGCGCGTCGACGATCTGCTCGAACAGCGCGAAGTCGGTGATCTTGGGGCTGTCCGCGCGGGAGTCGACCGAGCAGTGGCCGCAGCCGACGGGGCAGCGGTCGGTGATGAACAACAGCGCCGTCGCCCCCGACTCGCCGCGTGTCCGCGTCAGCCGTGCCGCGCTGACCTTGGTCATGAGCGTGCCTCCTCGCGGTAGCCCAGCGTGATGAGGTCGGCGTAGCGGAGCGAGCCGTACCTGCGGGCGAAGGCCGTGGGCCCGGCCTGCACGTGCAGCTGCTCGACCATCTGCTCCATCGCCCCGAACGTCTCGCCCGCGGTCAGCTCCGACGCCTGCCGCGAGACCTCGGGCTGGTCGGAGAAGCGCAGGCAGGTGCCGCAGAGTCCGCCGTCGGCCGACTCGCCCGCCCGCTGGGCCAGCGGCTGCGGCCCCAGCGTGCGGATGACGCGCAGCAGCGGCGCGCCGGTCAGCCGGCGCCTGATCTCCGGCCAGCCGTCCTCGCCGATGTGGCCCAGACGCAGGTGCTCGGGCCCGCGACGGTCGATGACGTCCTGGTTGCAGCAGGCCAGCACGGTCCCGTCGTAGGCGATGGTGGGCCAGCCGGCCATGTCGCAGGGCAGCGCGGCGGGCACGGCCAGGGTGTGCACGCCGCCCCCGGTCGTCGTCAGCCACTCGGCCGCCCGGCCGGCGCCGCCGACGTGCGCGACCAGCATCGGCACCCGGCCGCCGAAGGTCTCCCGCACGTCGCGGGTGAGCTCCTCCAGGTACGGGTCCTCGTCGTCCAGCCCCACGGCCTGCACACTCACGTCCATGCCGGCCTCCACCAGCCGGCCGAGCACCGCGAACACCGCGCCGCGCGAGACCTGTTCCTCGTGGAAGATGTCCAGGCTGGCCACGAAGTGGTCCACCGACGCGATCGCCTGGGCGATCCGGTCGGGGACGCGGTCCTCTCGGGCGAAGAACATGCCGGAGATGAGGGCGGTACGCGCGCCGGCCCGCCGCGCACGCTCGGCGATCGCGGTCACCAGGCCGGGACGCAGCAGCGGCTCGCCGCCCGTCATGAGCACCAGCTCCGGGTGCTCGTCCGCGGTGAAGGTGTCGGCGAAGCGGGTGAACAGCCCGGCATCGTGCTGCTCGCTGTTCATGAGCGAGTCGGTCGAGCAGTGCCGGCACAGCAGTGGGCAGCGCCGGGTCAGCCCGAGGAAGACCGCCCCTCCCGGCCGTGGCCGTAGGTTGATGATCTCGACCAGATGCATGTGCCCGCCTTCCGACGACGCTCGCCTTCCCGATGACCGGGCCTTACGACGGCATACGCTGGCACGCGGCGTTTGCAGCCGGTGAGCCGTTGGATGACGGCCGGCCACGGCTGTAATCGAGCTGAAATCCCGCTCCCGGCGCGATCCGGCGGAGCGATCGCACCGAAGAGTGTTCGGACGGCGCCCGCTCCTGCCTGCAGCCGCCCGCGTAGGTTCGACTGGTCTGTGGCTTTCTGGCGGAGGTTCAGCGTGACCGACGGCAATGCGAGAACGACCGCCGACTTCCGGGTCCTCGGCCCGCTGGAAGTGCGCGCCGGCGGGCTGCGCCTGGAGCCCCCGGGGCGGCAGATCAGCTCGCTGCTGGCCGCGCTGCTCATCGACGCCCCGGAACCGGTCACAGAAGGCCTGCTCCTGACCCGCGTCTGGGGTCCGGAGGGCGGCAGCACGGCCGCGCTGCGCACCGCAGCCTCCAGGCTCAGGTCCTGGCTGCACCACCACGCGGGTACGGGTACCGCGGTGCGGTTCGCCCTCGGCGGCTACCGGCTCGACGTCCCACCGGAACACATCGACGCGCGCCGCTTCCGCGCCCGCGCCGCCGCCGCCCTCGAACAGGAGGACCCCGTCTCCGCGCTGACCGGCTGTCTGGCCCTGTGGCGAGGCAACGTGCTGGCCGACGCCCCGGAGTGGTTGCGCGGCGACCCGGCGGCGCTCCGGCTCGACCAGGAACGGCTCGCCTGCGCGAGCACTCTCGCCGACCTGGCCCTGACCGCCGGGCGCGCGGCCGAGGCGCTGGCCGCAGTGGAGGCCGTGGCCGTCCAGCTCCCCTACCATGAGGCGATCCAGGCCAGGCTGCTGCGCCTGCTGGGCGCGTGCGGCCGCCGGGCCGAGGCGCTGTGGCTGTTCGAGTCGATCCGTCGCCGCCTGGCCGCCGACCTCGGCGTCGATCCCTCCCCACCGCTCCAGGAAGCGCACCTGGAGCTCCTGCGGGATCCGCCGCGCCCGCCCTCCCCCGAGCGGGATCCGCTGCCGCGTCCGGCCGGCGAGCCGGCCCGCACCCCCTGCCTGCTTCCGCCGGACATCGCCGACTTCACCGGCAGGCAACAGGAGACCGCCGAGCTGAGCCGGATCCTGCTCGGCGCGGAGAGCACGGCGCTGCCGGTCGCCGCGGTGTCCGGGCGGGCCGGCATGGGCAAGACCGCGCTGGTCGTGCACGTCGCCCACCGGCTGCGCGACCGCTTCCCCGACGGCCAGCTGTACGTGGACATGCGCGGCAGCCGGCGCACGCCGACCGATCCCTCCGACGCGCTGGCCAGATTCCTGCGCGCGCTGGGCGCCGGCACCGACGACATCCCGGCGAGCCTGGAGGAGCGGGCTGAGCGGTTCCGGTGCCTGCTGACCCATCGGCGGCTGCTGGTCCTCATGGACGACGCCGCCGACACCGCCCAGATCGAACCCCTCCTGCCCGGCGTGGCCTCCTGCGGCGTGCTGGTGACCAGCAGGAGACGTCTCACCCCGCTGGCCGGCGCCCAGGAGGTCAGGCTCGGCGTGCTCGACCCTGAACCCGCCGTCGAACTGCTGGCCAGGATCGTCGGCGGCGAGCGCGTGGCGGCTGAGGCGGGCACCGCGTACGAGCTGGCCGCCCTCACCGGGCACCTGCCGCTCGCGCTGCGCGTCGCCGGCTCCCGGCTGGCCGCCAAGGCGCACTGGAGCGTACGCCGGCTCACCACCAGGCTGGCCGACGAGCACCACCGCCTCGACGAGCTCGCCTTCGGCAAGCTCGACGTACGGGCCAGCCTCACCCGCACCTACTGCGGCCTGGAACCGGCCGCCAGGCACCTCCTGCACGCGCTGAGCCTGCTGGACGTCCAGGACTTCGCGGCCTGGGTCGCGGCGGCGCTGCTCGACTGCGCCCAGTCCCACGCCGAGGACGTCCTGGAACAGCTCGTCGACGCCCAGCTCCTGGACGTCGACGGCGGCGCGGGGTGCGGGCCGCTCCGCTACCGCTTCCCCGACCTCGTCCGCATCTACGCGAGGGAACGTGCCAAGGACAGCGATCCGCCCGAGAACACCGAGGCCGTACGCCGTGCGCACGGCGCTTGGCTGGCCCTCGCCGAGCACGCCTACCGCGGCGTCCACGGCGGCGACTACCAGGTGGTGCACGGACCGGCCGCCCGGCCGCGGCCCGCGCCCGAGATCCTGGACGCGGTCGCCAAGGACCCCCTGGCCTGGCTGGAGTCAGAACGCGAGGCGGTCGTGACCGTCATCCGGCAGGCGGCCGAGGCCGGCCAGGCGGCCCTGGCCTGGGATCTGGCCTGTACGTGCGCGCCGCTGTTCAGGATCAGGGACCACGTTGAGGAGTCGTCGCGGTCCCTGGCCATCGCGCTGACCGCCGCCCGCGACCACGGCGACGTCCGCGGCCAGGCCGCCGTGCTGTTCCAGCTCGGCCCGCTGCGTACCGGCCAAGAGCGCTACGACGACGCGGCGGCCTGTTTCGAGGAGTCGCTGGCCCTGTTCTCCGGGCTCGGCGACCGGCACGGCCGCGCCCTGGCCCTGTCGCACGCCGCCGCCCTGGACGCCCGCCTCGGCCACACCGACCGGGCGCTGCGCCGCCAGCGGGAGGCGCTGGCCGAGCTGCAGGCGGCCGGCGACCGCGGGGGTGAGGCGTACTGTCTGCGCAACCTCGGCCGGCTCCTCCTCGGCACCGGCGACCTGGACGGCGCGCGCCGGCACCTGGAGCGGGCGCTGGCCGTCAGCGAGTCCAGCGGCTCGCGCAGGAACGCCGCCCAGGCGCGCTACTGGCTCGGCACCCTCCACCTGCGCCAGGACCTGCTCGTGGCGGCGGAGGCCGCCTTCGAGCAGGTGCTGGCCGCGGCCGGCGACCTGGCCGACGCCGTCGGCCAGGCGATGGGGCTGCTGGGCCTGGGCGAGGTACGCCTGCGGCGCGGCGCGCGCGACGAGGCCGTCGAAGGGCTGCGCGAAGCCCTCGACATCGCCCTGGCCATCTCGTCGCGGCGGATCCAGGTCCGGGTCGCGCACGCGCTGGTCCGCGCGACCCGCGGCCCTCATCAGGTGGTGCGGGAGAGCGAACTGCGGGCCCAGCTGGACTGAGGCGGGACGGACCAGCCGCCACCACCCGTGAGGACCGGACACCGCGCACTGATCTCGATCAAACGCCTTCACATCGTCGATCCGCGCTCGCGATCACGTCGAGGGTGAACTCGCCCACCAGGCGAGGCAGTCTGCGGGGATCCGTCAGGGACGCATCGACGCCGACGGACGCCGGCAGTCCGAGACGGCGGGCCAGCGCCAGACGGATCAACGGATGCCAGCGTGCCTCGAAGGTCTCCAGCGCGTACTGCGCCGCGGCCTCCTTCGAGATCACCTCACCCGTCACGATCGTGTGGTGCAGCCGGGGAGGAGCCAGCGCACTGGATATCGCCACCCGATGAGCCGGCTGCAGCGGCTTGCGCGGGGGCTTGCCCGACAGCGCCCTACCGGCCCACGTGGCGAAGTGGCCGTGCAACTGCCGCAGATTCCATTCGCGCAGCTTGCCCGGCTCCGGGTCGAGGCCCAGTTCATGCGGAGCCGGCCCCCGTACCGTGACGCCCCTTTCCAGCAGCACCTTCCACACCACCGGATTCACCTCGAACCCTCGCCCCCGTTTGAAGGACGGCCCGCTGTGGGACGCGATCGGACGGATCCGCGTCACCGGCCTGCCCAGATCGCTCACCGCGACGAAGACGCCGTTCACCGTGCCCGGGATGGACGGCCGGGCCCGGACCAGGGCCTGCCAGGCCGCCGGCACGTTGCCCAGCTTGTGCAGGAGCGCCAGCCGACGCATGTCCCGCTCGCCGAGGTCGCCATCCACCGCGGCGACGAAATCGATATCGCTGCGTCCACTCCGCCAGGCGCCCAGCGCGATCGAGCCGACCACGTAGAACCCACAGATCCGCCCCGGCATCAATCGGTCGGCCACCGACAGATAATGGGAAACCGCACGCGCCACGTCTTCTGGAAGCACGGGACAAAGCTTCCACACCAGGCGCCACGCCGCATAATCCCGTGGCGCAACCGAACAGCCGACGTGCTTCACAATGAGAGCAATGTCAGCTCTCCTCCTCGCGCGGGCCGCAGCCTCTCTCCATGGCTTGGCTCTCGGCGACGCCTTCGGCTCCCAGTTCTTCGTTCCGGCCAATCGTGATGCCCTCTCCTCTCGTCTCCTTCCGCCCGCCCCATGGCAGTGGACGGATGACACCGAGATGGCGTGCTCCATCTATCGCGTCCTGGCCGACCACGGCACCATCGACCAGGACGAACTCGCCGCGAGTTTCGCCACCCGTCACGACTTCGACCGCGGGTACGGTCCCGCGACGAATCGTTTGCTCCGGCTGGTCCGGGAAGGAGGCGACTGGCGGGCGCTCTCGGCGGAACTCTTCGACGGCAAGGGCTCGTGGGGCAACGGTGCCGCGATGCGCGTGGCCCCGCTCGGCGCGTGGTTCGCCGACGACCTGACGCGGGTCGTCCGGCAGGCCGCCCTGTCGGCACAGGTCACCCACACTCATCCCGAAGCGGTGGCCGGCGCCATAGCCGTCGCCGTGGCCACAGCCGTAACCGTCAGCGAACCCGACCTGTCCGCCGGCCATTTCCTCGATCGGGTCAGCGCACACGTGCCCGCGAGCATGGTCCTCGACGGCATCACCGAGGCTCGGCAGCTCCTCACCATCAGCGACCCCACGCTGGCTGCCCGGATGCTCGGAAACGGCCGGCACGTCACCGCTCACGACACGGTCCCGTTCACCCTCTGGGTGACGGCTCGCGTACGCCATGACTTCGAGGCAGCCATGTGGACCACGGCGGCGGCCGGCGGGGACGTCGACACCACGTGCGCCATCGTCGGCGGGATAGTCGCGGTCGCCGAAACCGCCCAGCTGCCGCAGCGGTGGAGAGGAAGATGCGAACCACTACCGGACTGGGCAAGCGTCCCACGGTTGATCACATAAAGTGATGACACACTTGCACTAAGTTCCCCTGCTTCCCTGATCCGCAACAGATCATGAAGAGGTCACGTGATCCACCTCGTTGAGCGCAGCCCGGCATCCACACGTGGCCCGGTGTCGATCACGATCATCTCGTACGTGGCCGCCATCGCCCTCCTGACCTGGGCGACGATCAACGGCCAGCTGGGCGGCTACCTGTACGGCTGGATCCTGATGACGGTGCTGGCCTTCCCGGCCTCGCTGCTCAACCTGTTCCTCGACGGGCCGCTCAGGCATGCCCTCATCGGCGAGCCCTCCAGCGACGAGATCTCCGTCTGGAGCTACGTCATCCTCGCCTGGCCCGGCCTGCTCATGGCGCTCGTGCTGGCCTGGAGCCTGGCCAGGCACCGGACGCGCCGCGTCGCTCACATCGCGGGCTGGGCCCTCGCCGCGGCCGTCTTCCTGTCCGGCATCGTGATCGCCTTCGACCAGTGGGCGCCCCGCCGCCCGTACGGCTGGCCCTTCGTCCTCTGCGGGGCGGGCATGGCCATCGGCCTGCTGCTGACCCGGCGAGCCGAAAGCCGAGCAGGCCGATGAGAGGCCACCGGCCCACCCACGCCCGGTGAGGGGTGGATGGGCCAGGGGATGAACAGCTGTCAGGCGCAGGTGTATCCGCTCGGCAGCGAGGTGTTGCCGTTGGGACGGCTGACCTGGAAGCCGAAGGCGGTGCTGGCGCCCGCGCCGAGGTTGCCGTTGTGGCTCACGTTCCTGGCCGTCACGGTCTGCCCGCTCACGGTCAGCTGGGCGTTCCAGGAGCCGGTGACGGTGTGCCCGGCCGGCAGGGTGAAGGTCACCGTCCAGCCGGTGATCGCCGAGCTGCCCGCCGTCACCCGGACCGGGTCGACGACGTACCCGTTCTGCCACTGAGTCTGGGTGGTCGCGGTCACGGTGCAGGAGCCGCCGCTGTTGCCACCGGTGGTGGTGAAGGTCACCAGCGCCGAGCCGGCCGACAGGTTGCCCGCGCCGTCACGCGCCTGCACGTACACCTGGTACTGCGTACTGGCGGTCAGTCCCGTCAGCGTGATCGAGTTGGTGGCCGACTGACCCAGCTGCGGGTCGGTGGTGCCCTGCTCGCGGTAGACGTTGTAACCGGCCAGGCCGCTGCCGCCCGCGTCCGTGGACGCGGTCCACGTCAGCGTGGCGCCGGAGGAGGTCACGTTGGACGCCGCCGGGGTGCCCGGCGTGGTCGGCGGCGTGGTGTCGGTGCCGCCGCCCGTCTGGGTGGTGAAGGTGACCAGCTGGGAGTTGCCGGACAGGTTGCCCGCGCCGTCACGCGCCCGCACGTACACCTGGTACTGGGTGCCGGCGGTCAGCCCGGTCAGCGTGATCGAGTTGGTGGCCGACTGACCCAGCTGCGGATCGGTGGAGCCCTGCTCGCGGTAGACGTTGTAGCCCGCCAGGCCCGAACCACCGGAGTCGGTCGACGCGGTCCACGTCAACGTCGCGCCGGAGGAGGTCACACCGGACGCGGCCGGAGTGCCCGGCGTGCTCGGCGCGGTGGTGTCGGGGTTCGGGCTCACGCTGTTGAGGGCGGCGAGGACCGAGGTGTAGGCAGGCTTCTTGTTGCCGTTGCCGTCGAACAGGAGTGGAGTGTCGCCGGAGCGCCAGGAATCGCTGTCCCGGACGCCCCAGGTGGTGATGCCGTTGCAACGGGCGACGGCCAGGCAGTCGTTGACCACGTTGGCGTAGGTCGTGGCCGAGGCCCCCTGGATGTCCAGCTCGGTGATCTGGACGTCCACGCCGAGGGCGGCGAAACTCGAGATCGTGGTGCGGAAGTTGCTGTTGTACGGGCTGCCGCTGTTGAAGTGGGCCTGGAGACCGACGCAGTCGATCGGCACGCCGCGGGACTTGAAGTCCCTGACCATGTTGTAGACGCCCTGCGTCTTGTCCCATGTCCAGTTGTCGATGTTGTAGTCGTTGTAGCAGAGCTTGGCGGCCGGGTCGGCGGTCCGCGCGGTGCGGAAGGCCACCTCGATCCAGTCGTTGCCGGTGCGCTGGAGGTTGGAGTCTCGCCGTCCGCCGCCGCTGTCGGCGTAGGCCTCGTTGACCACGTCCCAGGCGTAGATGTTGCCCTTGTAGTGGGCCATGACGCCATTGATGTGGTCGATCATCGCCTGGCGCAGCGTGCTGCCGGACAGGGACTGCATCCAGCCGGGCTGCTGGGAGTGCCAGGCCAGGGTGTGTCCGCGGACGCGCTTGCCGTTCTGCACGGCCCAGTTGTAGATGCGATCGGCATTGGTGAAGCTGAACTGCCCCCGGTTGGGCTCGGTGGCGTCGATCTTCATCTCGTTCTCGGGCGTCACCATGTTGAACTCGCGGTTGGCGATCGTCGTGTAGGCCGACTCGCCAAGCTTGCCGGCGCTGATCGCGGTGCCGAAGTAACGCCCGCTCTGTGCGGCCGCCGCACCGAGCGTGGTCTCCGCGGCATCGGCGGGAACCGACAACGCCAATGGTGCGATCGTGCTGACCAAGCCGAGAACGCCGACGGCCACAACCCGGCGGAAGCCGCCGAAGCCGCCGGAGGATCGTCGGGTTTCAGGGGCGGGTAAGGCGTTGGTGCGCATGCCTGAGCCTCCATTGCTGAATCACGAAGCGAACGCGGAGACACACCCCGCCGGATCGACCGCCGCCCCGACCCAGCAGGGAGGTCACCTCGAGGACCCAGTGTGGAAACCCTCCCGAAATATGTCAAGAATGCTCAAAAAAGTTTCGGCCTCTTCCGACTGGATTATGCACCTAGCACGCTCTCTTCCAGCGGAAATGGTGTCCCGAAACTTTCAGCTGATCTTCGCCAAGTGGGACCGTCCGTGAAAACTTCACCGATACGACGCGCCGCGCGTCACAGCAGGTCCTTCAGATGAGGCGCGGTACGGCTGCGCGAACTGGCGGCGACCTGCGCCGGTGTGCCGGCGGCCACCACGGTGCCACCGGCCGATCCGCCGCCCGGTCCCAGGTCGATGACGTGGTCGGCGGTCGCCACCACCCGCATGTCATGCTCGGCGAGCACGACTGTGCCACCGCCGTCGACCAGGTCGTACAGCCGGTCCAT
This sequence comes from Nonomuraea insulae, assembly GCF_042656245.1. Taxonomy (NCBI): domain Bacteria; kingdom Bacillati; phylum Actinomycetota; class Actinomycetes; order Streptosporangiales; family Streptosporangiaceae; genus Nonomuraea; species Nonomuraea insulae. The sequence goes on from NZ_JBHSPA010000023.1 coordinate 418,393, forward strand.
GAGCACGTCGGTGTCGTGCGGGTGCAGGCCGGTGGACGGCTCGTCGAGCAGGTAGATCGTGGAGTCGGCACGGCGGCCCTGCAGCTCGGCGGAGAGCTTGATGCGCTGAGCCTCACCGCCGGACAGCTCGGTGGCGGGCTGTCCCAGCCGCAGATAGCCGAGCCCGACCTCGTGCAGACTCTCCAGAGGACGGCGTACGGCGGGGACGTCGTCGAAGAAGCCGGTGGCCTCGTCGACCGTCATCGCCAGGATCTGGGCGATCGTGCGGTCCCGGTAGGTCACCCGCAGGGTGTCGGGGTTGTAGCGCGCCCCGCCGCAGTCCGGGCAGGGCGCGTAGGTGGTGGGCAGGAAGAGCAGCTCGACCGAGACATAGCCTTCGCCCTGGCAGGTCTCGCACCGTCCGCCCGCCACGTTGAAGGAGAAGCGTGCGGGGCCGTACCCCTGGGAACGCGCGCTGTCCGTGGCGGCGAACAGCCTGCGCACCGTGTCGAACAGCCCGGTGTAGGTGGCGAGGTTGGAGCGCGGAGTGCGGCCGATGGGCTGCTGGTTCACCCACACCACCCTCCTGTCCTCGGCGACGGCCTCGGCGATCGCCTCCAGCAGGCTGCTCTTGCCTGAGCCTGAGACCCCCGTGACGGCGGTGAACGCGCCCAACGGCACGTCGACGTCCACGTCTCGCAGGTTGTTGCGGGTGAGCCCGCGCAACCGCAGCCGGCCGGTCGGCCGGTGCTGCGGCCGTTCCGGTACGACGGTGGCGAACAGGTAGCGGCGGGTCACCGATCCTTCGGCATCACGCAGGCCGGAGGCCGGCCCGCTGTAGAGGACCCGCCCGCCGTCGCCACCCGCGCCGGGGCCCACGTCGACCACCCAGTCCGCCTGACGTACGACGTCCATGTCATGCTCGACGAAGCAGACGGTGTTGCCGCTGTCGCGCAGGCGACGCAGGAGGTCCGACAGCGCGGCGCAATCGGCCGGATGCAGACCTGCCGAGGGTTCGTCGAGCACGTACACGACCCCGAACAACCCGGCGCGGAGCTGCGTCGCGAGCCGGATGCGCTGCAACTCGCCGCTGGACAGGGTCGGCGCGGGCCGTGCGACGCTCAGATAGCCCAGCCCGAGCTCGTCCAGTACGTCGATCCGGTCGAGGATGTCATGGGTGAGCGCCCCCGCCGGCCCTCGTTCGTCGCGGTACGGGCGGAGCAGGCCGGCCAGCTCACTCATCGGCATCGCGGCCAGCTCGACGATGTCCTTGTCCGCATACCTGACCGCCAGCGCCTCGGGACGCAACCGCCGTCCCCCGCAGGACGGGCACGCCCGGCTGGTCATGAACCCTTCGGCGCGCCGGCGGCTCTTCTCGCTGGCGGAGGCCGCGTACGCCTTGAGCACCAGCCGCCGCGCGCTGGCGTATTTTCCCTGGTAGGGGCGGTGGATCCGGCCGGCCTCGCGCACTGGGTGAACCGTCACGACCGGCTCCTCTTCGGTGAACAGGATCCAGTCCCGCTCCTCCTGCGGCAGGCTGCGCCAGGGCCGATGGATGTCATGGCCCAGCGTCGCCAGGATGTCGCGCTGGTTCTTGCCCTGCCAGGCGCCCGGCCACGAAGCGATCGCACCCTCCGCGATGCTCAGCGACGGGTCGGGGACGAGCGACTCCTCGGTGACCTCGTGCAACACCCCCTGCCCCTGGCACCTCGGGCACGCTCCGGCGACGGTGTTAGGCGAGAACGCGTCCGAATCCAGGCGCTGTGCGCCCGAGGGGTAGGTCCCGGCGCGTGACATCAGCATCCGCAACGAGTTGGACACCCTGCTCAGAGTGCCGACCGTGGACCGCGCGGACGGCACCGAGCGCCGCTGACCGAGCGCGACCGCGGGCGGCAGGCCGGTGATGTCGTCGACGTCCGGCATGGGCAGTTGCTGCAGCAGCCGGCGCGCGTAGGGCGCGACCGACTCCAGATAGCGATGTTGTGACTCGGCGAAGATGGTGCCGAACGCCAGCGACGACTTGCCCGACCCCGAGATTCCCGTGAACGCGACGAGCGCGTCGCGCGGGATCGCGACGTTCACGTCCCGCAGATTGTGCACCCGCGTGCCACGTACCTGGATGCGGCCGCTGACCTCGTCTTCCACTCTGTGCAATTTACACATCACTCGCCGCGGGACGGACGACGAGCACGGTGGCGAGCTGGACGACGACAGTTCGACGTGGCGTCGCCATCTCCAGGCGGACGCACACACGCCGCACAGAGCTGCCAACACGGACGTAGCTACCTAGAGTGATTGATCGTTGACGGTTAGTGTTGAGCGATCTATGGTCGCGTCATGAACATCCCTACCGAGCCGATCGGCAGCATCCCGCGGTCCCCCGAACTGCTGGCCGCGCTGCAGGCCCACGCGCAGGGCCACATCGACGACGCCGAACTGGCCGCATCCACCAACCAGGCGGTGGCCGACACCATCAGCCGATTGGAGGAGCTGGGTTCGCCGGTCGTGACCGACGGTGAGCAGTCCAAGCCGAGTTTCGCGACGTACCCGATCGCCGGACTGCCCGCTCTCGACCCGGACGGGGTGGTGATTCCGTTCGCCGACGGGCACACCCGGCAGTTGCCGCGCCTGACCGGCGGGCCGTTCCGGTACGCCGTGCGGGCCGCCCGCTACCTGGAGACCGCGCGGCGGCACGCGAGCGTCCCGGTCAAGCAGGCCGTCATCGCGCCGTCCGCCCTCAGCCTGCTCTATCCCGCCGACGGCATCGACGGCTACTCGCGCGAGGCGTTCCTCGGCGATCTCACCGACCAGGCCGAGGCCGACATTCGCGGCTGCCTCGACGGCGGCGCCCACATGGTGCAACTCGACTTCACCGAAGGCCGCCTCGCGCTCAAGCTCGATCCCTCAGGCAGCGTCCTGGACGACTTCGTCGCGCTCAACAACCAGGTGCTGGAACGGTTCTCCGAGACCGAGCGGGCCCGGATCGGCGTGCACACCTGCCCGGGTGGAGACCAGGACTCCACCCACAGCGCCGATGTGGACTACGCCGGGCTGCTGCCCCGGCTGTTCCAGCTCAAGGCCGGCGCCTTCTACCTGCAACTGGCCAGTGAGCCCGAGCCCGAGAAGGTGCTGGCCGTCATCGCCGATCACCTGCCCGCCGACGGGCGGATCTTCGTCGGCGTGATCGATCCGGTCGATCCTGTCGTGGAGACGCCCGAGCAGGTGCGCGCGCGAGTGCTGGCCGCGGCCCGCCATCTCCCGGTCGACCGGCTGGGGACCTGCGACGACTGCGGGTTCTCCCCCTTCGCCGACGACACCTCCACCTCTCGCGAAATCGCGTTCGCCAAAATCAGGGCCCGGGTGGAGGGCACCGCCCTGGCCGCCCGCGACCTGGGCTTCTGACCGCTCGTCTCCATCGTCACTGTCAGTGGCGCACGCCGTGACCTGGGCGAATGGCAGAGCGCTACTGGCCTGAGGTGCCTGCGCGCCAGCCGTCGAAGAAGTCCTCAGGAAGGTCCGGCTGAGCGCGCCGCAGGGCGGCGACGGGATCGGCGGCGAACAGGGCGGCGTTCGCCGGGCCGGCTTCGAGCCAGCTCATGATGGCGTCGTCCGCCCTGATCGCCCGGCCGATCTCGACTCTCCTCAAGGGCACCGACGGGCACCTCTACCTGTCGCGCTTCGAGAACTTCTACACGTACCGGATCTGCTGTACGCCCCGAGAGGTCAGGGGCGTACGGCGGCCCGGCCCGTTCTAGTCCTTGGTGAGGCGGAAGAGGCGGGGACCCTCGGCGAAGTACACCTCGCCCGAGCTGTGCACCGCCAACTGGTGGACAGGCCCTTGCTTCAGTACGGTGTGCCGCCCCGTCAGCGGGTTCAGCGAGAACACCTCCTGCCCGGCGTGCGCGCCGTACAGGGTCAGGTCCCGCCGGTTGAAGGCCAGCTGCCCGCTCGAGCTCGCGCTGCTCGACAGCGTCACGTGCCGGACGACCTTGCGCGCGTGCGTATTGACGGCGAAGACCTCGCCCCCCGCGATCCCCCACAGCCTGCCGGTCGCGTCGAAGGTCAGCGCCGGGACGGCGGGCTTGCCGGGCGCCGGGACGATCTCCCACAGCAGCTTGTCGTCCTTGACCGACCAGGCGAAGAGCTTGGCCTCCTTCTGCGTGGGCGGGGTGGCCGTCTGGCCGCTGTAGATCGACGTCCCGCCGTACAGGATGCCGTCCCTGTACGCCAGGGAGACGATCGACTGATCCTGGATCACGTTGCGCTGGGTGTGCTTCAGCTTGCCGGAGGACGGGTCCCAGATCGCCAGGACACCGCCGAGGTAACCGAGGTCGGGCATGGTGCCGGCGGCGAGGTAGCGTCCGGCCGAGACCAGCGCACGTGGCCGGATCTGCTTGTCGGCGGCGAAGTCGAACAGGCGCGCCGGGTTGGGGGCGGGACCGGGCTGGGGGCTCGGCGAGTACTCGACACTGTTCCAGGGCAGCTTGGGGTCGTAGGAGTAGACCCTGGCCTCGGGATAGGCGCCGATGTAGAGCTTGCCGTCGTGCAGGGCCATGTCCTCGCTCTGCGAGAACGTGTGGAACTCGGCGACCTTGCCGTCGTCGAGCGCGGCGAAGCCGCCGTTGAGGAAGCCGCCGGCGTACATGCGGCCGTCCGGGCCTTCCGACAGCGCCGTGACGTCGATCGGCTCGCCCTGGATGCCCGTCTGCACGAACGAACTGGCGCCGGTCTGCGGGTTGTAGCGGAACATCATGCCGCGCCAGAGCAGGCCCACGACGCTCCGGCCCGGGTAGTCGGGCAGGCCGAGCTCGGCCCAGCCTATGCCGCGGGTGTTGGCGACGCGGCCCGTGACCGGCACGCCCGTCGGCGTACTGGTCTTCGTCCTGGGGTCGTAGCGCACCAGCTCGCCGGCCTTGACGAAATAGACGCGCCCCTCGTCGTCGGGGGGCGAGACGTCCAGGCCGTGGGCGGTGTCGATCTGGTCGACCCACTGGCCGGCGGCGATGTCCCAGACGTGCAGCCGGCCGGGGTTCGCGCTGCCGAGCCTGACGTAGAGGTAGCCGGCGGCCACGTTCACGTCATAGGCCCACTTGTCCGTGGTGTCCTCGGGGGCCGGGAGCTCCTTGACCGCGCCCGACGCGGCGCCCACCTCGAAGATCTTGGCGGGGGCCTCGGTCCCGGCGTAGATCTTGCCGCCGGCGTAGGAGACGCTGCGGACGTAGGCGTGCGTGGCCGACAGCTTCCCGTAGTCGCGGAAGCCGGTGGCCGGGTCGTAACCGAACAGCTTGCCACCGGGCGACGTCCCGCCGTAGACGGTCGCGCCCGTGCCGGCGGCGAGCGACCATACGAACGTCTCGCCCGTGATCGGGTTCCCCAGATCCTGTACGCCGGCGGGGGTCCAGCGGAAGAGGTGGCTGTTGCCGTACGTGCCGGCGTAGACGCTGCCGTCAGGGGTCGCGTCCACGGCCCACGCACCACCCGCGTCCGGCAGATCGTAGCGGGCCACGGTGCCGCCGGTGCCGGGGTCGACGGCGTTGAGGTGGGCGGGGGTGCCGGAGGAGGCGCTCCAGATCACGGTCTTGCCCTCCGGGCCGGGGGCGACGGCCCCGCCGAGGAGGAGCACGTCCTGGAGTGGGACGCCGAGGTCCTCCACCTGGGGTGCCGCGGCTTGGGCGGGCGCGGCGCCCAACACCGTCACGACCGCCAGCCCGGCAGCTAAGATTCTGATAAGGGTCATGACCGAAAATCTAGAAACCACCGATCCTTGGCGTCAAGAGCCGTTCCGGCCGCGACCGAAACCTGAACCTGTGGCTTTCCTCGCCGTCCATCATGAGGAAGGATCCTGGAAGCCGGCGGATGGCCACCTGGCCCGCCCGGAAATACGGTTCCGTGCTGAACTGGGGTTTTGCTGCACGACCAAGGACGTTGAACTGGTGGTGCTCCGCTGTCAGCTCGGTGGCCGGCCACGGTGGGGTCATGCGCGATGGTCAGGTGGCGGGCATCGACGAGGACGAGGTGACCGCCTGACTGCAAGAGACGGCGGCGAAGGTCTGGCAGCGCTGGCCCCGCGCCGACTGGGCGGGCCGCACTCTGGAGGAGCTATGCCCGCTGACCTACGCTGACTTCGCCGAGTCCTGAGCCTTCCCGCAACCGCCGGCTTCCATCACCGAGCCCGCCTGACCACCGCATACATCCAGCTCAACCACCGAATGGCGGCTGTCGTACCAGGGTTATCGCCTGGTGCACTGATAGGCGATCCAGCGGCCGCCGCCCGCATTGGCCACAGCGTTCCGCTTCGCCCTGGCGGGTGTGCTCCCCCTGCCGCCCCAGTAGACGTTTCTCCTGGAGTTGTAGGCGACAGCGCCACACCCGTTGACGATGGTGACAAGGACCTTGCAGCTGGAGCGGCCGCATTCCTTCAGCGCCCGCCGCTTGGCGGCAGACACCGTTCCGTAGTCCCAGGACCGGCCGGTGCGGCCGTCCCGCGCCACAGCGATGGCACCGTAATAGTAACGTGCTTGACTTTCCTGCGCAGTAGTCGATGTAGCCGCGGTAGCCGCTACGGGAAACGTCGTAGCCAGCACCCCGCTAGCCATAAAGGCGCAGGCGGCGATGGCAGTGAGTTTCTTGCCCAGCTGCATGATGTCCTTCCCTTCATGCCGTCCATGCGGACGGCGGCGTGGTTGGTGAGCAGAGTCTGCAATGTGTCACTTGCAGATCACTGAAACCCATAGATACTAAAGGGAACGACGTGACGACTGTGAGTGGAATTGGTAGGAGTGACCTCAGGGAATCAGGATGATCTTCCCTCGGGTACGACCGGCCTCGCTCCTGCCGTGGACCGCGGCCAGCTCTTCCAGCGGGAGACGCTCGGCGACGTCGACGGTCAGCTCGCCGGCGTCGACGAGGGCGACGATCTGGGCCAGTTGCCCGGCGTCGTTGCGGGTCACGAAGTGCACCGCGCTCTCAGCAGGTAGCGGCGTGGCGATCGACACCGCGGCGCCGCCCGGCCGTACCAGAGCGAGCAGCCCGGCCGCCGCGTCCGGGCCGAGCACGACCAGGTTGATCACGGCGTCGACCCCGCCGGGCAGCGGCTCGCTCGTGTAGTCGACGACCTCATCGGCTCCGGCCGCTCGCACCGCGGCGGCGCTGCGGGCGCCGGCAGTCGCGATCACGGTCGCGCCGGCGCGCTTGGCCAGCTGGACGGCGAAGCCGCCCACACCACCGCCCGCACCGTTGATCAGTACACGCCGGCCGTGGCGAACCTGCGCGTGCTCGTACACCGCCTGCCAGGCGGTCAGTGCCGCGACCGGGATGGCAGCCGCGTCGGCCAGCGGGATGGCGGCGGGCGCGGCGGCCAGGACACTCTGCGGCGCGGTGACATATTCGGCCGCGGCCCCACCCCTGTCCAGGCGGCCGATCACGTGCTCGCCCGGCGCCCACCGCCGCGCGCCGGCGCCGGTCGCGACGACCGTGCCGGAGACGTCCCAGCCCAGCGTGTACGGCAGCGCCAGCGGCAGTACCTGCTGGAGCGCCCCCGACCGCAACGCCGTCTCGGAGGGATTGAACGCGGTCGCGGCGACCTTGATCAGCACCTCGCCGGGACCGGGCACCGGCAGGGCAGCCGCCTCGACGCCGATGTTCCCCGGCCCGCCGTACTCGTGGATCCGCGCGGCCCGCGCGAACGACACGAAGGCATGCGCGTGCTCGGCCACCCACGACCGGAACGATCGCGCCGCCGTCCCGGTGACATCCGTGACGGTGGCGGTGATCGGTGCCGGAGCGGCGGTCATCGCCTCCTGGGCGCGCAGGACGTCCTCCACGGCGTCGGCCGGCCAGCCGAGACCGAGCATCCGCTCTCGCGCCTCCCGCGGATCGCGCTCCTCCCAGCGCACCGGCCGGCCGATCACCTCACCGATGATGCGTGCCTGCTCGGCCTGGGTCAGCGACTGCGGGCCGGTCAGCTCATAGACGGAGCCGGCGTGCTCGTCCCGGGTCAGCGCCGCGACCGCGACCGCGGCGATGTCCTCCTCGTGCACGAGGGACATGGCGGCCGCGCCGTACGGCTCGCGTATCACCTGACCGGCGCGGATCTGCTCGGCCCAGCGCAGGGTGTTGGCCGCGAAGGAGTGCGGCCGCAGAATCGTCCACTCCAGCCCGGACTCCCGGATCAGCCGCTCGGCCTCCCGCTCGTGTTCGCGTACCGCGGCCGAGGACAGGTAGACCACCCGGCGCGCCTGCTCGCCCAGCACGGCGAGCACCTCAGGCAGCCCCTCGGCCGACGCGAACGGCCAGACCAGGAAAACCGCCTCGGCGCCCTCGGCGGCGACACGCAGGGACTCGGGCGCCCGCAGGTCCGCCCGCACGCCGTCGCCGCCGGGTTCCCGGCTCACCGCACGCACCTCGACGCCCGCCCGCAGCAGTTGCGTCCGCACCCGGCGGCCCACCGTCCCGGTCGATCCGATGACCACGATGCGTTGCTTCATCACGTGCCTCCTTGAACATTGTTCGTCAAGCGTAGGAGGCATGGACGGCATGACCAATGCGTCAATGTCCGCTCTTTATACGCGATCGTCTCGTGCTAGCGTCTTCGTGTGGATGTGCTCAGTGATGTGATCGGCCTCATGCGCTCCGGGCAGCCCCGCTCCGCCCGCGTCGCCTGGCGCGGTCCCTGGGGGCAGCGCTTCCCGTCCGTGCCGGGATCGGCGGGCTTCCAGGTGATCCTGCAGGGTCCGTGCTGGCTCATCCCGCCGACCGGCGACCGCATCGCGCTGAGCGTCGGTGACGTCGTGTTCTTCCCCCACGGTCACGGGTACGGCCTGGCCGACAGCCCTTCGACTCCGCTGGCCGAGCCGGCCTGCGACCCGACGGAGGACGCTGAGCTGTTCGTCTCCGACTTCGTCGGGCACGACGGACCGCTGACCGTGACGCTGTGCGGCGGCTACCGGCTCGACCCGCGCCACGCCCACCCGCTACTGCTCGACCTGCCCGAGCTGATCCACCTGCCCGCCCAGATCGGCCGGCACCCCGAGCTGCGCGCCGCCGTCGACCTGCTGGGCAACGAGGTCGGCAACGCACGCCTCGGCGCGGACACCGTCGTGCTCGCCCTCCTCGACATGCTGCTGCTGTACATCCTGCGCGCCTGGTTCGAGGAGCCTCCGGCCCCGGCCAAGGCGAGCGGCTGGGCCACCGCGCTCGCCGACCCCGCGGTCAGCGCCGCCCTGCACGCCATCCACCGCGACCCCGCTCACCCATGGACCGTGCAGTCGCTCGCCGCCCGGGCCGGACTGTCCCGCGCCGCGTTCTCCCGCCGCTTCGCCACCCTGGTCGGCCGGCCGCCGCTGACGTACGTGACGTGGTGGCGGCTGAGCCGCGCGGCCCGGCTCCTGCGCGCCGGCGACGCCCCGCTCAGCGAGGTCGCCACCGGCGTCGGCTACACCTCGGAGTTCGCCTTCGCCAACGCCTTCAAGCGCGAGTACGGCATAGCCCCGGGAAGGTACCGTCGTCATCATGGGGTGAGCCACAGCTCTTGACTTGAGTCCCGGGGATCTTCCTTCGTCAGGACCGCGTCGCCTTCGTGGGGATGGGCCTGTCGAGCATGGCGCAGACCGCACCGTTGATCAGGGCCTGGTTGGGGGCACCGACCTTCGGGTCGGCCAGGCCGAAGATGGTCGTGGTGAAGATCGAGACGGTGCGGCGGCCGGTGCTGTCTGCTTCAGCTGGGCGGGCGGCAACAGCTTGCCGGACATCAGCGCGGTGTCGAAGCGACCCCATTCCTCGGCGGTGGAGACCATGCCCCCGGCGGCCCATTCCGTGCTGAGGTTGATCCAGGTGGTGTCGACGTGGCCGGCGCGGCCGGGACCGGCGAACTTCGTCCCGGGGGGCGTGCCGGGAGGGAGCAGGGGGGCGATGTGGGCGGCGTCGGGCTCGTAGCCGTGGGCGCCTGGTCTGCAGGAACTCGCCGAGCTGTCGTTTCGCGTCCATGGCTCTCAGTATTCTCGCCGGTCCGAAACCCAGCCACACCCTGCCAGGGAGAGGCACGGCGGGTGCGGCGCTGTCGGGACGAGAGAGCACACCACTGTTCTCCTTCTGGACGGTATGAGTTACGTTCGCTTCGAAACGCCAACTTCCGGCGGGTCAACGATCGCGTTCCGCATCGGCCCCGACGAGCGGCGCTACTGAAACGCGGCGGCCGGGGGCTGGGTGACCGACCCGTCGACATTCAACGTCCGGGCCGGCGGCGACTCCACCGCGTCGCTGCCGACCACTTCGAGGTCACAGCCGGATGGCAACCAACCTCATGGCGAAACCGACCGATCAGTTCGTGCGGCACCGGCCTCGCCGAGCGCATCAGCCGTAAGGCATCGAGACAGGGAGGTCCCACCATCATGACCATCAGTCGCCGCAACGTCCTGGCCACCGGCGCGGGCGCCGTCGCCGGCCTGGCCCTGCCCGGCGCCGCCCGCGCCGAAGACCACTCCACCACCAGGGTGAGCTTCGTCCTCAACGCCGAGACGCTCGACGGCGGCGAGCAGATCGTCTCGCTCACCCTCAACACCTCGCGGCTCGGGCCGATCGACCCGGCCGGCCTGACCACCGGCACCTTCACCGTGCATGCCAAGGCCACCAGCCCGATCCCCATCGCCCCCGGAGACCAGATCTTCAGCGAGTACGACCTCGACCGCGCGGTGACCGCGGCACGGCTCGACCGCCACGGCGACATCGTCCTCGATCTCAGCTACGCCGAGGGCCAGATCGGCGGCGGCACCCTCGGCTACATCCTGAGCCGCGGCCGCAACGTCCGGCTCGACCTCGCCTACACCATCACCCAGAACACCCCTCTGGTTCTGAGGCGCGGCCGGCCGGTCACCATCACCCGGTTCGTGCAGGGCCGGCTCGCCAACCCCGAGGTGGACGCGTTCGGCTACGACACCTCCGGCTCCGGCCTCAAGTACCGGCTCTACTTACCCGCCAGGCACGGCCGGCATCCGCTGATCGTCTGGCTGCACGGCGGCGGTGAAGGCGCCTCCCTGCCGGACGGCTACTACGACAACGAGACCACGCTGCGCGCCAACCGCGGCGCCCTCGGATTCGCCACCCCGCAGGCGCAACAGATCTTCTCCGGCGCCTACGTCGTCGCCCCGCAGAGCACCTCCGCCTGGATGCAGGACGGCCCCCGCTTCGCCCCGCTCATCCGCCAGGTCATCCGCGAGATCGTCCGCGAGCACCCCATCGACACCGACCGCCTCTACGTGGCCGGCTGCAGCAACGGCGGCTACATGAGCATGAAGATGACCACGGTCTACCCCACCTTGTTCGCCGCCTCCGTACCGATCTGCGGAGTCGTAGCCGGTGACCCGCCGCTGATCCCCGACGCCGAGCTGGCGAAGATCAGCACCCCCAGCTGGCTGGTCGCCTCCCTCGACGACGACACCGTCGATCCCCAAGCCAACACCGTCCACGCCCACGACCTCATCCCCGGCGCCGAGATGACCCTCTACGACCACGTCATCTGGAACGGCCACACGTTCAGCGGCCACTGGTCGTGGATCTACGTGGCCCGCAACGACCCGAGCATCCGGGGAACCCACATCTGGCAATGGATGGCCCACCAACAACGCTGACCCGCACAGCCGGCACGACTTCAACCTGCGGCCGGGGGGTCTTCATCACCACCCCGGCCCCGGTCAGCGCCCCGACAGAGGCGCCCGCGCCCAGCTCGTCCTTGCGCGCATCCCGCACCAGCCGTTCCAATTCCAGCAGCTCCCGGGTCTCGCCCTCGATGGTCCCACTTTGGTCTGGGCCCGCTCCGGATACAGCTTGACGCGCGACGGGTGCGCCACACCGATCTGCTCGGCCACATAGCCTGATCTGGAGCGGTTCTTCTATCTGGACGCCCCGGCCCCGGCACCGAGGATGATGGCCTTCATGGATGAGCAGAGCGACTCCACCGAGCGCTTCACCGTCACCATCAGCCTGCACGAGGACTACATCGTCGCCCGCGTGGCCGGCGAGCTGGACTACCAAACCTCAGAACTGCTGCACCGCCAGGTGAAGGACGCCTGGGAGGCCACGCACCCCCTGGGCCTGGTCATGGACTTGAGCGGCGTGACGTTCTGCGACTCCATGGGCATCGGCGTGCTGGTGCTCCTCCTCAAGCAAAGCCGCGAACAGCACAGCAACCTGGCCCTGTCGAACATCCCGCCCCTGCTGGAGCGCATCTTGACGATCACCGGCCTGCGCACCGCGTTCCAGGTCGAAGCCTCAGTGGAAGAGGCCGTCCAGACAGTTCAGGCACCGCCCCAACCTGACCCGCCGAAGACGACCAACGCGGATGGCTGACCCCCAGCGCCATCCTGACCATCAAGACCGGTCGAGGTGGAGAAGTCAGCCCAGCGCGGCCGCCTTGCGCAGCAGCACTGAGCGTTCGCGCTGGTTGGCGCACAGCCGGGCCGCCAGTTCCAGCTCGGCGCGCGCTTCCGGTCGCCGTCCGAGCCGGGCCAGCAGCTCACCGCGTACGGTCGGAACCAGGTGCGAACCGGGGAGCCGGTCCGAGGCGATCAGCTCGTCCACGATGGCCAGGGCTTGCGCCGGTCCCGAGGCCATGGCCACGGCGACGGCCCGGTTGAGCTCGACCACCGGCGAGGGCGCGACCCGGCCGAGCGCCTCGTAGAGCACCACGATCCGGTCCCAGTCGGTCGCCTCGACGGAGGGCGCCGACGCGTGGGTGGCGGCGATCGCGGCCTGCAGGCCGTAGGGGCCGAGGCCGCGGGTCGAGGCCTTGGCCAGCGCGGCCAGCCCACGGCGGATCGCCGAGAAGTCCCACCGCCGCCGGTCCTGGTCCTCGAGCAGGATCGGCGAACCGTCCTGGCCGGTCCTGGCCGGGAAGCGCGCGGCCGTCAGCTCGCACAACGCGAGCAGGCCGTGCACCTCGGGCTCGTCCGGCTGCAGCGCGGCCAGCGTGCGGGCCAGCCGGATCGCCTCGTACGCGACGTCGGGGCGCAGCAGCCGGTCGCCCGACGTGGCCGTCGACCCCTCGGTGAAGATCACGTAGAGGACGCTGAGCACGCCGCCCAGCCGTTCCCGGCGCTCGCCGGCCGCCGGCAGCTCGAACGGCACCCCGGCCGCCGCGATCGTCTTCTTGCCCCGGGTGATGCGGGCCTGCACGGTCGGCACGGATACGAGGAACGCCCGCGCGATCTCCTCGCTGGACAGACCGCCGACCACGCGCAGGGTCAGCGCCACCCGGGCCTCCGGGGAGAGCACCGGGTGGCAGCTGACGAACATCAGCGCCAGGACGTCGTCGTCGATCTTGTCGGGGTCGATTTCCTCGTCGACCGCCGGGTCGGCCGCCAGCAGGGCGTATCGGTCCTGGAGGGCGGCCCGGCGGCGGATCGTGTCGATCGCCCGCCGCCGGGCCGTGGCCATCAGCCAGCCGGCCGGACTGGCCGGAGGGGCAAGCGGCCATGACACCAGCGCCTCGGCCACCGCCTCCTGGGCCGCGTCCTCGGCCAGCCCGAAATCGCCGGTGAACCGGGTCAGCGTGGCGACGATCCGCGCCGACTCGATCCGCCAGACGGCCTCGACGTCGGCCGTACCCATCAGATCTGGTCGCCGCTCTCGCGCCCAGCCCGTTCCTTGACGATCCGCTCGTTGTCCTGCGGGACCTCGTCGCTCCCGGCCACCCGGCGGACCTCGATCTTGGACCCGGGGACCGCCGGGACCCGCTTGGCCCACTCGACCGCCTCCTGTTTCGAGGCGACATCGAGCAGGAAGTAGCCCCCGAACAGTTCCTTGGTCTCTCCGTACGGCCCGTCAGTGACCACCGGGGGCTCGCCGCTGAAGTCGACCACGACGCCCCGGTCCGGAGTGTCCAGCCCTTCGGCCGCGAGGAGTACACCGGCCTTGAGCATCTCCTCGATGAACCGGCCGGTCGCGGCCATCGCCTCGTCGATCGAAGCCATCATGGCCGCGTTCGTCTCATCGGTGCCCCGCATGATCAGCATGTACTTCGGCATCGCGTTCTCCTCGTCCAGCGGGGCCGTCTCTCGACCTTCGCACCCACAGGTCGAACGAGCGATCTGCGGATCGACACAGTCCCGAAGAAATCTCTCACCACGACGCAGACATCAGGAACAGTCCGTAGCCCTATTCGACCACCGGCTCCGGTACGGCAGGTGTACGCGACGAGCGGGCCGAGACGACCTCCAGCAGGTTGACGAGCTGATCGAGCTGTTGCGGGTCCAGGCGGCCGGCCGCGGGCGCCAGGGCACGCCGGATGTCGTCCTCCACGCGTTTGGCGAGTTCGAGCCCGGCCGGGGTCATGAACACCTCGACGACCCGGCCGTCCTCGGGGTTCTTGCCGCGGGCCAGCAGCCCCCGGTACTGGGCGCGGTCGACGAGGCCGGACAGCGTGGACTTGTCCAGGCCGAGGTAGGCGGCCAGTTCGGTGACGCGGGCGCGGCGATCGCGGAGGATGCCGAGCACTCGTAGCTGGGTGAGCGACAAATCGTGCTCACCGCCGATGCGGGTCAGGACGCCTGCCACCTCGAAGGTGGTCCGGACCAGAGCGTCCAGGGCATCGTCGGTGGTGGTCATGCCGTCATGCTAACCCGGCATGGTTGGCAATACCAACCATGCCGGGGCGGAGGAAGTCGGGCACCGCCGCCGTCCGGGGACACCCTCGCGAGCGATCCGATCCTGTGCCAGGTGATCGACGGATACGGCACCACTCACACCAGGCCGGGTTGACATGGTTTGTATTCCCAACCATCATGAAGGTTGTTGGTAATACAAACCATCTCCTGGAGGTCACCATGCACGCTGCCGTCATCCCGGCCGCCGACGCCCCGCCGGTCTATCGCGACCACCCCGAGCCTGCGGAACGCCACGGCGACGAGCTGGTCGTCGAGGTCCTCGCGGCCGGCCTGCACCATCTGACCAGAGCCAAGGCCAACGGCTCGCACTACTCCGGCAACGGTGTGTACCCGCTCGTCCCCGGCGTCGACGGCGTCGTACGCGACAAGGAGGGCAACCTGCGCTACGTGGCCCTGGACGACACCCCTCTGGGGACCTTCGCCGATCGCACTCTCATCGACCCTCGCCGCAGCGTGATCCTGCCCGACGGCATCGACCCCGTACAGATCGCCGCCGCGATGAACCCGGCCATGTCGTCCTGGATCGCGCTGCGCCGACGCGTCGACTTTCACGCGGGCCAGCGCGTCCTCGTCCTCGGCGCCACCGGCAACGCCGGACGGATGGCGGTCCAGATCGCCAAGCTGTTCGGCGCCGCCCAGGTCATCGCCGCCGGCCGCGACACCACCCGGCTGAAGGCGCTGACCGCGCTCGGCGCCGACGAGACGATCACCTTCGACCAGATCGGCGACGCGGCCGACGTCGACGTGGTCATCGACTACGTGTGGGGCGAACCCGCCGCCGGCGCCATGATCCCGATGCTCACCGCCCGCGCCGACCGCACCGCCCCGCTGACCTGGATCCAGATCGGATCCATCGCCGGCCCGACCGCGCCGATCCCCTCCGCGGCCCTGCGCTCCACCCGCCTGCAGATCGTCGGCAGCGGCATCGGCTCGGTCCCCGCCCGGGACATCCTCGCCGAACTGCCGGAGCTGGCCTCGGCGGTGGCCGCGGGCGCGATCGACGTACGGGCCCGCGCCGTACCCCTTGCCCAGATCGCGCAGGCGTGGACCGCCCAGACCGACGACCGCATCGTCTTCGTCCCCTGACCGTCACCTTCGAGAAGGAAGCCATGACCGTGTTGAGCAGCAGCAGCAGACGGGCCCTGGTCGTGGGTCTCGGCGTCAGCGGTATCGCCACGGCGATCGGTCTGCGGCGCATCGGCTGGGATCCGGTGATCGTGGAGAGAGCGCCGGGCCGTCGATCGGGTGGTTACTTCGTGTTGTTCGGCGCCGGCCAGGCCGCGGCGCGGCGGCTCGGCATCGGCGCCGGGGACGTCCCTGCACCCGCCGGTCGGTAAAGGCGGATGAGGAGATCGGGGTGCTGCTCGGCCTGGCCCGGCACGCCCGCGACGGCCTTGCCGATCCGGCTTCCGGCCCGAGAAGGCATGAGGATCGGTGAGGCGCCGGGGCTGTGCAGACAGGACATGCACCTGCTGCTGGACTATCGAGTATTGAGCTGCCGGCAGGAGGGGCCGCATGTTCACCTCCGGCGGCGGGCTGTGCCGTCAGGCTGTGGCTCCCAGCGCGAGGGCGGCGACAACCGGCACGAGGTACAGCAGCGGGTAGGCGACAGTCGCGTAGGAGCGTGCGCGGAGCACAGTGACGACAGCCCCGACGAAGTACAGAACCAGGCCGATTCCGGCCAGGATGCCGATCACCGGCACGAACAGGCCGGCCAGCAGGCCCGCTGCTCCCGCGGCCTTGGCGGCACCGAGCCAGGGCCACCATGAGCTCGGGACACCGTACGATGCCAGCGGTTCGACGACCCACGCGGCGCGAGTGAGGATGGCGTAGGCGGAGAAGGCCACCCAGGCGGCGGCGAGAACGGTGACGATGATGTGAACCATGTGGGGCGTTCCTTGCTTCAGTGACGCTGGGCCGGGGCCGCAGCGGCGTGATCGGTGAATCCGTCACTGCCTTGACCCCGCGTCCTTCAGCGATGTGACCGCCGGCGAATATGACGTGCGTCACAGGCAAGGAGCTCGGCGGCGGGAGGTGAATCCCCAGCGATTCACCTCCCGACCCCCGTCAGTCGAGGACTGCCAGATTGAGTCGATCGAGACGATCGGGTTCTGCGATGACGTCGATAGCGGTGATGAGGCCGTCGACGATCGTGAAGGTGAGTGCCACACGCAGGTGGCTGTGAGGAGCCATCACGAGGCCGACGGCACCGTCGAGCAGGGCGGGTCCAGTGAACTGGGCCCGCTGCATGGCGGCCATCGCGCCCTTGGCGACGGGCTCGGCTCCGTGGACCATGACGGGCTCGGCGGTCAGCATGACGGCCGTGTCCGCCCGGAGCATGACATCGGGGTGGAGCAGCGTGATCAGCGCCTGGAAATCCCGGCCGCGGGTGGCGGACAGGAAGGCTTCGACGATCTCCCGCTGTCGGCTCAGATCGACGTGCGGCGCGGGTGCGGCACCCTTGACGCGGCGGCGGGCACGGCTGGCCAGTTGCCTGGTCGCCTCCGGTGATCGCTCCAGCATGGGGGCGATCTCCTCGAACGGCACGGCGAACAGATCGTGCAACACGAAGGCGAGCCGCTCGGCCGGACTCAGGGTGTCGAGCACCACCAGCAGCGCCACCCCCACCGAGTCGGCCATCACCACCTCTTGCTCAGGATTTCCGGTGGAGGCGGGGCCCAGCAACGGATCAGCCGCCTGGATGTCCAGCGGCTCCTCATGGCGGTTACCGCGCGAACGCAGCATGTTCAGGCACACCCGAGCCACCACCGTGGTCAGCCACCCGGCGATGTTCTGCACCTGGCCGACATCGGCACGGCTGGCACGCAACCAGGCGTCCTGAAGCGCGTCGTCGGCCTCGCTCAGCGATCCGAGCATCCGATAAGCCACCGCGCGCAGATGCGAGCGATGCTCGGCGAACCGCTCTGTCAGCCAGTGATGTTCGTCCACGTCACATTCCTCCATCAACCAGTGTCGAAGGAGAACGATACTTATCGGACATATCGACATACGACCTACGGAGGAGTCGTGACGTCACCCATTCCGGACGAGCTGCTCCGGTGACCCGCTTCACCAGCGGATTCACCCGCTGGATCGAACAACGTCTCCTCCACGACGACCCCGACGACCTCACCGAGGCGATCGGGTTCCTCGCCCGCGCCGAAGGCCTCTCACCTGACATGGCAGACCACGTCGCGACCATCACCGGCACCATGGCCAGTGACGTCATCGCCGCCTACCAAGCCGACAACACCGAGTGGGCCGGCACCCAAGCCACCTTCGACCGCCCCGACCTGACCGCCCTCGACGACCATCTCGACACGGTCGCGTACTGCCGCCACCCGGCCTGACAGTGCTCCGCGGAACGCGTCCACAGCGACGACTTCACCGGACTCAGCCCGACCTGGGAAGCCCCCTGGCCGGCACGGACCTCTCCCTCCGCCGCCGGCCGGGTGGGGCCGGAGCACGCGTCGGCACCAAGATCCAGCCTCCGCCCCGTCGACCTCCCGACGATCCCCGGCACGACAGTGACGGCCGGCCAAGCCGCGGTCTTCGTGCGTGGCAGATCCCACCGGGAACCGTACGCGCTCGGTTGGGCCTTACTGGCCGACCATCCGCGCCTGCATCGCCGGCGACTTCGCCCGGCGCAAGGGCGGCGGGTTTCCCCGTCGAGGCGTGGCCCCGGTTCGGCGTGCCGATCCGGGTCAGCTCGAGCCGGTCGAGTTTGTGCAGGCGGCGCTCCAGCGACCTGCGAATACTCAGAACCCCGCAGACTATTACGCGAGGGAGTCGAGACGCTTGCGCCCCTTGTCCGTCAACGACGCCAGGTGCACTCCTACGCCGAAGCTGGTGAGGCCCGACCTGGCCGCTTTCGTGAACTCTGCGATCACCAAGTCTGACGGGAACTCCTTGGCCAGGACGTCATAGGCTGCGAATCCGTGGTCCCGGACGGCGGCGAGGATCATGTCCGTGTTCAGCTCGGAGTGTTCCACGATCTCCTCCAGCAGGTCGCCTTACCCATTACAGTCCCACCGTCTGCCGAGACCTGTCATCCTCAACGACTTTCTCGGTATCAGTCCCAGCTTCTCCGCGATGATCGAGACCCGCTCTTCACCTCCGCCTTCCACCGCGCCGGGGTCGAGGCTCCGTCGCGGTAGGGTTCCGGCGTACTTTCTTCAAGATGGACGGTATGTGTGAGTAAGGCTGATGAGCTGATCGGCGCGGCGATGGAGGCCCTTGCCCGTGAGGATGAGGCAGCCTTCGATTCCGCCGCCGCCTTCCTGGCCGACCGGGACGACGCCGATCGCGTGCTGGTGGAGGTTGTGGCCCGTGCGATCTCGGGGTTGTGGCGCAACGGCTGGCAGCCCGCCGACGTGGTCAGGATCGCGGCCAGGCGGCTGAGCGACCGGCACGGGCGGGCGGCGGCTGACCTCATCGCCTGGGAGATGCGGACCTACGCGCCGGCCACGGTGGATGAGCGCTGGCGCGACCAGCTCGCCGGCCTGGAGGCCGCGGTGTGGTGGAAGGGCGGCTACCTGGCGGCGCGGCAGGCGCGCGACGGGGCCGGCCGGCTGGTGACCGTCTCCGGTGTGCTGGAGCTGCTGGGGTTGCTGACCGGGCTGCCGCGACTGGAGTCGTTGAGCCCGCGGCCCGGGACCGCTCGCCGTACGGTCCAGGCGCGCTCGCACACAGTCAGCGAGAAGACGTTCGCGCGGGTACGGGCGCTGCTTGCCAAGGCGGAGTCGACGACGTACGAGGCGGAAGCGGAGACGTTCACGTCGGCGGCGCAGAGCTTGATGGCGAAGTACAGCATCGACGCGGCGATGCTGGACGCGCAGCCAGGCGGAGGTGAGACTCCGGCGGGCATCCGGGTCGGCATCGACGCGCCGTACGAGCAGCCCAAGGCCGTGCTGCTCAACCTCATCGCCGAGGCCAACAGGTGCCGGGTGATCTGGTCGAAGGAGCTGGGGTTCGCCACCGTGCTGGGGTTCTGGGCGGACCTGTCCTGGGTGGAGGTGCTGTTCACCTCGCTGCTGGTGCAGGCGCAGAGCGCGCTGGTGAACTCGGGCACCAAGAAGCACGGCACCGGCCGGTCGAGGAACAAGACGTTCCGCCAGTCGTTCCTGTCGGCGTTCGCCTCCAGGATCGGGGAGCGGCTCGCCGAGGCCACGGCGGGTGCGGTCTCGCAGGAGAGCGCCAGCCGGGGCACCGACCTGGTGCCCGTGCTGGCGGCCCGCGAACAGGAGGTGGAGCAGGCGGTCGAGCGCATGTTCCCGAACCTGGTCTCGCACGCGATCCGCACGTCCTGGGACCGGGAGGGGTGGGCGGCCGGCCGTACCGCCGCCGATCAGGCCAGCCTCGGGGCGCGAGACCGATAGCGCCTCCTATCCCTGATGCGACGCTTATCACGGGCCAGGCAGAGCGCTCTGACCAGCCTCTATCCCTTCCAGCTGCTTCAAGCCCGGCGACCGGCGCGGGCCGACGCCGCTCACGTCCAGAAATCCGGGGCACACTCCCTGCGCTCTGATCACGGCGGGAGGTCGCGCCAGCGTTCGGCCGACGCCAGAGCGTCCAGGCTGATCCGCTCCAGGAACGCACCGCCCCTGGCCAGGCGGCCTCCCACGGGCGTGTCGATCCCGAGCGTCTCCCCCGCCGCCTTCGCGATCTCCGCCGCCGCGAGCGTCTGCCGCGAGCTGATCACCGTCGAGTGGTACCAGGCGTCGTCGTCGACCACGTAGATGTCGCGGCGCCGCTGCGGATCACGTTCGCGCCTGATCAGCCCCTGCTGGGTCAGGTAGCCCACCGCCATGGAGATCGAGGCGGGACTGACTTTCAGCCCGCGCGACAGCTCGGCCGCGGTGAGCCTGCCGTCCTCGCTCAGCCACAGGCCGATGAGCACGCGCGCCATCATCTTCGGCAGGCCCATCCCGATCGCCATCTCGACGGCTCCCTCTTCCACCTCGAAGACCTTGCCGTCCTGGGGTTCGGCCCCGGGCGAACGTGCCAGGGTGCCGCGCCGCGCCCGCCGCGCTGTCGCCTGGTGCGCCCGCTCGGGGCGATAGTCACTGGGGCCGCCGTTGCGGCCGACCTCACGGCTGATCGTCGAGGTCGGCCGGTCCAGCCGCCTGGCGATCTCGGCGTAGGAGCGGCCTTCGGCGAGGCCGGTCGCGATGCGCTGGCGCTCCTGCCGGGTCAACCTTCCTTCTGGCATCACACCATCATTGCGTTCGGCACCACACAATGCAATGTTTCATTGCATTCAGCTTCATCGCCAACGTATCAATTCATCGGCGTTCACCTGCACTTATAGGAATTGATTGATTGACAGAATTTCTGAAAGCAACGTAGCTTTCAATTGTGATGAACACGTACTATCGCGACGAGCCGGTCACTCCGTCCCTCGACCGCGCATCCGCCTGTCCCTTCGATCCCGCCCCTTCGCTCACCGCCCTGCGCGCAGAGCGGCCGATCGCCCGCCTAGCCGCGCCCGAGGGCGCCCCCGGCGTCTGGATGATCACCGGATACGACCTGGTCCGCCAGATCCTCGCCAACCCGCGGTTCAGCTCCCGCTACGAAACCCACTACCACCCCCTGGCGGGCGGGCACCTGCCGCCCGCCCCCGTCGGCGACCTGACCGGCATGGACGCACCCCAGCACACCCGTTTCCGCAAGCTGCTGGCGGGCAAGTTCACCGTCCGCAGGATGAACCTGCTCACCGAGCGGGTCACCGAGATCACCCGTGAGCGGCTCGACGCGATGGAGCGGCAGGGGCCGCCCGCCGACCTCGTCGAGGTCTTCACGCAGCCGGTCCCGGCGCTGATGATCTGTGAGCTGCTCGGCGTGCCGTACGAGGACCGTGACCGGTTCCAGAGCTTCACCCGGGCCCTGCCGGACGCCGGGGCCGCTGAGGCGCAGTACGCCGCGTTCGTCGAGCTCGGCGCCTACCTGCGGGAGCTCGCGCTCGCCAAGCGGGCCAAGCCGACCGACGACCTGCTCAGCGACCTGGCCGTCGGCGGCGACCTGACCGACGAGGAGCTCGGCGGCGTGGCCGCGTTCCTGCTCGGCGCCGGGCTCGACACCACCGCCAACATGCTCGCGCTCGGCACCTTCGCCCTGCTGCGCAACCCGGCCCAGCTCACCGCCCTGCGCGGCGACCCCGACCTGGCCGTCGGCGCCGTGGAAGAGCTGCTGCGTTACCTGTCCGTCGCCGCCACCGGTATGCGCGGCGTGCTGGAGGACGTGGAGCTCGGCGGCAGGCAGCTCACGGCGGGCGACACGGTCGTCATCGCGATCAACACCGCCAACAGGGACCCGGCCAGGTTCGCAGGCCCCGACGTGCTCGATCTGCGCCGCTCGGCCGCCGGGCATCTGGCCTTCGGCCACGGCGTCCATCAGTGCCTCGGTCAGCAGCTTGCCCGCATCGAGATGCGGGTCGCGTTTCCCGCGCTGCTCATCCGCTTCCCGACGCTGCGGCTCGCCGTACCGGCTGAAGACCTGTCGCTGCGCACAGACCCCTCGCAGGTGTACGGCGTGCACAGCCTGCCCGTCACCTGGGATCGAGGGTGAACGCGATGCGAACCTTCGTCTCGGTGACGGGGCTGCGTAAGTCCTACGGCGCCCACCGCGTCCTGGACGGCATCGACCTCACCATCCCGCAGGGCACCGTCTTCTCACTGCTCGGCCCCAACGGCGCGGGCAAGACCACCACAGTGCAGATCCTGTCCACCCTGATCAAGGCCGACGCGGGCGAGATCTGGGTCGCCGGGTACGACCTGGCCAAGGAACCCGACAAGGTGCGTGCCGCGATCGGCGTCACCGGCCAGTTCTCCGCGGTCGACAGCTTCCTCACCGGCGAGGAGAACCTGCGACTCATGGCCGACCTGCTCCACCTCGGCCGCGCCGAGGGCCGCAGGCGCGTCCGCGAACTGCTGGAGCGCTTCGACCTCACCGACGCCGCGCGCAAGCCCGCGGTCGCCTACTCGGGCGGCATGCGCCGCCGGCTCGACCTCGCCATGACCATGGTCGGCACGCCCAAGCTCATCTTCCTCGACGAACCGACCACGGGCCTGGACCCGCGCAGCCGCCGCACCATGCGGCAGATCGTACGGGACCTCGTCCGGCAGGACGGCGTGACCATCTTCCTGACCACCCAGTACCTGGAGGAGGCCGACGAACTCGCCGACCGCATCGCGCTGCTCAGCCAGGGCCGGATGGTGGCCGAGGGCACCCCTGAGGAGCTCAAGCGAATGGTCCCCGGCGGCCACATCGTCGTGCGCTTCGCCGACCCCGACGGGTACCGCAGGGCGGCCGGCCACGTCGGCGCCACCGCCGGCGACGACGCGGCGCTCACCGTCCAGATCCCCGACTCCGGCGGAGTCAGGACGCTGAGGAAGCTCCTGGAGTGGCTGGACACGCATGCCATCGACGTCGCCGAGCTGTCGGTGCACACCCCCGACCTGGACGACGTCTTCCTCACCCTGACCCAGGAGCCCTCCACCCAGAACCCCTCCACCCAGAACCCCTCCACCCAGAAGCCCTCCACCCAGAAGCCCTCGACCCAGGAGCCCTCGGCCAAGGAGCCCTCCCGATGAGAGCGATCACCGACTCGGCGACGATGCTGCGGCGCCAGGTCAAACACATCTGGCGCTACCCCACGCTGATCCTCACGTTCGCGTCCGTGCCCGTGGTGTTCCTACTGCTGTTCGTCTACGTCTTCGGCGGCACCATGGGCGCGGGCATCGGCGCCGATCGCACCGCCTACGTCGGTTACCTCACCCCCGGCATCATGATCACGACGATCGTCGGGGCCGCGCAGGGAACCGCGATCTCGGTGGCGACCGACATGACCGAGGGCATCATCGCCAGGTTCAAGACCATGGCCATCGCCCGCGTCTCGGTGCTCACCGGGCACGTACTCGGAGCGATGGTGCAGACGTTCCTCGCGATCGCCGCGGTGACCGTGGTGGCGCTGCTGATCGGGTTCCGCCCGTCCGCCTCAGTGCTGGACTGGCTCGGTGTGGCCGGTGTGCTGGCCATGTTCACCTTCGCGATCACCTGGCTGTCGGTCGCGCTCGCCATGGTCACCAAGAACGTGGCCACGGCCAGCAACCTGCCGATGCCGCTGATGCTGCTGCCGTTCCTCGGCAGCGGCTTCGTCCCGACCGAGTCGATGCCGGCTGGTTTGCGCTGGTTCGCCGAGCACCAACCGGCTACCCCTGTCATCGAGACGCTGCGCGAGCTGCTTACCGGACGTCCGGCCGGGTCCAGCTTCCTGGAGGCGGCTGTGTGGAGCGCGGGCATCGCCCTGGTCGGTTATCTGTGGGCACGCAGGCTCTACAACCGGTGAGGTTCACCGGATTCGGTCCGGGATCATACAGGTCACGGCAGGTTCTTCGTCAGAACCGGAAGCGCACGATGCGGGTGGATCGTTTCATGCCCGGCAGCAGGTTCATGAGGCGGTACGCGCGGCGAATGTTCGCGGGGGCCTTGGCCGTCAGTATCGGTGAGTCGTTCATCGGCGCCTCGTCGACGTATTCGAGTCGCGGGTGCCAGTTGGCCAGCTCGGCCGGGTCGTTGAAGCCGCTGTGGAACCGAGCGCCGTATTTGCGCAGCGTGGGGTCCCATTTCGAAGTGCGCCACGCCCAGACCGGCACCGTGTCGATCTGGATCTGGCCGGCGGGGAAGGCGTCGACGACGCTGGTCAGCAGCCGCCGGACGTCGGTCTCGGTCAGGTAGGGCACCAGTCCCTCGGCGATCATCAGCACCGGCCGGTCGTGGGAGACGCGTTCCAGCCAGGCCAGGTCGGTGACGCTGGAGCCGATCAGGGTGTAGTGCTCGCGCGGCGGCAGGAATCGTCGCCGTAGTTCGATGACGGAGGGGTAGTCCAGGTCGTACCAGTCGACGGTGGCGGGCGGGTCGATCCGGTACACCCGGGCGTCGAGGCCGCACCCCAGGTGCAGGACCACCGCGTCGGGATGGTCGGCCAGGAAGCTCCGGGCCCAGTCATCGTGGGCCTTGGCGCGGACCACGGCCGCGAGGCCCAGCTGGCTGGTGCCGAATCTGCGCTTGTCGTAGCCGGGGTCAAGGCACTGCATCACCTGCTCGGCGTATTCGTCGCCGAGGATCGGGTCCGGTAGCCGGTTGTCCAGTGCCTTGGCTTTGAGGACGGGGCTGAGGGTCTTCTGCACTCCGACGAGTTCGGTCTCCTTCACAACAGCGACGGTACTCTCATTTCACGAATTTCGTGAAGTGTTGGAATAGCCTAAACTGTGAGGCTCATGACGAGGAGGGGAGCCGCGGTGACGCGAGCGTACGAGGGCGCCATCGCCGGTTTCAGGGAACGGTTCGCGCAGATCATGGTCGAATCCGGCATGCCCAGGATGGCCGCACGCGTGTACGCCGCGCTGCTGGTCACCGACTCCGGCAAGCTGTCGGCCGCCGAGCTCGCCGAGCAACTGCGCGTCGGCGCACCGGCGATCTCGGGGGCGGTCAAATACCTGGTGCAGGTGCGGCTGGTCGAACGTGGCCGCGAACCCGGTACGCGGCACGACTTCTGCCGGATCCACGAGCACACCTGGAGCCACTTCATCAGCCAGTCCGACCCGATGCTGGTCCGGGTGCAGGCCGGCGCCGACGAGGGCACCATGCTCCTGGGTCTCGACTCCCCCGCCGGGCGACGGCTGGACGAGACCAGCCGGTTCTTCGCGTTCATGCGCGAAGAGATCAAGCAGTCGATGGCGAAGTGGTCGCGGCTCCAGGCGGCCGAACGTGACGCGGGCTGAACGGTCAGCAGGATCTCGCCGAGCGGGCTGCCCGGCTCGTCGGCGTCCTCCACGAGCCCGCCTGCCTCCGGAGCCGACCATGACCCCCCGCCCCGCCCTCACCTCTCACCGCCCTGCTGATCGCCGGCGCGGCCGCGCTGCTGACCGCCTGCTCGGCCTAGGTGCGGTGCGGGCCGTGCGGGGGGAGCGGCGTGCAACTCCTGATGGAGGGGACGGTCGCGGTGCGGGGGCGCACGTACGAGGTGTGCGACCGGCGCGGCGCCTGCGAGTAAGGCGAGCTGCCTGCGCCCCCGGCCGCACCCGTTCTCGTCGTGTTCGTCCCGCTGCCAGGAGAGGCCGCCAGCCATTCGCGCCAGACGATCGGCGCCGTGATCCGCGACGGCGGCGGCCGGATCGTGGGGCGCGGGCAGAGGTGCGTGATGGTCGGTCCCGTCGGGTCCCACGGCACGATTGAGGACCGGGTGCTCACAGGTAGGCGAGGGCCTCCCTGACCGTGATGCGGGAGGCGCGCGTGGCGGCCGCTTCGGTGGCCAGCACCGCGCCCAGCACCGCGAGCAGGAGCCAGATTCCGGCCGCCGGGGCGGAGATCCGGTAGGGCAGGGGCGCGCTCATGAACAGGTTGCCCAGCCCGGCGCCCATGAGCCAGGTGAGTACGAGCGCCGGCACGATCGCGGCCACGCAGCCGGCGAGCGCCAGGAAGACGCCCTCGGCGACGACGACCCTGCGCACGGCCCGGGGGCGGGCGCCGATGGCGTGCATGATCCCGAATTCCCGGGTCCGGTCCAGCACGTTCGCCCCCATGGTCGAGGCCAGCCCGATGACTCCGAGCACGCCCAAGGGCACGGCGATCCCCAGCAGGACCAGCAGCAGCGGCCCCATGTGCCCGGCGTCGACGGCCTGGCCGCGGCTGATCGAGGCCGCCGACTTGACCGTGAAGCCGGCGGCGGTGACCGCCCTGCCGACGGCCGCGGCGACAGCGTCACGGGTCGCCTCATCATGGCCTGAGGTGAACACCTGGAGCTGGTTGACCTCCTGTGGCCGCCCCGTGGCAGCGGCCAGGCCCTCCGCCGTCACGTACACACTGGTGCCACCCCGCTCCTCGACCACCCCGGCGACCCGCCACGACGTCGACCGCCCGCCGACGAACAACCGCACGTTGTCCCCCGCGGCGAGGCTCGGGACGGTGTTCTTCCTGGTGGTCTGACTGATCACGACCGCGCCGGTCTCGCCCGGGTACAGCCAGCGGCCTTCCAGGATCGTCGGGCTGGGGTACGTGGTGGCGTCGCGGGCGAGCGCGGTCAGCGTGATGCGGCCGTGTCCCTGGTCGGGGTAGGTCCGGGTGACAGGGAACCCGAGCGGTCCGGCCAGCCCGACGGGTTCGGCGTCGAGCCCTTCGACGCGGGTCACGCCCGGCACCCGCCGCACCGCGTCGATGACCGTGCCCGCCGTGGCAGGGCCGCTCAACCGCACATCGACATCCCAGGTACGCCGCGCCGCCTGCTCCTGCGAGATCGCGTCCGCGCCTGCTTCGAGGGACATCCCGGAGACGAACACCGCCCCCGCGGTCGCCAGCAACCCGACCGACAGCCAGAACCGGGCCGGTCGCCGCACGGTGTTGCGCAGTGCCATGAGCAGACCACGATCCAGCCGGGGCATCCGGCTGAGCCGGGCCAGGATGCCGCCGGTCGAGCTTGCCCCGGAGCCCGTGCCGCGGTGGTCGATCGCCACGCGTACGGTCGTCCGGCTGGCTCTGACCAGCGGCGGCAGCGCCATCAAGGGCGGCAGACCCAGCCCCGCGGCCAGGATCACCGCGTACGCCCACCAGGGCGCGGCGAGGCCGGCGGGCTGGATGCCGAGCATGGCGAGCAACGTGCCGAGGAACCCCCGGCCGATCACCACGGCCGGGGCCAGGGCGATCAGCGTGGCGACGGCCGCGACCAGCAACGTCATGACGAGGTAGAGCCGCCCGATGGCGCCGGAGCGGGCACCGATCGCCTTCATGATGCCGATCTGCGGGATCTGCTGGGTGAACAGGGTGTTGAGCATGTTCGCCACCAGGATCGTGCTGAGCAGCAGCGCCGCGGCCCCGCCCGCCATGAGCGACAGCAGCAGCACGTCCGACTGCCACTGGTGCGGATGCGCGTACGGCTCGGGCACCTGGATCTCCGCGACCGTCAGACCCTGCTCACGTCGCAGCCAGTCGCCGATCCCGGTGGCCGCGGCCACCACGGCGTCACGGTCCCGGCTCGGCTCGCGTCCGCCCGGGCCGGCGATCTGCAGCTTGACCTGATCCAGCAGCACCGGCTGCCCGACGGAGGTCGCCGACAGGTACCCGCGTCCCCGCTGCTCCTGGGGCGAAGGGGCGAGACTGGGGTCGTAGACCGTTCCCGCCACCCGCAGCGGCAGCGGCCGCCCGTCCGGTCCCCGGACGGTCACCGAGTCTCCTGCCACCACTCCGAGCAGCGCGAGTGAGTCCCCGCCGAGCAGGATCTCCCCTGGTGACGGCGGCCAGCTTCCCTCCTGCCCGACGTCGAACCTCACCATCCGCATCGGATCATCCGCCGCCGCCACGAACACCTGCAACGGAATGTCCAGAGCCTTTCCGCCTACCTCCACCGCGCCCTCGAACTGCGTCCGCCCGGTCGCCTCCAGCACGCCCGGCCGGGTACGGGCGGCGGCCGTCACCGTCCTCATCCGCTCGGGGGTGATGCCCTGGTCGAGCACGATGGTCGCCGAGGCCGGTTCGGTGCTCATGTACGCGCCGCTGGTCTCCCTGCCGATGGCGGCCCAAGCGCTCAGCATGCCCCCGAACACCGTCAGGCTGACCGCGATCGCGACCACCATCAGCACGAACCTGGACCAGCTCGCCCGTAGGTCACGGAGCAGCTTCACCCGCAACAGCCCGCTCATGCCCGCGCCCCCGCCCGGTCGCCCTCGTCGGCGACGACGCGCCCGTCCACGAGCGTGATCTCGCGGCCCACGATGGCCCTGATGTCACGTTCATGTGAGACGACCACGATGGTGCGGCCCTCGGCGTTCAGCCTGGCGAACACGTCCAGAACGGCCTGCGCCGTATGCGAGTCGAGGTTGCCGGTGGGCTCGTCGGCCAGCAGCAACGGCGGATCGTTGGCCAGCGCGCGGGCAATGGCCGCGCGCTGCTGCTGGCCGCCGGACAAGGTGGACGGCAGCTTGCCGGCCTGGTCGGCGATGCCGACCCGCTCCAGCAGTTCCAGCGCCCGGTCTCGGCGCCGCACGGCCGGGATCTTGCCGGCGAAGTCCATCGGCAACATCACGTTCTCGGCCACCGTCAGCGTGGGCAGGAGCTGGAAGAACTGGAACACCAGCCCGACGTTGCGCCCCCGCCACTCGGCCAGCCCGGACTCCGACAACCCACCGAGATCGGCCCCCGCCGCCCGCACCGTACCCGACGTTGGCCGGTCGATCCCGGCGAGCAGGTTGAGCAGAGTCGTCTTGCCGCTGCCGGACCGCCCCACGACGGCGACGAACTCCCCCGCCTCGATCGTCAGGCTGAGGTGATCGACCGCCACCACCTCGCCCTCACCCAGCGGATACCTCTTGACCACGTCACTGATCTCGATCATTCGTGAACCCCCTTCGGCGGAGCGTGACCGCCGGCGGGTGGTGGGCTGCTCGCGCCACCCCCGTGGCTGGGGATCTGATGTCCCAGGCCGCCACCGCCGACGAGCATCATGGCGATGACGAGCAGGATCACGACGGCCGCGACGATCGCGGCCATCTTCACCCAGCGGGGAGCACCCTCACCGGTTCCGGCCATGTGCGCGCCCCTTCCGTACGCTGTCACTGTTGGCCGCCAAACTACGAACGCCGCATCCCGCGCCGAAACGCCCCACGAGCGGGTCTTCGGCATCCCCATTCCGTGGAGGCGGATCCCCCTGTGGGGCGACTCGGGCCGAGGACCTCGGGCGTTACGCTGGCCGTGCCATGCCATCGACGGCCACAGCCCGTTCACGGGCACTCCTCGACGCCGCTTTCACGGTCGCCGTGTTCGTCGTCTCGCTGCTGCTGCTCGCCCACGACGGCCCCATGTCGATCCGCGGGGGTGCCCGCGAGCTCGACCTGCTCGGTGTCGTGCTCGTGGCCTGCGCCGCCGTGCCGTTCGCGCTCTGGCGGCGCTTCCCGCTGAGCGTCTTCGCGGCGGCGGCGGGGGTCAGCGTGCTGTTGGCGGGTTTCGGCTATTCGACCGGACTGTTGCCGGGGCCCGTCGCCGCCCTCTACCTGCTCTCCGCCAACACGCGGTGGACGGTACGCAGCGCCACGGTGGCGGCCGGGCTGCTCCTGGCGTACCTGGGAGCGGCCGCGTACGCACAAGAGGCCGTTCCCGTAGTCGGGCTCGTCCATACCGCGCTGCCCTGGGCGGCGGCATGGTTCGCAGGGGAACGCACCCGGCTGCGACGCGAGCAGGTGGCCGAGTTGCGGCGACGCGCCGTGGACGCCGAGCGCGAAGCGGCGGCGGAACGCCTGCGCGCGGTGCGTGAGGCCGAGCGCGAACGCCTGCACGCGGTACGCGAGGCCGAGCGGGAACGGCGGCTCGCCGTCGCGGAAGAGCGCGCCCGGATCGCCCGCGATCTGCACGATTCAGCCGGCCACACGATCAGCCTCATCGCCGTCCGAGCAGGCGCCGCCCGGCTGCGCCACGACGAGGCCGGAGCGCTGCGGTCCCTGGAGGCGATCGAGGAGCTGGCCAGGCACACGGCGGCGGAGCTCGACCAGCTCGTCGGCTCCTTACGCGAAGACGACCCGGAGCCGGCCACTCCCCTCGGGCTGGCCTCGCTCGACACGCTGATCGCTCACCACGCCGCGGCGGGACTGCGGGTGGACCTCGACGTCACGGGTCCGGCCCGGCCGCTCGGCGGCACCTCCGACCAGGCCGCCTACCGCATCCTCCAGCAGGCCCTCGCCAATGCGGCCCGCCACGGCACCGGAGACGCCCGCGTCGGCCTCGACTACACCGGCCGGGAATTCACCCTCACCGTCACGAACCCGGTAGCTGGAACACCCTCTCGGACGAACGGGCACGGCGTGATCGGCATGCTTGAACGAGCCACCCTGGCCGGCGGCGGCCTCGACGCGACCAGGCTGGAGAGCACCTACCGCCTCCACGCGCGGCTCCCCTATGGAGGACACCGGCCATGACTCGAGTGCTGATCGCCGACGACGATCACCTGATGCGGGCCGGGCTGATCGAACTGCTCACCGCCGACCCCGGCATCCAGATCGCCGGGCAGGCCGCCACGGGTCACGAGGCCGTCGAGCGGGCCGGGAGGCTCGCCCCCGACGTCGTCCTCATGGACGTACGCATGCCCGATCTCGACGGCATCGCCGCTACCAGGCAGCTCTCCCGTACGGCGCCGGAGGTGAAGATCCTCATCCTCACCACGTTCGAGCAGGACGACTACATCTTCAGCGCGCTGCGCGCCGGCGCCTCGGGATTCCTGCTCAAGCGCGCCCGCCCGGAGGAACTGATCTCCGCGGTGCACACCGTCGCCGCCGGAGACGCACTGCTGTCACCGTCGGTGACGCGGCGCGTGATCGACCGCCTGGCGCAGCAGCCCATCCCCGCACTCGCCGACCAGGCTCGGCTCGGCCTGCTGACCCCACGCGAGCGCGAAACCCTCGAACTCATCGCCAGGGGCCTGTCCAACCGCGAGATCGCCACCGCGCTGGTCATCGAGGAATCGACGGCCAGAAGCCATGTGAAGCGCATCCTGATGAAGCTGGGTCTCCGCGATCGCGTACAAGCCGTGATCTTCGCCTACGAGACCGGCATCAACCGGCCACGCTGAAACATGCGGCCGACCGCCGGATCGGTCGTGCGCACCATCCGCTCAGTGCCGTCCTCCCCCAGCCTGACCGCCGTGTCCGGGGTGTCGCAGCTCCGCTCGTACGCCGGGCAGGACGGCGGCGCGGAAGGCGGCGTTCAGCTCGGCAGGTGAGGCGGTCGTCTCGCCGTCCACCCAGGCCCGCAGCAGCCCCATGAACGCGCTGACCACGCAGATCACCAGCAGATCAAGTGAAGCCGACACCTGGCCGCCCGCGGCGATGAGCTCGCCCCTGACGGCGGCGGCGAGCAGTTGCTCACCCCGCGCGTGCACCAGCCCGCCACTGCGCTTGCCCATCAGCGCCCGCACGAGCCGCTCCTGCTCCCGCACGTGCTCGAACATCGGCCGGCTGAACGCGAACAGCTCCCCCGCCCCATCCGCCGGCGCGGGATGCAGGAACGTCAGCTGCTCGAGGTTGCTGAACAGCACGTCCTGCTTGTCGGTGAAGTGGGCATAGAACGTGGACCGGCCCACGTCAGCCTGGTCGATGATGTCGGTGACGGTGACCGCGTCGTACCCCTTCTCCAAGATCAACGCTACCAGCGCCTCCTGGATCAGCCGCCGCGTCCGCCGCACCCGCCGGTCTCCGGACACTTCCCCGCCCTCTGTTCGGTACGGCACACCACGGCCGATCTGCTCGTTGACCGCCTCCCATTATGAACGCATGATTCGTAACCGAACACATCGTTCGGAAATGAGAGGATCCGCCATGGGTCTGGGAAAACTGCTGCAGGGCCACCACGCGCACGCGGACGGGCACATCGATGGGGGCGGCACCATCGATCGGCCGCGAGCCTACGAGGCCTTCGTCTCCATCGCGTTCCTCGGTGCCCGCCGTACCGCCTTCACCCGCCTCGCCACCGCCGCCCGGCCACGACCCGGCGACCACATCCTGGACGTCGGCTGCGGCACCGGCTACCTCACCCGGATCCTCTCCCCCGTGGTCACCCCCACCGGTCACGTCACCGGCCTCGACCCGTCCTCCGCGATGATCGAGCACGCCACCGGACGAGCCCCCGCGAACTGCACCTACGTCGTCGGCGAAGGCCAGAGCCTGCCCTTCCCCGACGGCTCCTTCGACCTGGTGACCTCCAGCCTCGCCATCCACCACATGCCGGCCGAGGCCAGACCCGAGGCACTGCGGCAGATGTTCCGCGTGCTGCGGCCCGGCGGGCGGCTGCTCATCGCCGAGTTCCGCCCACCCACCGGGCATCTCGCCCGGCACCTCATCGGCCTGTTCACCGGCCCCGCCATGCGCCACGACCCCCGCGACCTGCTCGGCACGATGATCCCGGACGCCGGCTTCCGGGTGGAGGCCGAAGGCGATCTGCCGCACCTGATGTACTACGTCCGCGCGATTCACCCTTTGCCGACGGAAATCGGTTAGGGGTTCTGGAAGGCAACCTCAGGATTGGCAGGGGACGGGCCGTCCAGCAGTGGCCGGTGCTCGCCGTGCAGGTGCTGGTCGAAGAAGGCGCCCACGTACGAGGTGATGATCTCGCCCGACAGCGGCGCGGTGGGGTCGGTGATCCCGGCCTGCCCGCCCAGGATGGGCAGGCCGATGAAGGTGAAGTGGCCGGAGCCGGCCACGGTCAGCCAGCGCTTCCACTCCGCCTCATCGGAGGGGGCATTCTCCACCGTCTCGCATGCGACGCAGGTCAGCGTGCGGTCGAGCTTTCCGGCGGTCACTGGGTCGTGGGGTTCGGCTGCACGCAGGAGGCGGCGTCGGCAGGCGAGGACATCACGGAACGCGGGGGCTGGCGGGCCTGGCCGACGGCCGCCCGGCTGTGAGGATGGCGTCACCTGCGTACGTTCGCGGCCATGACCACGAGCGACCCCGGCGCGTCAGTCCGGGTCCGCGCCCACTTCCGCGCCCGTCAGCGACCCCGGCTCGTGGCGGACACCCTGGAGCCTGCCCCAGGCGCTCAGCTCCAGGCGCAGGATGTCCTGGTCGGCGGCGCCCCGCTCCCGCACCTCGCTCAACCGCTCCTCCAGCCAGAACAACGGCAGCTCGATGGTGAAGGGGGCACGTCCGCCGGCCTGTGCCGCCCGTCCCGAGCCGCTGCCCGCCACCGTGGTGAATCTGGCCGCCAGGTCGGCCTCCGGGCCGCTCGCCGGCGCGTCCTCGGCTGTGACGCTCCGCGCCGCGCCGGCCAGGGAGAGAAACCTGCCGGTGCCCGTGAACCGAACCGGGAGCAGGGTGGTGTCCTCGCCCCCATGAGCCCGGGCGGCGGTGATCGCCGCCGCCAGCTCGACCACGGTGACGCACCGCCGCGCGTCCTCGTGATCGGCCGCTTCTTCCGCGGCCAGCATGTCCTCGTACAGGCGGAGCACCAGAGGAGCCACCTGCTCACGGCCGATCCGGCGCAGACGGGTCTCGACTGTCCATCCCTTCGCCGCGGTCGGGTCGAGCAGCACCAGGTGCGGTCGCCAGTCCGCGTCGAAGCGGAGGTAGGCGCGCGTGATGGGCAGCCACTTCACCGCGGAAGGGTTCCGCAGGCGCGGGAAGGGCGGCAGAACGGGCGGCTGCCAGTCAGGGTCCTGCCCGGTGCGCAGCCGTTCCGCGTGGCGGTCGAAGAGCTCGTGGGCGCGGCGCCGGAAGTTGTCGTACTCGGTCTCGTCCGAGTACACCACCAGCAGCAACCCGTGTGGCCCTCGCCGCAGCAGCAGTTGTTCGAACTCCCACAGCGTGCCCTCCGAGTCGCCGGTGGCGAGCAGGACCATGCGGGCGTCGTCGATGAGGGACCGCACGGCCGGGCGCCACCCGTCCCACGGCAGGTACAGGCGGGCGGCTCCGGGCAGCGGCAGCCTCTCCTCGGGCCGGCCGACGGCGATGACCCGGCCCACCTGCCGGAACGAGCGGGCCAGGTTCTCCTCGACCGTGCTGGTGCGCGTGTCGACCAGGGATCCGCCGACCCGGTTGTGGCGGCTGAACGCGTGCCGCATCCGGGACCCGGTCTTGTCCGAGGCGAAGGGGCGCAGGTACAGGACGTACGGCACCCGCTTCGCCTCCTCCATCGTCGTCAGCACGGGCA
The DNA here is from genome assembly GCF_042656245.1 of Nonomuraea insulae. Classification (NCBI taxonomy): domain Bacteria; kingdom Bacillati; phylum Actinomycetota; class Actinomycetes; order Streptosporangiales; family Streptosporangiaceae; genus Nonomuraea; species Nonomuraea insulae. The sequence goes on from NZ_JBHSPA010000023.1 coordinate 452,706, forward strand.
CACCGTGGCGCCGGCCCTGCCACCGCATCCGCCGGCCGAGCAGCAGCAGCGCGGCGCCCGCCACGATGATGGACGCGACGACGGCCAGGTTCGTCCAGTACACCTCGGACGAGGACGTGGGCGTGACGAAGATCGTCCTGGTGCGGTTGTAGGCGACGATGAACATCAGCGACCCGATGCCCGTCCAGGAGGCGCCGATCAGGCGCAGCGCCCAGCCCAGCAGCCGGTGCTGGCGCCGGAGCGGCCTCTCGAAAGCGGTGCCGTCCGCCGCGGCGCGGTCTTCTTCCTCCGTCATACGACAAGAAACGCACAGTCACGGATCATGCGCAAGGCGTTAATACGAAAGATGCTGGGCGATTCCGATCCAGCGTTCCGGCCCGATCGGCTCCAAGAAGGTCAGCCGGCCAGGCGTTGCGGCTCGATGACGATTTTCAGGCTGTCCTGGCTGCGGCCGGGCAACGTGAACGCTTCCGCCGTAGCCTCCAGCGGAAAGTGGTGGCTGACCAGATGCTCGCTGGGCACCCGCCCGCCGGCCAGCAGGGCGATGGCGGTCGGCCAGGTGTGTGCGTACCGGTTGACCAGAGCGAGCGTGACCTCCTGAGGGACGAGCTCGGCCAGCGGCAGCTCCGCCAGTTCGGTCTTCGGCACCCCCACCAGGGCGGCCCGTCCTCCGGGCCGGAGTCGCCGCAGGCCGCTGGTGAGGGCGGGCTGCGCGCTGCTGCACTCGATCAGGACGTCGTGGTCCGGGTCCGCTCGGCCGGAGGGCCGTTCGGCGCGGAGGCCGAGCCGGTCCGCGATCGACAGGCGGAAGTCCGAGACGTCGACGATGGTCACGGTCCGGGCGCCGAGGGCGAGTGCGGCGCATCCGGCGAGGATGCCCACCGGGCCGGCGCCGGTGACCAGTACGTCCTCGCCCGGTCTGAGCCCGCTGCGCCGGCACGCCCAGAGGCCGACAGAAAGAGGTTCGGCGAGCGCCCCCTGCTCGAAAGTCATCGAGTCGGGGATCGGGTAGACGCACCGTTCGGGCATCCGCAGCCGCTGGACCAGGGCGCCGTCGTACGGCGGGGTCGCCAGGAAGGCGAGATCGGCGCACAGGTGGTAGTCGCCCCGACGGCATTCACGGCAGTTGTCGCAGGGGACGCCGGGCTCGATGGCGACGCGGTCACCGGCCTTGACCCGTTGGACCTCGGGTCCGCAGTCGATCACGACGCCGGACGCCTCATGGCCGAGGACGATAGGGCCGTCCACGATCCACTGCCCGATCCGTCCGTGCGTGAAGTAGGTGATGTCGGAGCCGCAGATCCCCACCGCCCTGATCTCGATGACGACGTCCGCCGGCCCGGGTACGGGCTCGGGACGCTCCTCGATGTCGATGCTTCCGAGGCGGTTCATCACCGCTGCCATGTTGGCCATGCGCCTCTCCCTTCGGCCATGCAGGGCTCAGATCAAGGTGTATCCGCCATCGACGAGCAGCTCGCTTCCGCAGAAGAAGCCGGCCTCGTCGCTCAGCAGGAAGGCGATGGCGGCGGCGACCTCCTCAGGCCGGGCGAACCGGCCGGCCGGGGTGTTGCCGAGCCACTGGTCGAACTGGTGCCGCTTGAGACTCAGCAGCGGGGTGTCCACGTATCCAGGGGAGATGGCGTTGACCCTGACGCCCCTGCCGGCCCACTCCGCGGCCAGCGACCGGGTGAGTGCCGAGACGCCCGCCTTCGAGGCGTTGTAGGCGCACTGCTTCTGCGGGGTGTTCACCACGTGGTTGCCGCTCATCGAGGAGATGTTGACGATCCGTCCCTGCCCGCGGTCGAGCATGTGTCGCCCGAACGCCTGGCAGGCGAGGAACACGCCCCGCAGGTTGACCGCGAGCACCCGGTCGAACTGCTCAGCGGGCATCTGCTCGGCCGGTACGTCGTCCTCGACGATGCCCGCCCCTGCGACCAGGCAGTCGACCCGCCCGGCCCGCTCCACCACGGTCTCGGCGGCGGCCCGCACCGAGGTCTCGTCCGTCACGTCCGTCCGGACGAACTCCCCGCCACCGGCATCCACCAGGTCGAGTGCGTACACCCGGGCGCCCTCGTCCCGCAGCCGGCCGCAGATCGCGGAGCCGATCCCGCCACCGGCGCCCGTGACCGCGACGACCTTGTCAGTCAGGCCCTGCATCGTTGTGCCTCCCCGAATGATCCGTTTCCACCGTCGGCCTTTTCTCGGTCACGATTCACGACGCCGGATCCGCACGGCGTCCACGAACACGGCCAGGAAGATCATGGCGCCGCCGACCATGGCCACGTAGTAGGCCGAGATGTTGACCAGTTGCAGGCCGACCTGCACCACGGTCAGCAGCAGCGTGCCGCCGAGCATGCCGAGCACCCGGCCGCGTCCGCCGAAGAGCGACACCCCGCCGATCACCGGCGCGGCGACCGCGTACAGCAGCAGGTCGCTGCCGACGGTGGAGTTCACGCCCGACAGGTACGCCGTGGCGAGCCAGCCGCCGCACCCGGCGAGCAGGCCGGACACCACATAGGCGCTGATCAGCTGGCGATCGGTGCGGATGCCTGCCGCGTAGGCGGCCCGCTTGTTGCCGCCCGTCGCGTACAGCCGGCGGCCCCACGGCGTGCGGTTCAACAGCACGGCGATGACCACGAAGAGCAGCACCAGGGCCAGCGGCATCACCGGCCAGCCGAAGATCGATCCCTGGCCGACGAAGGTGTAGCTCTGCGAGGAGATGGTGATCGTCTGTCCTTTGGTGACCGCCAGCACGGCGCCACCGAGCGCCAGGCCCATCGCCAGGGTCTCGATCAACGAGTTCATCCTGAGCTTGGCGATGCACAGGCCGTTGACCAGGCCGATCACCGCTCCGAGCAGGACGACCAGCAGGATCGCGGCCGGACCGGGAACCCCTTGGTTCACGACCATGGCACCCACCGCGCCGGTGAAGCCCAGAATGCCGATCACCGAGAGGTCGATCTCGCCGAGCAGCAGCGTCAGCGCGATGGCCACCGCGACGAAGCCCAGGGTGGTGGCCTGGACCAGGACGTTCTGCAGATTGGCGACGCTGAGGAAGAACGGGTTCATGAAGTTCGCCAGGACGGCGAACACGACCAGGAGGATCCAGACGATGTTGTCCAGCGCGAGGTCAAGGACGTGGATCTTCGTCTTGGGCCGGTGAGTCGGCCGCCCCTTATCGGAACCGGCGACGGCCGTGCTCTCTTGCGTCAGTTGTTCCATGATCGTCCACTTTCAGCGCACAGATTTGCTGTCATGACTTAGGCTGCCGAGGATGTTGTCGACGGTGATGGCGGAGCCGGTGAGCTCGTGGGCTACCCGGCCGTCCTGGAAGGCCACCACCCGGTCGACCATCCGCACCATCTCGTCCGTGTCGTAGGCGAGCAGGATCACCGCCAATCCCTGCCCGGTCAGTTCGTCGATGAGGCGGTGCACCTCTTCCTTGGTGGCCACGTCGACGCCCAAGGTGGGCTCGTCCAGGATCAGCAGTTTCGGTTGCAGGGCGAGCAGCCGTCCGAGCAGGACCTTCTGCTGGTTGCCGCCGGACAGCTCTTCCGCCGGTTGGTCCGGACCGCTGACCCGGAAGGAAAGACGGTCGTGGTAGCGCCGGTAGGTGTTCATGACGGCCCGCGAGTCGACCAAGCCGCCGCGGAGCGGCCAGTTGCCCAGGTGGATGCTCTCCTTGACCGAGAACGGGCCGACCACGCCCTCGCCGATGCGGTCGTTCGTCAGATAGGCGATGCCGCTGCGCCGCGATTCGCGCAGCCGCCGCAGGTCCACCGGCTCGCCGTCGATCCGGATCGTTCCTGAACGGATGGCTTTCAGCCCGGCCAAGGCCCGGGCCAGTTCCTGGGCGCCTGACTGGGGCAGGCCGGCGAGCCCGACGATCTCGCCCCGGCCGACGGTCAGGTCGATCCCTTCGACGCCGTCGGCGGTCAGGTCGTTGATCTCCACGCGTACCGGGCCGGGCTCGCGGTCGCGGTCGCGTACGAACTCCTTGACCGCCGCCCCCGTCACCACCTCGGAGATCTCCGCTGAGGTCATCGAGCGCGGATCGGCGTCCCTGGAGACCAGCCGGCCGTCGCGCAGCACCGAGCACTCGTCGCAGATGTTCTGAATCTCGTTGTTGAAGTGGGAGATGAAGACGAAGGTCTGGCCGGCGGCGTTCAGCTCGCGGATCCATTCGAACAGCGCGTCGCGCTCGCTCTGGCTGAGCGCCGTGGTGGGCTCGTCCAGCATGGTCAGGGCGCCATCGTCCATCAGCGTCCGCACGATGGACAGCCGGCGCTGATCGGGCACCGGCAGGGCGCCGGCCGGCAGGTCCACGTCGAAGTCGAGGCTGTACTTGTGCAACAACGCCGACGCCCGGCTGCGCATCTCGGTCCGGTCGAGCAGCCCGTGCCTGGTCGGGTAGTCGGGCATCACGAGGTTCTCGGCCACGCTGAGCATGGGCACCACCTCGGCGTGCTGGCCGAGCAGGTTGATGCCGAGCTTGCGGCGTTGGGCCAGGTTGAGTGCCGTGATGTCCTCGCCGCGGAACAACACCGACCCGCTGGTGGGCTGGATCGACCCGGCGATCATGCCGACGAGCGTGGACTTCCCGGCGCCGTTCTTGCCAAGGAACCCGTGGACCGACCCTTCGCGTACGGTGATGTCGGTCGGCTCCAGGGCGGTGGACCGCCCGTAGATCTTCGACAGCCCCCGGATCTCCAGCAGGGCGCCGCCGCTCTTCCCGGTCATGTCTGCGACATCCCCCACTTCTTCGTCACGACGTTGCCCCACTGCCGCGGGTCATCGACGTTGCTCTCGTCGATGAAGTACGGCGGCACGATGCAACTGGGGCCGTTGGGCGTCTGGACGATGGGCGCCTTCTCCCAGAAGTAGTCCGCGTTGGAGTAGGTGCCGATCGGGATGGGTTTGCCCGCCACGACGTACTTGGTCAACATCTCGACGCAGACCTCGCCGTAGGCGATCGGGTCCTGCGAGACCTCCGCGTCGAGGATGCCGTCACGGGTCCACTGCAACGACTGCGGTTCCCCGTCGATCGAGGTCAGGATGACGTGGTTCTTGTGGTCGCGCGGAAGGGCCCTGCCCTTGCCCTTGAGGCTGGTGACGATGCCCCGGGTGATCGAGTCGCTGGGCGCGTGCGCGGCGTCCAGGTCGGGGAACTCCGACAACGTCGCCTCGGCCACGGCCCTGGCCTTGGTCTCGTCACCCTCGGTCGGCCGGGAGATGAGCTGGATGCCGGGATACTTCTTCAGCTCCCCCTCGAAGCCGTCCTTCCTGGCCCGCCAGGCGGAGCTGGACAACGCACCGTACCCGTTGAGCACCTTGCCCTTGGGGGTCCCGTATCGCTTCTGCAGCAGGGTGACGATCCGCTGCGCCGCCATCTGTCCGCCCTTGCGGTTGTCGAACGCGATGGTGAAGTCCACGACGCCCTTGGTCAGCGGGGTGTCGATGATCCCGACCGGGATCTTCTGGCTCTTGGCCCGCTGGGCGAGCGGGGCCAGGCCCTCCGAGTCGATCGGGTCGGAGATGAGGAAGACGGGCTTCTGCAGCAGGAAGGTGTTCCAGTGGTTGTACTGGACGCTGGAGTCGGCCTTGGCGTCGTTGGTCTGGTACTTCAACCCGAGTGCTTCGCTCGCCCGCCTGACCGCCTCGTTCTGCACGACGAAGAAGAAGAAGTCCATGCCCTTGTTGGAGTAGGCCGCGAGACCACCTTTCGTGAGGCCGCCGGACGAGGACGCGGAGCCGCAGCCGGTGAGCATCGCGGCTCCGGCCAGGCCGAGGGCTCCAAGGGCGAACTCACGCCGGCTCATGCCGGATGGAAACTGGGTGGGCACGATCGTGCCTCCTCTGAGCTTGTTGCAGTGGGGGTGGTTCGGGATGGAACGAGCGGTCAGTGCTCGTCCGCGCTCACCGGGGCGTTTCTTCGCGCACGTCGCAGGCGACGGAGATGTTCCTCGGTCGCGTGCCGGGCGCCGAACGTGTCGCCACGTCTGATGGCGCTGAGGATCTCGGTGTGTTCTTCCAGGGTCCGCCGCGGGTCCGACGGATATGAGGCCCGGTTCCTGTAGTGGCTGCGCATGAACTCGTTGATGGGCTTCGACACCAGGCCGAAGTACGGATTGCCGCTCGACTCGGCCAGCAGTTCGTGGAAGGCCATGTCGAACTCCAGGAACCGTTCGCGCTCGTCGATCGACGCCTCGCCGCGGTCGATGGTCTCCTGCATCGCGGCGATCAGGTGAACGACCTGGCCTTCCGCGGCCAGGACGGCCATCTGCACCTCGATGGCCAGGCGCAGCTCCAGGAGTTGGTCGAAGGTGCCGTTGCTGGCCTGCATCAGCATGGCGAACTGCTCGGAGATGAGCTTGCCGTCGAACCTGGCCACCACCATGCCTCTGCCGGGAGTGACGGTGACCAGTCCGCGCTGGACGAGCAGGCGGGCCGCCTCCCTCACGACCGTGCGACTCACGCCGTAGCGCTCGACGAGCTCGACCTCGGTGGGAAGACGGTCGTCCGGCTGTGCGCCCGTCTCGACGATCTCCCGCTGCAGGCGATCGGCGATCACCTCGGGGAGCCGTTTCCGTGAGCCAGGCGTCTGAGACATGTCCGAAAACGTATGACGAAGATACTACGTTGGCAAGCCCTTCATATGATTTATCTTCAGCCGGATTTCATCTTTGCGCTGTTCAGCGGGCAGCACGGGAGAAACCGGCGGTCATTGACGGAGTCATTTGTACGATGATAGGAACGAAAAGGTCGTACCTCTACGCCGTCCTGATTGACACCCCTCCGCCGTACTCGTATCCCCCCGTGCGGAGTGATTTTGGAGGAAGCCCATGGCGTCACCCGCCGATCACCTCGACCGCGTGCTGCCGGTGGACGCGCCGGACGCGACGCTCGTCGGCCGGCTGTTCGATCCCGCGCTCGGTGGCCCCTGCGTGGTCGCGGTCCGCGGCGACACGCTGGTGGATCTGACCGGCCCGGCCACGGCGACGATGGCCGATCTGCTGGATCGCCCCGACGTCGTGACGATCGCGCGCACCGGGGGCGATGGCCGGTCCTGGCCGCTCCGCGAGGTGCTCACCGGCACCCTGGCCGGGGAGCGCGGCCGGCCCCACCTGCTCTCCCCCTTCGACCTGCAGGTCCTGAAAGCCGCAGGGGTGACCTTCGCGCGGAGCATGCTGGAGCGGGTCATCGAGGAGCAGTCCAAGGGTGACCCGGCGCGGGCCGAGGAGATCAGGGGCCGGTTGTCCGACGTGATCGGCGGCGCGATCGCCCAGGTCAGACCGGGCTCCGAGGAAGCCATCCGGGTGAAGGAGGTGCTGGTCGCCGAGGGACTGTGGTCACAGTACCTGGAGGTCGGCATCGGCCCCGACCCGGAGATCTTCACCAAGGCGCCGGTGTTGTCGTCCGTCGGCACCGGCGCCGACGTCGGTGTCCTGGCCCGGTCGGTGTGGAACAACCCGGAGCCGGAAGTGGCCCTGGCGGTCACCAGCGCGGGCCGGGCCGTCGGCGCCACACTGGGCAACGACGTGAACCTGCGGGACTTCGAGGGCCGCAGCGCCCTGTTGCTGGCCGAGGCGAAGGACAACAACGCCTCCTGCTCGCTCGGTCCGTTCATCCGGCTGTTCGACGACGGCTTCACCATCGACGACGTACGCGCCGCCGAGCTCACCATGCGGGTCGAGGGCCCCGAGGGCTACCTGCTGGAGGCGGTGAGCCCGGTCAGCGAGATGAGCCGCGGCTTCGAAGAACTCATCACGCACGCGCACGGGCGGCACCACCAGTACCCGGACGGGTTCGTGCTCTTCACCGGCACGATGTTCGCCCCGATCGACGACCGCGACGCGCCGGGGCAGGGGTTCACCCACAAACGCGGTGACGTGGTGAGCATCTCCGCCGACCGGCTCGGCTGCCTGGTGAACACCGTCGTGGCCGCCGAGGAGGCCGCCGAGTGGACCTTCGGCATCCGCGGCCTGATGGCCAACCTGGCGGAGCGGGGACTGCTGGTACGGGGTCAGCGCCGATGACCAGGCTCGTCGTCACCGACCAGTGGTTCGGCAACACCCGGCACGAGGAACTGCTGGCCCGGCAGCGGGGTGTCGAGTTCGCCGGCCACCAGTGCGACAGCGAGGCGGACACGATCGAGGCCGTCCGCGGCGCTTCGGTGGTGCTGGTCAACTTCGCCCCGATCACGGAGGCGGTGCTCGCGGCGCTGGCCCCGGGCGCGACCGTCGTACGGTACGGCATCGGGTTCGACAACGTGGACACCGGCGCCGCCGCCCGGCTCGGCGTGGCGGTGGCGAACGTCCCCGACTACGGCATCGACACGGTCGCCGACCACGCCGCGGCGGCGCTGCTCTGCCTGCTGCGCCGGCTGCCCCTGTTCGACCGCAAGATCCGGGACGAGGGCTGGTGCGAGCCCGGGGCGCTGGGCGGGATCCCGAGTTTCCGGTCGACCGTGATAGGGCTGATCGGGGCCGGGCGGATCGCCCAGGAGCTGGCCGGCCGGCTGGCTCCGTTCGGGTTCACGATCCTCGGCCACGACCCGTACGCCCGGCCGGAGAGCGTCCCGGGGATCAGCCTGCGACCCCTCGCCGACGTGCTCGGGCAGGCGCACGCACTCTCCCTGCACGTACCGGTCACCGGCGAGACCCAGCAGCTCGTGGACGCGGGTTTCCTGAAGCGGATGCGGCCGGGGGCCGTGCTGGTCAACACCTCACGCGGGGCGCTCGTCGACGAGGAGGCCCTGGCCGACGCCCTGGCCTCGGGTCACCTGACGGCGGCGGCGCTCGACGTCTACGACCCGGAGCCGCCGGCCGCGGACTCGCGGCTGCGGCACCTGCCCAACGTGGTCCTCACCCCGCACGCCGCCTTCTACTCCGACGACTCCCTGGAGGCGTTGCAGCGGCTGGCCACCGAGGAGGCCGGGCGGGCACTGGCTGGTGAACCACTCAGATGCCGGGTGGCCTGAACCCCGCCCAACCGAACCCGGCAGAAAGCGATCAGGAGAGCACAATGACCAGCTTGCGGAGACAGGACAACTACTTCGACGGAGGCTGGGTCGCCGCCGACACCACGTCGACGTACACGGTGGTGAATCCCGCCACCGGTGACCCGGTCACCGTCATCCCTGAGACCTCGGAAGCGCAGGTCGACCAGGCGGTACGGGCGGCGGCCGAGGCCTGGCGCACCTGGCGCCGGACGAATCCCTTCAAACGGGCCGGGCTGCTGCACCTCATCGGCGATCGGGTGGCGGCGGCCGTCGACGCCATCGCCACGGAGATCACCGTCGAGATGGGCAAGCCCCTGAACGAGGCCCGCGGTGAGGTACGCAAGCTGGCCCAGGCGTTCCACTTCTACGCCGAGGAGACGACCAGGACCTTCGGCTCGGTCGTGCCCAACGCGGAGGACGGGTTCACCAGCATCGTCCAGCGCGAACCGGTCGGCGTGGTGGCCGCGATCACCCCGTGGAACTACCCGGTCGAACTCGTCGGCTGGAAGCTCGCGGCGGCCCTCGGCGCCGGGTGCACGATCGTCGTCAAGCCCTCCGAGTACTCGCCGTCCTCGGCGGTCGAGGTCTTCCGCTGCCTCGACGAGGTGGGCCTGCCTCCCGGAGTGGCCAACCTGGTGCTCGGCGCGGGGACTCCCGGGCGGGCACTCGCGTCGCACGAGCTCGTCAACAAGATCGCCTTCACCGGCTCGGCCGCCACCGGGGCCGCGATCACGCGGTCCAGTTCCGGAGTGGTCCCGATGTCGATGGAGCTGGGAGGCAGTTGCCCGCTCATCGTGACCGCGCACGCCGACCTGGACGCCGCCGTCACCGGTACCGTACGCCGGAGCTTCCGCAACGCCGGGCAGATCTGCATCGCGATCAACCGGGCGTACGTGCACGAGGACCTGTACCCGGCCTACCTCGACCGGCTCAGGGAACGGATCGCCGCCCTCGTGGTCGGCGACGGGATGAAACAGCCGGACGCCGACATGGGGCCCGTCACCAACCTGGAGATCCTCGAGCGCTGCGACCGCCACGTGGACGACGCCCGGCAACAGGGTGCCCGGGTCGTCACCGGCGGCGGGCGCCTGGAGAAACTCGCGCCCGGCTACTTCTTCGAGCCGACGGTGCTGGCCGACACCAAGCAGGACATGCTGGTGATGCACGAGGAGACGTTCGGTCCGCTGCTGGGCGTGACGCCCTTCCGCGACCTCGCCGACGCGATCGGCGCGGCCAACAGCACGCCGGCCGGCCTGGCGGCGTACGTCTACAGCAACGACCTGGCCGAGACGTTCCGCCTCGGCAGGGAGCTCGACTTCGGCAACGTCGCGGTGAACAACGTGGACGCCGGCATCATGAACGCGCCCTATGGCGGCCGGAAGGGCAGCGGATACGGCTACGAGCACGGCCGCGCGGGACTCGATGGATATCTGCAGCTCAAGCATCTGCGGATCCGGCACGGAGACGGCCATGACTGACTACTGGCTGGGCATCGACATCGGCACCTCGGGGTGCAAGGTGATCGCCATCGACGACCGGGCCCACGTCGTCGCCACCTCGCTGACCGAGTACCCCCGCTACACCCAGCGTCCCGGCTGGTCCGAGCAGGATCCAGCGGACTGGTGGCAGGCCACCTGCGTGTCCGTACGGGAGGTCACCGCGCGGCTTCCTGACCCCGGCGAGGTACGCGGCATCGGCCTGTGCGGGCAGATGCACGGGCTGACCGCGCTGGACCGGGCCGACGCCGTCGTCCGGCCCGCCATCCTCTGGAACGACCAGCGCAACGAGCGGCAGTGCCGTGCGATCGTGGAGACGGTCGGCGGGCCCGAGGCGCTGCTCGGCCTGACCAACAACCAGATGCTGCCGGGCTTCACCGCCGGGAAGATCCTCTGGCTGCGTGATCACGAGCCCGAGTCGTTCCGGCGGATGCACCGGTTCCTCAACCCGAAGGACTTCCTGCGGCTGCGGATGACCGGTGACCACGCCACCGACGTCTCGGACGCGTCGGGAACGGGACTGTTCGACGTGCGCCGGCGGGTCTGGTCGGCCGGCCTGATCGCGGCCATCGACCTGCCGGAGCGGCTCTTCCCGCGGGTCGTCGAGTCGCACGAGGTCACCGGCGCCCTGCTGCCCGAGGTGGCCAAGGACTGGGGGGTGCCCGCGGGCCTGCCGGTCGTCGGTGGTGGCGGCGACGCCGTCCTGCAGACCACCGCCATGGGAGTGACCGGCGGGAGCCGGCTGGGCATCACCCTGGGCACCGCCGGCATCGTGGCCGGCGCCACGGACCAGTGCCCGGACAACCGGGGCGGGCTGCTGCAGATCTCCTGCGGCAACGCCGCGGACCGTTGGCACGTCATGGGGGTGGCGCTCAACACCGGCGGCGCCTTCCACTGGCTGCGCGGCGCGCTGGCGCCGCTGGCGGGCGACAGCGAGCTCTCGTACGCACGGCTGGTCGAGCTGGCCGAGGCCGCTCCGCCCGGCGCCCGTGGGCTGCTGTTCCTCCCCTACCTGCTCGGCGAGCGCTGCCCGCACGTGGCCCCGGACGCCCGCGGCGCCTGGATCGGTCTGACGCCCCAGCACGGCGCCGCCGAACTCGTGCGCAGCGTCATGGAGGGCGTGCTGTTCAACATGCGGCAGATCGTCGACCTGTGCGCCGCCGCCGATCTCGGCATGGACGAGATCCGGGTCTCCGGTGGCGCCACCGGGGAACGGCAGTGGCTACGGCTACTCGCCGACATCCTCAACTCCCCCGTCAGCACCGTGGCCGGTGGTGAACAGGGTGGCGCGCTCGGGGCGGCGCTGCTCGCCGGAATCGGCACCGGGCGGTGGAAAACGCTCCACGACGCCACCGGCGTCATCGGGACGGCGACGACGGTTCGGCCGCGCGCGGAGACCTCGGCCGTCTACCAGGACGTCTATCAGGACTTTTGCTCGCTGTTCGACCACCTTGATCCGCTGTTCGCGCGGCAGCGGCAGAAGCATGAGGAGAAATGATCAGCCAGCACGACCCCAACGGAATCCGCGGCATCGTCTTCGACCTGGACGGCACGCTCGTCGACTCGAGCGTCGACATCACCAGGGCGATCAACGCGATGCTGAGCGAACGCCGGAAGGAGCCGCTCGAACCGAGCCAGGTCGCGCCGCTGCTCGGGGAGGGGGCTCGCAACCTGGTCGCGAGCATCCACCAGATCGTCGGCCTCCCGTCAGGCGACGCGGAGCTCACCCGTGACACCGCCCGCTACCTGGAGCTTTACCAGCGGGAGCCGGTCAGGGACTCGGCACTCTTCGCGGACGCCCGGCAGGCGCTCGAACACTTCCGCGAGCGCGGCCTCCGGCTCGGGGTGTGCACGAACAAGGGCCAGCGGCTCGCGCTCCAGGTCCTGGAGGCGCTCGACGTGCTGCCGTTCTTCACGGCCGTGGTCGGCGGCGACCACCTTCCGGTACGCAAGCCCGATCCGGAGCACCTGCTCGCCACCGTCCGGCTGCTCGGGCTGGGGCCTGAGCAGACCTTGTTCGTCGGCGACTCGCCGATCGACGTCGAATGCGCCCGGCGGGCCGGCATCCACTGCCGGGTGGTGGACTGGGCCGAGATCGAGTCGGACGGTCTCCGCGTGCGCCGTTTCATGGACCTGGCAGAGCTCACCGCCGGCACACCTCCCCAGGACAGTACGACAACGTTCCCAGGCACCAGCACACCGGACAGCACAGTGACAGAGGTACAGCGATGACCGACCTGACCCCCCAGGACCGCGCGAAGATCGCCGCGGGCCGCCATGCCGCCGAGACCTACTGCCGCGACGGGATGCGGCTGGGTCTCGGCTCCGGCACCACCTCGCACTTCTTCGTCCGCGCGCTCGGGGAAAAGGTCAAGCAGGGCCTGGACATCGTCGGCGTGCCGACCTCCACCGCGACTCGCGACCTCGCACTCGATCTCGGGATCCCCCTGGTCGACCTCGACGACGTCACCGAGCTGGACGTCTGCGTCGACGGGCCCGACGAGATCGACCCGGACGGGAGCATGATCAAGGGAGGCGGCGCCTGCCTGCTGTGGGAGAAGATCGTCGCGACGGCGTCCAGGAAGATGGTCGTCGTCGCGGACAACTCCAAACTCGTCGCCCGGCTCGGCGCGTTCCCGCTGCCCGTCGAGGTCGTCCGGTTCGGCCACGAGAGCACCACGCGGGCGGTTCGCGCCCTGCTCGGTGACTTCGGGCACGCGGAGGTCCGGACGACGCCGCGGATGCGGGACGGGGCCCGGCTGGTCACCGACAACGGGAACTACATCATCGACGTGCACCTGGGCCGCATCGACCGGGCGGGCGAGCTGACGGTCGAGCTGAACCGGATTCCCGGCGTCGTCGAGAACGGCCTCTTCGTGGGGATCGGCGACGAGGTGGTGTTCGGGTACCCCGACGGGAGGGCGGAGGTGCGCGAACTCCCGATGGCGACGGCCTGACCTGCCGCGCACCCTGTGCCTTCGGCAAGCGCTACCGGGCCTTACCGCGCAGGCCACCACCGCGGCCTGCACCGCCCGGGCCCGCACACGAAACCGCGCGCCACGGTGCTCTTGAACCATAGGCTGCTGATCACCCGCCCATCGGGCAGGGTGTGCTGAGCAGGACCGTTCGCCGGCGTGAACCCGGCCTTGAGCAGGGATCCCCGGCAGGCGATGTTGCCGACCTCGGCGCCCGCGTAAATGTCCGACAGTCCCAGGTGCTCGTGCGCCAGGATGGCGCCGAACGTGAACAGCTGTGCTCCCAGCCCCTGTCCCCGGTATTGCGGCGCCAAGCACCCGCCCATTTCGAACCGGCCGCCTTGCCGCGCGAGCACCACGAAACCCATGATTCGTCGGTCGCGCTTGCCGACGAGCGCAAAGTGATGAGGGTCGGCGGGTTCTGGCCCGTCGTCCAGCACACGGTTGAGAAGGTCGTTCCGCAATGGCTCGTAGCTCCGCACCACCTCGGGCTGCCAGCCCAGCCAACGCTGCGCATCCGCGTCGCACGCGGTCGCATGGGCTGCCTTCAGAGCCCAATCCCCGGAAGTCCTCACCACGAACTCGTCGGCTTCCAGCACATGGAGCTGTTCCGAGCAGGCGACGCGTATCATGATCGGTAAGGTACGGGAAGCACGATCCCCCCTGCATCGCGGTCAGATCTCGAACGGGGAACGAGCCCGTTGCCACCCCTCACGCACCGCCGCGCCATGGACGGCCTCCCACGTGGGCGGTGAGGGCTCCACTGGATCGCATTGATCGTGACTTCCTCCGCCCGGCGCTGCCCGCCGCGGCGCGACTGACCGCCAGGAAGACCTGACCCACGCTCCCGGGCGAGAATCTCTCGCCGCTGTGCGATCCCGATCCCTACGTCTACAGCCTGCGCTCCTCAGCGAGGTCGAGTTCGAAACACACCCCGCTCTCCCCATGCACCCAGCTCGACACGTGCTCGGCCATCTCCGCGACTTCGGTCGCCCGGTCGCTGCGCCCCGACTCCTCGAAATCGACAATCCTGACGCGCACACCGTCCCACAGGAAGTTCGCCGTATTGCCATCACTGGCCCCGAACACCGGCCGAACCCCACGCTCGCCGGGCTCCCACCGCACGCCCTCTCTGACGGCTTGATCTGCGAGCTCGTTCTTCGGTTGCCACCGCCCGGCCCACGCGAGCAATTGATCCCTGAGCCGCTCCACCGGCCACAACCGCTGCGGTATCCGGTCGAGTACCTGCCGGGGCACGGCGCCATGCAGCCGGTCCACCGCCTCCACCAGTTCTTTCTCCGGTACGGCAGGCAGCAGGAAGAGCGGCGTGCCCTCGATGCGCGGCATCACCACCAGATCGGTCCCGTACTCCACGGGTGCGGGCGCGAGCCCAGGCGCGTGCTCCGCCAGCAGCCGCAGCGCCCGCCATTCCCGCTCGGCGCCGCCAGGCTTGCCGTCGATGAAGCGTTTGCGCACCAGATCGCCGTCGATCCGCACATCGTGGCTCTGCATGAGTGGATATTGAACCAGCCATGGGGTGATGGCACGGTCGTCAAGGATCTCCCACCGTGCCGGTTCCCGCAGCGGCGGCGGTTACGGTTGCGGGCAATGCATAGTGGTCACTCGCTCTGAGCCGGCCGCTGGATCTCGGTGTGCAGGACGAGGCTGCCGCCGGGGGCGGGCCGGAACCCCAGCCCGGCAAGGGCGACATCGTCGATCTCGGTGACCACGCGCCGGGCCCCGGCTTCGGCCGCCTCGCCGACCGCGAGACGTACCAGCGCGTCGCCTACCTCCGGTGGAACGCCGGGCAGGATGTGCACCAGGTCGAGCCGGACGGTGGTGCGCCGCTCGTTCTCCCAGGACGCGGCCGCATGACCGACGAAGGGCCTGCCGCGCTCGTTGTCAACGTAAGCCTGCAGCCAGCAGGCGAGTCTGCCGCGGGCGATCAGCTGTCTGGGGACGATCACGTCCAGCCCCGCCTCGGCCAGCCAGGAGCCGGCCTCCGTCGGATGCGAGGGAACCGAACCGATGAAGTAGCCGGTGGGGCAGACGTCGGGTGCATCGCGGGGGTCCAGCAGGACGTACCCGCTGTGGATCGTCCGGCGGCCGCGGCGGACCAGCCCGGTCGCGAGCTCCTCCGCGAGCCGGCCCGCGACGTCCGCGGCCCATTCGTAGGCCGAGTGCACCGGCAGGCCGGTCCACGGACTCCGTGGCGCCGTCGGATACTCGACTGCGATGGCGTAGAGGTTCGGGTCCCGCCGCCAGCGAAAGATCACCATCATCCCGTCGGGCTCCGGTCTGACATCGACGGCGGAGTAGCCCTCCGTCACGGTGCCTGTACGCGACAGGCATGTCCTGACCGCTGCGAGGACCTCCTGCCGGGACCACTCGATCGCCATGTGTCCAGGCTCCCACGCCCCCTTCTCTCACTGAACGGGTCGCTGGGGGTTCCGGGGACTGGTGGCGAAGAATCCAACGATTTATTCTGCTGGCTTCTCAAGAAGCTTGCAGGCTTACAAGACCGCAGGCGTCGCGCACAAGGCCTGAGTTCCTGCTACGCCGAGCGGATATAAAGGACCATTGGCGCATCAGGGCCCTGACTCCCGAGGAGGTCCGGTATTCATGACCACGACGTTGGGTGCGATCGGCAGTGGGAAGCGGACGCGGTTCTTCCTGCGGCTGGCTGCGATGATGCCGGATCGGCTGCGGGTCAGCGGCATCGTGACCCGCAGCGCGGATCGAGGCAGGGAGGTCACCGATCAGTGGGGCGTACCGGCCTTCGCCTCGCTTGACGAGCTGCTCCGGCACGAGCGGCCCGACTACGTCGCCACGGCGGTGCCGTGGGAGGCGATGCCGGACGCGATCCGCGAAGTGGCCGGGCACCGGATTCCGGTCCTGGCCGAGACGCCGCCCGCGCCCGACCTGGCCGGGCTTCGCTCGTTGTGGCGGGACGTGGGCGGCACCGGTCTGGTCCAGGTGGCGGAGCAGTACCTGCTGATGCCGGGGCACGCGGCCCGGCTGACGCTCATGCGGGAGGGCGTGATCGGCGAGCCGACCTCGGTCCAGGTCTCCTCCACCCACCTGTACCACGCGGTGTCGCTGATCCGCGGCCTGCTGGGCATCGGGTTCGACGCGGCCGAGGTACGCGCGGGCGCGTTCGAGGCGCCGCTCGCCGACCCTCTGGGGTTCGACGGGTGGACCGGCGACGACACGCCGCGACGGCTGACCACGACCATCGCCACCCTCGACTTCGGCGGCCGGATGGGCCTGTACGACTTCACCGACAACCAGTGGTGGAACCCCCTCAGGATGCGGCGGGTCGTGGTGCGCGGCTCGATCGGCGAGCTGGTCGACGACCGGGTGGTGCGGCTGGCCGACCCGACGACGCCGGTGGAGTCGCTGCTGATCAGGCGGGACACCGGCGTCGACCTCAACCTGGAGCTGCGCGACCTCAAGCACATCAGCTTCGACGGGCGGGTGGTCTACCGCAATCCGTTCGCGGGCGCGTCCCTGTCCGACGACGACATCGCGGTGGCGGACATCCTCGAACGCATGGGCGCCTGGGCCCGCCAGGAGGGCCCGCCGCCCTACCCGCTCGCCGACGCCTGCCAGGACCACCTGATCAGCCTCGCCATCGGTCAGTCGGTGAGAACCGGCGGCCCGGTCACCACTGGCAAGGAGGCGTGGGCCGCCTGACCCAGGGCGCTCTTATAAGCGAGTCGCGACTCGCGGAAGACGGCCGTGGCGACGAGCATGGAGTGGATGATCTCGATGTCGAAACCCTCCCGCTCACCGACGCCCGACCCGGCGGCGCGGGCCGGTGGCGCGGTGGTCGATGTGCTGGCCGTGCGCGTGCCGCCGTACACGCGCCAGGTGCTCAACGGGGAGCTCGGCTACGACCTGCCTGCCCCCTTGGTGCCGGGGCCCGCGTGTGTGGGGCGCGTTCGGGCGGTCGCGCCGCGGGGGTTTCCGTCCCATAACCCACTGTGGTGCCAGGTCGCCTGTGATCGCGCGGCGAGACGAGTGGAGAGGAAAGTGCGTTTGCGTGAGGCCCATCGACTACGGTCGAGCGGCCCTTGATCAGCTGACAGCATCCGGGACACACTGGCATCCCGAGTCCGCGCCCGCAGGGAGAAGCCGTGATGTCCGTTGTCGCATGGGGGCTCGGAGCTTTCGGGCTTGCCATGGCCTCCTTTGACCTGTACCGGGTGCGGACCGGCCGCCTGCTCGGCAGATGGGTGCGGGAGGCCGGGCCCGCGGCGGCGCGGCAGCGTTCTGTACGGCGTTTCGTGTACGCGGGTCTGCTGGCAACTCTCGCGGCGGTGATCGGCGTGCTCGACCTCCGGCTGGCGGAGGCTCTTCCAGTGATGCTGCTCGGCGCCGCTCTGGGGGTGGCGCACAGCGTCACCGACCTCGTCCTGTGGGTGAAGGCATCGCGTACGTGGGAGCAGATTCAGCGGTCGGCGCCGCAGTCGCAGCTCTATGACGAGAACCAGCTCGATCTCGGTGCGGGAGCTGCCGCCACCAACAGGCGGAGGCGATGGAGTCGGTGACGGAGTAACCGGGCCGGGAAGTCCCGTAGACGATTCCGCACACGTAGGTCCGGGCGAGAAGACGGCGGAATGATCTCGGATGTGGAGTTCGAGCGCGGACCTGGGTGACTTCGGGACGACAGTACGACTGCGCAACGAGGCCGCGAACCGCATCCGCGCGGCGGACCGGCCAGCCGACGGACGAGGACCTGGAAGGTGAGAGCGGGCGACCTTGTGGCCCCGCGCCTCGAGTTCGGCCTTGCGGCCGGCGATGGCGTCGGTGATGCGCGCGGCGTCCCGCGGAACCTTCCAGACCTCGCCGCTGACGTTGATGACGTGGGTCTCCACGCCCATCGTCTTGTTGAGCAGGTAGTTGCCGCGGGACTCGCCGAGCTCACCGTGACGGGGCACGTTGCGCGTCAGGACCAGGATCGGCGTGATCCGTGCGCTCAGGCAGGCGGCAGCGAACTGCAAACCCGAGTTGGTCAGATACGCGCCCTGGGTGATCAGGTGCGTTACCCCATCTTTGAGGGCCTGGCCCAGGATGAACTCGGCCAGACGCGTCTTGCTCCCACTGATCGCACCGGGGCCTGCCAGGTCCTCGCGTTTCATGAAGAGGTTGATCCCGTACGCCGCACGAGGCCTCCCGGTGGCGTTTCGACCCGCGCCATCTGCAGACTCTCGAGGCCGTGGTGCGGCTCGGCTCGTTCGCCGCAGCGGTGCAGGAGCTCGGCTACACCCAGCCCGCGATCTCGCAGCAGGTCGCGGAACTGGAACGACGGATCGGCGCGCGAGTCGTGGTCCGGCGTCCCGTCCGTGCGACCAAGGCCGGGAAGGTCCTTCTCGAGACCGAGGCCACGATCAGCGCCTCGATGAGTCGCGCCGCCACCGAGCTCGCGGCGCTCGCGGAGGGCACCCTCGGCGAGGTGCGGCTTGGCGCGTTCATCTCGGCGGCGGCCTCCGTCGCTCCTCCCGCGCTCGCGCGCCTGCGTTCGTCCCACCCGGCGGTCCACATCACGCTGCACGAGCTCGAGCAGCACGAGGCGTATGCGCTGTTGTTCCGGGGTGAGCTCGACCTGGCCATCACCGTCGACTACGAACACGCTCCCGAGTCGGCGCCGGACGGGATCTTGCAAAAGCACCTCATGGACGACCCGATCATGGTCGTCCTTCCCGTTGGTCACCCTCTTGCGGGAGCCGACAGTGTCGATCCGGCCGATCTACCGTCAGAGGAGTGGATCAACACCGTGGTTGACGTCGCCGGCTTGACGCCTTCGCCCGTGGACGACGGCCCGGGTACGGGACACCGTCTGGACTTCCAGGGCCAGGTGGGTGCGGCGCCGTCCAGCGCCAGATCACCTTCCGCCGGGCGTCGGCGTTGAACAGAGAGACCGCTGAACGGCGCGGAGGGACAGTGGGAGCTCATTCTCACTCCCGCCCTGGGGCATGCCATCCGCCCGCGGCGTCCTCAGCCTCCCAGCGCAGCAGGTCGCCCGGCTGGCACTTGAGCACCTCGCAGAGCGCGGCGAGGGTCGTGAAGCGCACCGCCTTGGCGCGGCCGTTCTTGAGCACCGCCAGGTTGGCGGGCGTGATCCCTACGCGGTCCGCGAGCTCGCCCACGGACATCTTCCGCCTGGCCAACATCACGTCGATGTCGACGACAATCGGCATCAGATCATCTCATCCAGCTCGGCCCGCATCTGCGCCGCTTCGACGTCGCGCGCGACGGCCTGGGCGAGCAGCATCCGCAGCACGAGCACGATGAGCGCGACCCCCAGGATGGCCACGCCGATCCCGCCCATGATGAGGGTGACGCCCGGGTCGGCCCGCTGGCCCGGCGCATTGAGGGCCGTGACCCCGAACCACAGGAGGGCAGCCGCCACGATCGCGCCGATCACGACGTCCACGTACCGGAAGGCGGCGTCGGAGAACACGGTTCCGCGTCGCACCATCGCCACCAGCCGCCATACGCAGACCAGAGCGGCCTGGACCGACACCATGCCCAGGATCGTGATCACGCGCAGCGAGGTCAGCGGGAGCGACCCGTCCTCCGGATCGCTCCCGCTGACCAGCACCCACACCATCGATGCCTGTACGAACACGGTGCCGGCGAGCACCACCACGAGCACGGCGCGCAGCGCACGCACTGTCAGTTTTCCCATGGCCCATCCTTCCATCGAGTTACGATGAGAATCTATCGAATATCGATAAGGTGAAGCAAGGGCTGGGACGGAGGGCAGGCGGGCTTTCCCCGCACCTCGGCTCAAGCGAGCCCTGAGGGCTCGGCGGATGTGAAGATGTCGCCGAACGTGGCGGTCGGCGACGTGCGCGGGCCCACCCGGCTCGTCGCGATGGCCGCCCGTCTGCGCAGCCGCCAGGGTTCGGGCACCTATCCTTGCTTGCATGGGTGACGTACTGAAGGGGCGAGGTTGCGCGTGGGAGTTCGAGGACGGGGGGCTGCGCATTACGCCTGAGCCGGGTAAGGCGTCGAAACTGAGCATGGAGCTCGGTGAGCGGTTCGTGCCGTACGACGCGCTGGCCGATGTCATGCTGGAGCCTGGTGCACGCGGCAGGATGGTGTTGCGGGTGGTTCCCCGGGAGGGAGCCGATCCGGTCATGTCCGCGGCAACGGGGCAGCTCCAGGAGTCGCTCGATCCGTACCGGCTGGTGCTGCCCGCCGCCACGGAGACGCTGGCCCACCAGTATGCCGACGAGATGCGCGCGGCCCTGTCCGAGCGCGGCCCGGCTGAGCGGTTCCTGATCGCCGGTCCTTCGGTGCCGCGTAGTTTCAAGGCATGGGACGGTGAGGCCGCCTTCGACGGGCAGGCTGTCACCTTCACCTGGTTGTCGTCCACAGCTTCCCCGGCCAAGTACACGGCAGGTGACCGGCGTTACCCGATCACCGAGATCGAGGGCGTCGAGTGGCATGCGCTGGAGGACGCTCGCGGGTCGTTGCGGCTGCGCATCCGTGGGCACCAGCGCCTCTCCAACCCCAACAACGATCCCGCCTCCGTGGTGTTCGGCATTGGCTGGGGAGCCACGCATCACTCCCTGCCCTTCGCCGCCGCCGTGCTGGCCGCCGTACAAGCTCACATGATCGAACAGGTCGCGGCGGAAGGCTGAGCCGCTGTCCCGTATATGACTTTTGTGCGCGTTGGTGCCTTGGAACTCAAGGCACCAACGGCCCGCCGGCAGCACGCAGGAGAGCGTCCGGCGGTGGCATGGCGCTCGGCGCGGCGCACGGCGGTGGCCGCCTCGCGCGCGACCTGGATGGAGAGCCGATCCGAGCCCGCCGTTCCCCGTGGGTGGGTCTCCGGCGGAAAGTTCAGAGGCCACACCCCACCCTGGCGTTATAAGGCATTCGCGTCACGGCCACATCTGGACCGTGTCGTGAAGAAAGGTCTCTCGGGGCAGGTTGTTAAGCGGTGAGCCCAGACGGTCAGCCGTCATGATTCACGTTCCGGACGCTGGTGCAAGCGGGGCCGCTGGTCTCCCAGGTGCTGGTGAAGATGCGGAGCGCGAGTCCGTAGAGCAGCCCCGGTGGCCGCGCGACCACGCACGGCGAGTTGCGGCCGTGTTCGGTCTCCCCGTACAGGGTGATGTAGGCGACCTCGTCGGTCAGGATGATGCGATACAGGTTCGGCAGGTCGTAGAAGCGCAGTTCGACGACGTCCAAGTGCTGCGCTGCTTCCCGCACGTACTCGGCGTTGTTGCGCACCTGCTCCTGCAGCATGCCCGGGCGCAGCCCTCGGTCAAAGCGTCGCAGTGACTCCTCTCGCCTGACCAGCCAAGAGCCCGGCCGGGGGTCGGGCAGCAGCACCCGGACCGCGTCGAGCGGCCGTACCGCACCGGACCAGATGGGGAGGAAGGCGTCTCGGGTGAGCTCGTTGCCGCGCCCAGTGAGCACACCCACCCACCGAGCCCTGGCCAGGTCGGCGGCCAGATCGTCCGCCGCCTGCCGCTGCTGGCGGTGCAGCTTGCGCACCCCCAGTCCGGAATATCGAGAGAGTGCGGCGACGGCCCAGTCTCGGGCACGGGCGGAGAGGACCCATCCCACCGCGACGGAGAGCACTGTTGCCGCCATCGAGCTGACCACACCCAGGGTGAAGTCGTTCATCGTTTGGTCTCGAAGTACGGGAGAAGGAGCCGCAGGACCTGGGCGGCGTGCCAGGCCGCGACTCGCTGAGGTGTGTCGGACTTGTTCCGGTCGGCGCGGTCGGAGATGCCGCGTACGACCATCCATCGGTGCTGCCGCCCGGAGGCGGCGGAGCGTTCATGGCAGGCCTGCCCGAGCCCGCCCGCCTCCATGTCCACGGCGAGGATCTTGTCGTTGAACGAGGCCAAGAACGCGATCTCGGCGGCGTCCTCGTCCGCGATGACCGCTTCTCCTGACCCGATGGGGCCCGCGTGCACCATCAGTGAGCGCGAGGTTCCCTCGGGGTCCGCGATCGTCAGACGGCGGGGCGGGTCGAGGTCGGTGAGGAAGGCGTTGATCGCGTGCCCGACGGCCGCGGGCACCGGCCGGGTCTGGCCACGGCGAGGGGTGCCGGTGGGCGTGACCTTGCGCAGGTCGTAGTAGACCATCTCGGTGGCCAGGATCACGTCGCCGATGGCCACCGACTCGTGAATGCCTCCGCCGATCCCCGCCAGCACGGTGATCTCGGGGTCGAAGGCGCCGACGAGGTTGGCGTAGGCGGCCATGGCGGAGCGTTGTCCCTGTTCGAGGGCCATGGTGGCGGCCACCGACACCCCGTTCACAACCGCCCGGTAGAACGTCAGATCTCCGACGCGTTCACTGCGCAGGCCAAGGGCGAGCCGCACAGCCTGGGTCTCGAGCGGGAGGATGGTGATCACTCCCACCTGGGCGCGCTCCGCAGCTCTGTCACGCGGCACCGCGGCGCCCCGTACCACCTTGGCGTTGCTGCCCACCGCCGAGTCGTGCACGGTCATGGTGCCGCCGTAGTTCAGAATGCCGTCGACGTGCTGCTGGGTCACGATCGTTCACCATCCTTATGGTCGTCGGGTTCCTGTTGCTGATTGGGCCGGTACTGGTTGGTCCGGGAGGCGTTCTGGCCGATGGCCGAGTCGCGGATTTCCATCCGGCCCATGTTGAGCACGGTCGCGCTGATGATCGTCTGTGCCTGCCTCTTGAAATTGGAGGTGTCCACACCGTGCGCCTCGAGGAACTTCTCCGTCGCCCATAAGAGCCGCTGCTCGATGATCTTCATCAGGCCGAGGATCTCGGCGCGGTCGTGCTCGGCGTCATGCCACGGGGTCGCGCGATCCTCACGCACCCGGTGCGCCGTCCCGACGGCCGAACCCCTGTGCGGCAGGACCGTCCAGTCGACGCGTGCCAGCAGCCAGCCCAGGAACAGTCGTGGCAGACCGGCGATTCGCCTCATGGCGAGGATCTCGTCCGGCAGGCGCAGGACCGCTTTGAGGCCCTCCCGCACCACGGATACCCATCCTCGCTCGCCGTAGTGATCGAGGATCTCGTAGTTTCGAGGGAGCCGGGTCAGGGCGCAGGCCGCGAAGTCAAGACAGAGCGTCCTGGCCTTGATGGTGACGCGGACGAACACTGTGACAACCACCTCTCCGGTCGGCGAGGTGGAGATCTCCAGGAAGTGGTGGAAGAGGCCGTAGGGAGCGTTGATGATCTTCCTGCGCTCCTCCGGGTCGAGCGGGCGGCGCAGGCGGTCCCGGTCGTTGGACAGGACCATCTCCTCAACGTAGATGCGGTCCCCGATGCTGAGGCCGGGCAGCGAGGTCGGCTCGCCTCCGCCCCCGACCTCCTCAACGGCCTTGTGCAGGACGTCAACCAGCTCGTCCGGCTCGAAGTTGCGCACCCTGTCCGCGCCCTCCGACGTGTCCGGCTTCGGAAGCAGGGGGACGGTCAGCGGGGGCAACCACTTGTGCACGAGTTCTCCCGCTCCGACGAAGATGTCCTGCCGATCTTCGAAGTAGCTCATCAGACGCGGTGGAATGTCGTCCTCGTCCTTGCCCTCGTCGTCTTCCTCGCCCTCCGTCACGGGCCGACGGTAGATCGCGTACTCGGACGCCTGCTGCTCGCGAATGCGTTGCATGCGTCGGCTCGGCCGCCCGGTTCCCAGCGGCTCGGACACCCACATGCGGTTGGCGCTCAGCCGCCGGCTTGCGGCGGCGGTGAAAGCGAACAAGGCCAGCGCGGCGACGAGCAAGGCGGCCACGCCAAGCACGTTTTCGACAGGCCGATGCTGCAGCGCCGCCGCCAGAAAGGGCACGGCAAGGAGCGCGATGCAGGCCATGGCGAGCAGCTTCACTTCACGTCGCAGTTCCTTCAGTCCGCGCTTGTGCCGGCGGTATCGGGTGCGGTGCAGGAAGTCGTCGATGGCCTCCAGCGCCCGCCGCCGCCCGACCGCGGGGAGCGTACGAGCCAGGCGCCGCAGCGCCAGCCAGAGCAGCAGGATGCACACCACCGTGACAGCCAGAGCGGGAAGGGCCAGCCACGCCCCGACGAACACGGACAGAAATCCCAACCGCTCGCAGACCTCCAGCATCAGCGCGCGCTTGGCATGCCCGACCACGGGAACCAGGTCGAAGCCGTACGAAGGAGCGACCCGGTGCGCGGGATCAAGCAGCACCCGCCAGATCACCGAGTCGCGGAAGTCACGGTCGAAGTAGACGCCGGCGCACAGTTGCCGGGCTGCCTTGCCCCGCGAATGAGCTGGTTGTCGGCCAGGTGAATGCGCATCGTCGCTCATGCCACCCCCACCACAGAACGAATTTAGGTAGCTATGACCTTAATCCCGGCGGATATAAAGTCAAGATGACCTAAAGGGAGAGAATCTTGTCACGCGAGCACCAACAGGGGGCTGACGTCACCGTCGACCTCGTGATCCTCACCATCCGGGACAGTGAGCTCCATGCTCTCCTTGTAGAGCGCGGAAACGAGCCGTACAGAGGCTGCCAGGCGCTCCCCGGTGGCTTTCTACGACCAGGCGAAACCCTGGAACACGCCGCCCGGCGGGAGCTGAAGGAGGAGACGGGCCTGGACACGGCCCTGCTGCATTTGGAACAACTCCGCGCCTACAGCGAGCCGGACCGCGACCCCCGCGGTCGCGTGATCACCGTGGCCTTCCTGGCCCTCGGCCCCGATCTGCCCGTTCCCGAGGCCGGCACAGACGCCTCCAACGCTGTGTGGGCGCCGGTGCCGTCGATCTTGGCCGAGCCTGGCCAGCTGGCCTTCGACCACATGACCATCCTGCGTGACGCGTTGGAGCGCGCCCGGTCGCAACTGGAGTACACAACGGTGGCCACCGCGTTCTGCCCCGAACCGTTCACCATCTCCGACCTGCGCAAGGTTTACGAGACCGTATGGGGGCTCAAGCTCGACCCGAGCAACTTCCGTCGCAAGGTCACCCGCGCCGACCGGTTTCTGGAAGCCACAGGGGAACGGCGGCTCACGGAGCCGGGCCGTCCCGCCCCCCTCTACCGCCGCGGTCCCGCCCACCTTCTGCACCCGCCGCTGCTGCGCGAGGGGCACCTTGCCCGCATCCACACGACCTCACCTGCCCTCCGTTGAGGGCCTCTGAACCGCCGGCTATCTCACCCGCCGTTTCCTCGCTGCCGCCGATCCACCTGCACGGCATCAGACACGATGCATGGACGTGCCGCCGTTTCAGCAGATCGCGGTGCCAACGCAGGACGGTATCTGGGCTGACGAGAAGCCGTAGCCGGCGCAGGACCTCGCGCGGCAGCGTTGCCAGGAGGGCGACAAAGGAAGGCCCGATCCTCTGGGACGAATCTCACCCTGGTGCCGACGCCTAATTGTCGTTCAAGGTCACGTCCACGGACGTGGTGTATGAATCGATCTTCGCGTGATCCTGTTTCTGCAGGTTAAGCGGTAAGTGTTGCGGGAGCGGGTTCTGAACCGGTGTGTCGCCGGCGATGAGTCGGACGCGGGCTTTGGCGAGGTGTCGGCTACGAAGGCGTCCGTGACTTCTACCGGGAATGGTTCGTAGGGCGGAACGCGGCCGACGTGTCCATCGAGTCGCTCAGCCGTACGGTCGGGGACGCGAGCATCGTCGATGAGATGATGATCACCTTTATCCATGACCTAGAGATTCCGTGGATCCTGCCCGGCGTGCCCGCGACGGGCAGGCAGGTACGCGTCCCGGGGATCGCGATCGTGGGCTTCGAGGGAACAGCCGTCGCGAGCGAGCGCATCTACTGGGATCAGGCCTCCGTACTCGCCCAGGTGGGCCTGCTCGATGGCGAAACGGTGAAACGACTGCCCATCGTCACCGATCCCCAGGGGTTGCTGGCCGGCACCGTGGCCCCCAACCAGTTGGCGCGTCCCCGGTAGCGCGGGTTACCGGTTCTGTACCGGCCGGAAGATCCCTGCTTCGTGCCGGTGTCAGCGGCCGGTCCCGCCGCTGGGGACGGCCGGCTCGGGATGGGCGTCGAGCGCGTCGAGCACCGCGTCGCCGTGCTCCCTCGCCCACTCGGTCAGCATGTGGATCGGCTCGATCAGCGTCTCCCCGAGCGGGGTGAGCTCGTACTCGACGCGGGGCGGCACCTCGGCGTAGGCGTGGCGGCGGATGAGCCCGTGCGCCTCGAGCCGGCGGAGCGTCTGGGTGAGCACCTTGCGGGAGATGCCGCCGATCAGCCCGGCCAGCTCGCCATGGCGTACCGGGCCCCTGCTGAGGCCGTACAGCACGACCACCGTCCACTTGTCCGCGATGAGCTCGACCGCCAGCCGCGCCGGACAGTCGGCGAGAAAGAGACCGCCGGAACCGAAACCGCTCATGGCGCCAAAGGTACCTGGTGGTTCCTATCGCAAAACATAGCCTGGCCTCTCCTCCCCCTCCCAGGCCAGGAGAGTCATGCGAATCATCACCCAGCAGAAGCTCGGCGGTCCCGAGGTGCTCACCATCGTGGACGCGCCCAAGCCTCAGCCCCTCCCGACCGAGGTGCTCGTCCGCGTCAAAGCGATCGGGCTGAACCCGCTGGAGGCGCTGAT
Source organism: Nonomuraea insulae (assembly GCF_042656245.1). Taxonomy (NCBI): domain Bacteria; kingdom Bacillati; phylum Actinomycetota; class Actinomycetes; order Streptosporangiales; family Streptosporangiaceae; genus Nonomuraea; species Nonomuraea insulae. The sequence continues at coordinate 479,711 of NZ_JBHSPA010000023.1, forward strand.
GCGCGCCGGCAGGTTCCCGCTGATCGGCCGGCCGCCGTTCATCCTCGGCTGGGACGTCAGCGGCGTGGTCGAGGAGACGCGGACGTGGAGGTTCAGGCCCGGCGACGAGGTGTTCGGGATGCCGTTGTTCCCGCGGGCGGCGAACGCCTACGCCGAGGTCGTGTCGGCGCCGGCGATGCACCTGGCGCGCAAGCCGGCGTCGCTCTCACACGTCGAGGCGTCAGCGCTGCCGGTCGTCGGGCTGACGGCGTGGCAGGGCCTCGTCGACCTCGGCGGCGTGACCGAGGGCGACCGCGTCCTGGTCCACGGCGGTGGTGGCGGGATCGGCCACGTCGCGATCCAGATCGCGAAAGCGCTCGGCGCGTACGTGATCGCGACCGCCGGCGGGAACAAGCGGGAGTTCGTCGAGGGGTTCGGCGCCGACGAGGTGATCGACTACACGGCGGCCGACTTCACCGAGGCAGTCCACGACATCGACATCGTGCTCGACACGATCGGCGGCGACACCGCCGAGCGGTCGCTCGAAGTGCTCCGCCCAGGCGGCCACCTGGTGACGGCGGTCGCCATGGAGGATTCGGAGCTCGCCGCCAAGTACAAGGCGGCCGGCATGCGCTTCAGCGGCATCGCGGTCGACCCCGATCCGGCTGCCCTGCGAGCTCTCGTCGAACTCGTCGAACAGGGTCGGCTCCGGGTCCACGTACAGGAGACGTTCCCGTTCGAGCGCGTCGCCGACGCGCACCGACTGCTCGACGGCGGTCACCTCCAGGGCAAGCTCGTCCTGACCATCTGATCCCGTCGCGGGGCCTTCACGTGCCGATGAAGGCGGTGTGCCCGAACACCTCCAGGACCACGAGGCCGTGTCCCGCTCGAAAATACGGTTTCGTGCTGTGAGCTCAGGTTTTACCGCATGATCAGGGCGGTGGCTGCGACCATCTCGAGGTGTTCTTGTCGTTGGCTTACCGGTTGGTGGGGGGCTTGTTCGGCCTGCTGACCGTGCTGATCCGCTCTGATCTGTCCAAGGATGTTGAGCTGTTGGTGCTTCGTCATGAGAACCAAGTGCTCCGCCGCCAGCTCGGCAGTCGATCGCGGTGGCGCCACCTCGACCGGCTCGCTCGCGGCATCGGAGAATCCAGGGTGAGTTGGCGCGCCTGGGCTACTCGATAGCGGCCTTCACGGTCGGGGAGATCCTGCACGCGTCTCCACCAGAACGAATACGCCCTCAGCGCTTGATCAACCAGTCACTGCAGAAGAGCTGCACTCTTCTCCAACTGTCACATGTGGCTGCGACACTCGCCCCCATGACGACACAACCACGCTGGACCGACGACCTGTTTCCGTTCCCCACCCCACCTGCACTCGTCAAGGTGATCGACATCGCCTGGGAGGAGGGGTTCCTCACGACGGACCTGTACGAGGAGGGCCTGTACGACGCTTCCCGTGTGCAGACCAGCTTTGCCTTGCCCTTCGACCTGTGCGAGGTACCCCTCGCGCCTCCGGGATGGGAATACTGCTACGCGGGGGAAGTGTTCCGCCGGCACCATGTCCCGTTCATGTCCGTACCGGAACTCCTGCCCTTCGCGGACCTGGGCAATGGCACCTGCATCGGATGGGTGGTCCCCGCACCGGAACTTGGGCGCACCGACCATCCCGTTGCCTCCTTCGGCCACAAGGAACCAGGCGTCATCGGCCGGAACACTCTGGACGGCCTCACCTTTCTGCTCTCCCTCGCTCTGCGCAGCGGAGGAGAGCGCAGGCGCACCCAGGTGGCACGACTGTCCACCGAACTCGGCATCCAGCCCACCCCGGAGTACGGGGTCAACCCCGGCGGCGGCGATGCGGAGATCCCCCTCGATCTGGCGCCGCCGGCCGGCTGGCGCCACGAACCCGACCCGTCCGGTATCGGTATCGGCGTTCTTGCACCAAACGACGCCTTTGCCGACGACTACCCCTTGTTCACCGGGGAGACAGACATCATCCTGACCGACGCCTCCCGAATGCTCGATGCGGGCCACCCGGCGAGCGCTCTTCTGGGACTCACCGCCGCCCACCACGAGGATGTCCAGCGCTTCCCGGCTCTCCATCCCTTGTGGGCCCGCGCTTACGACGATCTCGGCCGCACGCTGCTCCGAGAACGTCTCGACGTCATGCTGGAGAACCACCAGTGAGACGACCTTGGGCACACTCCGGTTCAGCCCAGACCTGCCACAGGTTCCGTCGCCTTGCTCCAACGGCACCAGGCGCTTTGCACCCGCTCTGGGAGCGGCATCCCAATCAACCAGTCACGACCACAAAGCCCGGCTCAGAAACTCACTGAGAACGACGAGCTACACCCCAGCCGATCTGGCCCTCCACCCCGCCCTTCTCCTGCGCGCCGATCAGGCCGGGCGGCAGTAGTAGGCATCGATCACGGCCCAGCTGCGGAAGACCACCCATCGCTCCGACTCCACCCGGGTCCGGGAGAAGCCCAGCACCTTGGCCACCGCGGGCTTGACGTTGTCGTAGCGCACCCTGCCCGCGGCCAGCCCTTTAATATGCGGGTCTCGTTGTCAAGCTTCGCGGCAGGAGAAGGGCGGGCGCGACGGTGAGCTCGCGTGACGAGGTGTGGCGTTTGATGCGTCGGGACGACTTGGTCGGTGAGATCACGATCGAGGATGCGGATGGGCCGTGGCTCAGCGGTCGGTTCATTGCCGGGACTGCGTTCCCTGACTTGGAACCGCTGTTCCAGCAGGAGCTGGTGCTGCTCGACACTCTCGATGAGGACTATGAGCGGTGGGAAGCGATCTATGGCGAGATCACGCGAGCGGTGCAGCTGGTAGCGCCTCATGGTCCAGTGGCAGAGTTCGTGCTTCATGTTCAGGACGGTGAGGCGTGGTTCCGTTGGAGCGACGAACCGTTCGCTGAGGAGTAGGAGCTGGCTGGCTGTGACCGATGCTGCGGCTGAGCCCAAGAAACGTTTCCTGGTCCTGCATGACTATGGCATGGGCGGGGCGTGGTGGTGGGTCCATGCGACGTCGTCCCGGGAGGTCTTGGAGACGTTCGCCGAAGTGGAGGTCATCGACAGTCCGCAGGCTGTTGACCAGGCTGAGGGATGGGATCTGGCCGAGGTCGATATCGACTCTCACGCCATGCCCGGGGGCTTGGATGACCTGCGGGCCAAGCGGGACGCTCAGCGTGCTCTGCCCGGCTTCGGCGCGTTCGCGGACAGGCCTGTTCTCTATCTGCGGGAGCGTTGGGATGGCGGCGACGGTGTGGACCCGGCGACCTATCTGATGGAGATCGGATCCGGTGGCCGCCGGCTCCGCCAGGTGGAACAGGCTGACGACGGCACCGCTATCAAGAGTGATCCGAATGATTGGCAGTTCAATCCGCCTGTCGTGGATCTCTTCGATCCTGAGCTGGTGGAGATGGAGATCAGCCCAGACGAGTTCGAGGGAGCGTGGCTGAGCGCAAGGAGGGAATCCTCTTGGTAGTCGCGCCCCTGCCGCCTTGATCATTAGATGATGCCGCCAGCGTCCGGCAGGCTGTGCGTTCGGTCACGACGCCTGTCCGTCGAGGCGGTTGAGCAGGCCATTGGAGATCTGTTCGCGGGCAACTTGCCCCTTGGCCGCGACGTCGTCGCGTTGACGTTCAAGAGTGGGTCGGAATTCGATGGTGGTGACGAAGAAGGTGCAGGACTCGCAGATGGAATCCCACGCGAGCGCCCACCCGACCACGCCCGGCTCCACGTGCGACTTCGAGCCGATCCGCACCATCCAGGTCCTGCCCGCTCCGGCAGGAATCCGCTTCCCGCACGTCAAGCAGGTCTTTCTGGTCGAACGCCACGTCTACGGCCTAAGCTGAACGCCCCTGTCGAGCGTCGCGGTGCTGGGCGTCACCAACCTGCCCGCGACGCTGGCCGGCCCACGTCGCCTGGCCGAGCTGGTCAGGGGCGAGTGGTCGATCGAAAGCAAAGATCATTACGTAAGAGACGTCACCTTTGGGGAGGATCGATGCAAGGCCCGGACCACCTCGGCTCCGTCGATCCTGGCCACCATGCGTAGCTACCCGATCGGTGCGTTACGCCTGCTTAACTTCACCAACATCGCCGACGGCACCCGCTGAGCCCGCGACCTGAGACCGGACGGATCAAGCCTGGTTGCCCGTGAAACCGGCGACCACCAGCGGCAGCGCCTTGCGGACGGTCTGGTTGTGATCCACGCTGCCCGCGTCGGTGAGGGTCTGCGTGGCGCCGTGAGAACGCAGTTGACGCCGGCAGTACAGCGCGTTGTCATACGCGACGTCCTGGTCGCCCTTGGCGTGATGCAGACGGACCGGAACGGCCGGCTTCCAGTTGCAGGTGGAGTCGAGCGCGGTCAGCAATTCTTTCAGTTTGCCGGTCGGCTTGCGCACCCTGTCCAGGAACTTCGCGGTGAACAACTTCTCGGACGTCGGCGGCAACGCCTGAGCGATCTCCGCGGCCTGGTGGTTCCCGTCGAACAGCTCCTCCACCTGCTTGTCGTACGGGGCGCGGAAGGCCTCGCCCGGCGTGCGGTAGACGTCGGTGTAGCGGTCCGCCGAGATCACGAAGTAGGCCAGGTAGAGCGAGGCCATCCGAATCTTGTCGTCCGCCGCGGCGGCCTCGAAAGAACTCAGGTCGAACGGACCGGCGATCGGAGCCAGGCCGCCCAGCCGGAAGTACGGGTCCTGCCCCTGCTGCAGGAAGCGCCCCACCATCATGGTCGCGGGACCACCCTGCGAGAAGCCGCTGACCAGCACGCGCGAGTCGAGCCGGCGCTCGTGGCCCCTGGTGAAGGCGCGGGTGGCGCGCAGGGCGTCCACCGGGGCCGAGACCGTGGTCCGCGGGTCTCCGTAGGTGTGATATCCGGGGCCCGTGCCCAGGCCGAGATAGTCAGGGGCGGACACCGCATGCCCGGCCCCCGCGAACAGCAGCGCCGCGGCGCGATCGGTGGATTTCTCGTTCACTGAGGCCACATCGCCCCGGTAGACGGTGGTGCCGTGCAACCAGGAGACGACTCGCAGGTCGCGCCGGGTGTTGTCAGGCAGGGCGACCAACTGGCTGGCGGTGGTGGACCGGCCCTTGGCGTCCACGGTGCGATAGACAACGCGATAGGCGCTGACCCCGTATTTCACCTGCGTCGCATCAATGCCGGCCGCCTTGAGCCGCTCGGCGACCTGGCCCTTGTCCAGCTTCTCCACGAGGGTCGAGGAGACCACAGCGCCGCGCGCCACGGTTTGCGCCGCTGAGGCTTCGGCGGGGAACGTGGTGGCAAGGCAGCCCAGGGCGAGCCCGGCGGTCACTATGGCGCGAGAAAAGGTCATGCCGAAACCCTAGATACGGCCGCATAGAGCGGCATTGCTGGCGACACCCTGGTTCTTGGTAGTGCCAGCCTTACCCCTGCGCCGCCGTGGAGCGTGAACGGCGTCTTCGTCCCGCCTGGCCACCGCATATACCCAGCTCAGCTCACGACTGGCCGCTGCCGTACCAGGTCATGGACCGCTGCGGTCCAAGCGTCTGCGACGGTTGGCGCATCGCCTAGGAGTTGAACCTTTCAACGGCTGCAGAGCGAGCTTGCTCGGCCTCGGCCATGCGAACTTTCCCCGTCTCTTCGTCGAGTGGGAGGGTCTTCGACCCGGTCGGTGCTTGGCGCTTGTGTAGGAAGAGCTCTTTGGTTGCATTTGCGAATCGAGGTGGGCGTTTGAGGCGCTGTTGATCCCATCGGACAGCTTGTTTCCTCCGCCAGCGGCTCCGGGTCGGTGGTCGATGTAACCACGAGGGCCCCGACGGCCCCGAGCGGCCAAGCTCACCGCCCAGCGCAAGGAACGCGCTCGTCTCCGCAGGGAGAAAGGCATCCGCTGGGACGGACGCCCCTCGCAACCGGAGCCTGACCAGAACGTCAGATCCTCGCACCACAGGCGATGCGGTACAGCACGTTCGGACGCAGTGGCCCTTCGGGCGCGGTGGGGTCGTCGAAGTCGTCGGCCGGGTCCCGTGTCATGCCGATTCGGCGCATCACCGCCTGTGAGCGGAGGTTGGTGGTCGTTGTCACAGCAAGGATCTCGGGAAGTTCAAGAGTGTCGAAGCCGTAGGCGAGGACTGTCAGCGCGGCCTCGGTAGCGTAACCCTGGCCCCAGGCCGAGCGGGCGAGCCGCCAGCCGATCTCCACTCCTGTGAACGGCATGTCGTCATCCACTGGATCCAACCCCGCAAAGCCGATGAACTCACCCGTGGCCCGCACCTCAACCGCCCACCACCCATAGCCTCGCTGGTCGAACTCGGCCTGGAACCGCGCCACACTTGCATCGCTCTGTTCTCGGGTAAGCAGGTCGCCCAAGTGCTCCCGAACCTCCAGATCGGCATTCATCGCCGCCCATGGTTCAAGGTCGGAGTCACGCCATCGACGGAGCATGAGGCGATCGGTACGCAGTTCAGCCATGTCGCCCAGCCAACGTGAGCTCTGGCCTCGATGCAATCCCTTTTTCTGGTGACACCGCGACGCAGAAAGAACATGCACTTGGGTCAATCCCAGGCCACTGTACGAAGCGACCATCGACCCGGCGAACCTATGCGGTCACAGCACCAGCAATCACGAACCCAGTGGGCCTCCTACACCAACCACCCACGCTGCCCGTAGGCCACAGCGACAGCATGGCCGCCTACACCGCACGCCTACCGGCCGCCGCACGCCCTCACGGGCCTTTGGTCGTGGCCTGCCGCGCGCGACCCAGGACCACGGCGGACCGCGCGGGATGACGCCCCAACCGGGGGCGTAACAGCATCCGGCATAGCGCCATCCGACACCGGAAGAACGCCTATCCGGCGGGTGAGCTGCACGTTTCTTCCCCGAAGCTCGCAGTCACGCAGAGCGATGTGTCCGATACTGTTCGGGAAGATACCCGGCGGCACGAGTGAAGGAGACGCCCCCGTGTGCGCGATGCGGTTCGCCCCGTCCCAGCTCATCGTCAGCCTCTCCTACGACCTGAACAACCCGATGAAGATCCGCGCCAAGCACAAGGTCGCCGGCATGCTTCTACTCGATCGTGAGCACGCCAACCGTCTTCGAGCGAGGCTGGAACGTGCCGGGCGTCTACCTCCTGCTCGACCGGCCGAACGCCGAGGGCCGCTGGGGCGCCTACGTCGGCACGGCCGCCACATCCGGACTACGCCACCGCGTCCTGCGCCAGCTCAAGGACCGCGCCCGCATCGCCGCAGGTCAGAACATGATCAAAGCGCGCCCTGCAGGATTCGAACCGCGACCGTCGAATTAGAAGAAAGATCTTTTGGTGTCGCGCGGTGCCGCCTGGTGGTGATTCGTGCCGCCTCCACACATTTTGCGGGTCCGGCAGTGCCGGGCACTGACAACACGTGACGGGGCGCACGAGCACTCGCCGAGCACGGCGACATCCCGGACCATGGCCGCTACGACGTTCCCCGCCATCGAACCGTACAGCGCGCCTCGCCGACGGCCCCACTTGCCGCGGCGCCCAGCATTTGCGCTCGTCGAGGTGCCCTCCACGCCAGACCCGCAGGACCTCGATCACCGATCAACGTGCGCACACACAGAGTCCCGATCCACCTAAAGACACGAGCCGTGGGCCGGGGCATGCAGTTTCATCGAGAGGCAGGTCCGCCCAGACAGCAGACGTCCTCGACGGAGACGTCGGGACTCGCGCGGCCAGGCTGTACACAGCCGGCTCTCATCACGCAGGCAGTCGCAGTTGCCGATCACGATGGAGGCAGGATTCTGCCGCGCTCCGTAGATACCGTTCCGGTATGGAGCGGAGACACCGCTCACCGCAACCACACGTGAACGCATAAAGTAATCAAGTGATTGCGCTAAGTCCCTTAATTGTTCCCCTGCTTCCCTTCGGCGGCCTGGCACAGGTCGCACCCACACCGCCGGGATACGCAGATCCAGCCACGGGAAGCTGGCTGACCAGTGCCATCGACCTGTCCGAGGACGGCCTGCTGGTTAGTCGCAACCACACCATCGGTCGACGCGGAGACCCCGTCCGTACCAACGAGCGCGTCCTGGGACCCGGCTGGCAGCTACAGCCGCTAGGCGGCATGCTGGGCAGCCGATTGTATGACCACAGCGACCACGGCTATATGGACATCGAGCTCAACTCGGGCGCCGAGTCTCACCGCTATCTCGCCGATCCGTCCCGGCCCAGCACCTTCGTCTACTCCAGCGGCATCATGGTGAGAAACGGCGACGGCACCTTTACGCACACCGACGAGACCGGCCTGGTCATCACCTGGTCCCAAGTGCGCGGCCAATTCCTCCCGGTCTCGGTGGGCCTGGCAGACGGCGACTTCCAGAGCGTCACCTACGACGCACACGGCCGAGTACATCGCCTGATCTCCCCCGCCACTCCCGGGGCGGACTGCCGGAAACCCGACTCGGCGTTGTGCTCCACGGCGACCTTGATCTACGCGCACAGAACCACCGCGACACCGTCCACCTTCGGCGAGGTGAGCGGGCTGCTCGCCTCAATCGACTACGACGCCGCCGGTGACACACCACCAATGACCGCGATCACCTATCGCTATGACGCCCTTGAACACTTGCGCCAGGTCCGCGACTTGCGTCGGCCAGGCGCAGCCGGTGATCCGGGGCGTCGGTTCGCATACACCTACTCCGGAAGCGGCGACATCACGAAGATGACCACGACGGAGGAGGGATCATGGCACCTCACCTACTCCTCTCCCGGCACATTGGCGAACGCGGCACGGCAGACCATGAGGCTCGGCGCCCGAGCCTGCCCCTCCCCCTACGCCGCCGATTACATGCTCCGAGGCATGTGCAAGACCAACGTCGACGTTCGACAGGGTGCGAGCAAGGTCATGCGGCCCCCGTTCTGGAAGGGGACATTGACCGGCGGATCGGTGATGGGCATCACCAACGACGGCTGCAGCGCGCCCATCGTCGGCAACAAGCCCACCTACTGGCTGGACTTCCGCGCCGCATGCGACTCTCACGACTACGGTTACGGCCTGATCCGCAACAGACTGAACGGCGAGCAGAACGGCCTGGACCGCTCCCGGCGCACCCACGTCGACGCCGTCTTCCTGGCCATCATGAAGGAACGCATCTGCGCCGGCATCACCGGCACGGTCGCCGACCCCTTCCGCGGCACCCAGTCGTCTAAACGGTCCATCTGCCTGAGCTACGCCAACACCTTCTACAAGGCCGTTCGAGCCAAGGGCGATGGCGCACTGTAAGCCACCACCTCATGAAGAGGACACATGATCCACCTCCTTAACCACGGCCCGACGTCGACTCGCGGCCCGGTGGCACTCACGATCACCTCATACGTGGCCGCCGTCGCCCTCCTGACCTGGGCGACGATCAACGGCCAACTGGGCGGCTACCTGTACGGCTGGATCCTGATGACGGTGCTGGCCTTCCCGGCCTCGCTGCTCAACCTGCTCCTCGACGGCCCACTCCGGCATGCCCTCATCGGCCAGACCTCCGGCGACGAGATCTCCCCTTGGAGCTACATCATCTTCGCCTGGCCCGGCCTGCTCATGGCACTCATACTGGCCTGGAGCCTGACCACGCACCGGCCCCATCGCGTCACTTCCATCGCAAGCTGGTCCCTCACCACGGTGGTCCTCCTGGCCGGCATCGTGATCACTTTCGACCAGTGGGCCCCCCGCCGCCCCTACGGCTGGCCCTTCGTCCTCTGCGGGACAGGCATGGCCATCGGCCTGCTGCTGACCCGGCGAGCCGAAAAGCGAACAGGCCAGTGAGAGCCCCAGCGACAGGAAAACGCGGAGTGCCGCCTGTGCGTGCAGCGGTGACGCTGAGCGTGCTACGGAAGGCGCTTACGCGGTTTCGGAACAGCACGAAAATCGGCGGCCACGGCGATGTTCCCTCCGCTGGTGACGGCAGTCGTCGCTGTTCAGAACCCGCCGTCCACCCTCGCTCACGAAAGGGATCAGACACCCCGCGGGCTGCCCATCCTCAAAATGAGGCGGTGGGGCGGGCCAAGAAAGAAGCACTCGACCACCGGCAAGACGACCGAGATCCCCTCACGCCATACGACGGTGTCTTCGGCCAGGGAGGACTCATTCGCGCGGCGCGGCTGGGACCGCACGCTGCGCCATACTCTGAACGCTATGCAGGAGAAGTTGCGGGCGTTCACCGAGTGGGTGGGCGGAGGCCGGAAGCTGACCCAGACGGGGAAACTGACGCTGTCGGACGCGCGGGCGCTGGTGGCGCTGCTGGAGACCGGCGACGAGATCGACCCGAAGATCGGCGACCGGGTGTTCCGGACGAAGAGCAGCACCGAACTGCCCGGCTTGAACCTGATCGCGGAATGGGCCAAGGCGGCTGGGCTGGTCCGGGTGGTCAAGGGGCGACTGCTGCCGGTGAAGAAGGCGGCGCCACTGCTGAAGGACTCGAAGCGGTTGTGGGAGGCGTCGTTCACGGCGCTGGGGAAGATGAGCGAGGCGCTCTTCCCCAAGAACTACTGGTACACCTCGCTGGTCGGCGAGAAGTTCACGCTCATCTGGCCGGCGCTGCTGCGCAGGTTGAACAGCGGGCCGGTGCCCGTTGCGGATCTGCGGGAGCTGGCCTGGGAGATCGCCTCGCCGTACTACGAGATGCACGACCCGCAATCGCAGCGGCGGATGGCCGGCCAGGACCTCGATCGCCTGCTGACCGTCCTGGTCCGGATGGGCGCGCTGGAGCTCACGGAAGAGACGGCGACTCTGACCCCGGCGGCGATGAACACCGTGCGGCGCAGCCTGGGTGAGGCCGCACCTGGAGAGCCGATCTACCAGATCCGGGTGACGCTCCAGGAGAGTGCGGATCCGGTGATCTGGCGGCGCTTGCTCATCTCACCCGAGATCACGATCGACAGGCTGCACGACATCCTGGTCGCGGCCATGGGCTGGGAGAACCGTCATCTCCACCTGTTCACGGTGAGCGGTGTCCTGTACGGCGAACTGTCACCCGAGTGGGATCTGGACGTTCTGGACGAGAAGAAGACCTCGCTGGCGGAGGCGCTCGCCCAGGCCGGGACAGCCATTGAGTACGAGTACGACCTGGGTGACAGCTGGCGGCATGACATCGTGCTGGAGGAGATCCTCACCGCGGAGGAAGGGGTCCGTTACCCGGTGCTGGTGGACGGGGCAGGCGCTTGCCCGCCAGAGGACGTCGGCGGCATCGGAGGCTACGAACACTTCCGTCTGGTGCTGGCCGATCCCGAACACGACGAGCACGACGAATATGTCCACTGGGCCGGTCTGGAGAGCGCGCAGGAGTTCGACCCGGCCCGGTTCGCCTTTGAAGCCGCCCGCCGAGCGCTGGCTTCGGCTGAGTGATCAGATGCACATCACAGACGCGCAGCCCGCGCGCCTCCCCGCCGTAGCAGTCGCCCCGCACATCAACGGCTGAAACGCCGCGAAGCGGATTCCTGCACGGAAACCCTGGTGGTGTCCGGTCGGGACCCACCGCGGCAGCGCCGACCGCCACACCCTGAGTTCCCCCCGTACTCCGGACACTTGGCTCGCGACTTTCCTGGCCGGCATCGCGCAGGACGACTTGTATGCCGCTTGGTGGCTGGCCGCGCTGCGCGGCCTGCGCCGGGGCGAGCTGGCTGGCGATCTGCAGGCCGCGGAGCTGACGGTGGCACAGCAGCGGGTGCACGCCGACGGCCAGGTCGTGGCCGGGCCGCCGAAGAGCGCCGCCGGCTGCCGGGTGGTGGCCCTGGACGCGCAGACCGTACGGGTACTGACCCGGCAGCGCGAGCGGCAAGAGAAGCTGAGCGCGACGGCGGGCACCCGCTGGCAGCACTCGGGATACGTGTTCACCACCGCGACGGGTGCGCCGCTGCGGCCGGACTACCTCACCGGCCGCTTCCGCCGGCTGGTGGCCGCCTCCGGACAGCCATCAATCCGGCTGCACGACCTGCGGCACGGCGCCGCCACCCTGGCGCTGGCCGCGCACCCCGATCCGGAGGTGGTGCAGGCCATGCTCGGGCACGCCAGCATCGTACTGACCGCCGACACCTACGTCTCGGTGCCGCCGGAGGTGGCCCACCAAGCCGCCCGGGAAACGGCTCGGCTGGTGCGGCAAACCAATGCCCGCCTACATGGAAGTCAGCGTGTCCGTTGACACAGGGTCCGCGAGTGAGCGTCGCATGGTGAATTTGCGGCGTCCTTCCGCCGGCCGGGATTCACGTCGCCATCACGACCCGTCATCACTTGCCAACGAAGCAGTGCGGAACGGGCGTCAGGCTGGAAGCGTGAAGGCGTGACGATCGAAGATCCCATCCACATGCTGGGACGCTTACGGCTGGGGAGGGAGGAGTACTGCCAGCGCCTTCTGAGCATGTTGATCGTGAGCGGCTCTTATCCCCGATGGAACAGTCGTACTCACCCGTCACCCCAGGGTGTCCAGTTCCTGCGGTCGCTGGATGAGCTGTCTTTCGGACGGAGTGAGTGGAGCGGGCAGCCGCTGTTCGTGGACGAGTTCGAGTTGCGCCCGCGCCACGACGACGAGCAGGGCGGAGCACCCGACTACGCGGTGCTGTGGAAGGAACGACTGTGGATGATCGAATTGAAGACCGAGAGTTCAAGCCACCGGCGAGACCAACTCTCCGGTTATTACGCGCTCGCCGGTCATCATCATCCGAATCTCACCGTGGATCTCACGTACCTGACGCCACCGCTCACCTTCACGCCGCCCACCGAAGGGAACGGCAGGAGGTTCGCTCATGTGACCTGGGCCCAAATTCTCCCTCTGCTGCAGGATGCCTGGAGCCAGGGCACGGACGTAGAACGGCAGGTCCTCACGACGCTGCTGGCGGCGTTGGACAGCATCGGGTCGAACTGGGCCGACTGGCGGGCGCAGCGGCTTGGCGCCAGGAGAGACGAGCCGCCGGCAGTCGAAGTCCAGGCGATGGCCCTGGCTGAGGCGACCGCGAGGGACGGACGGCAGCGAGCGGTGGATCACCCGACAGCGGACCTGGAAGAACTGCAACGTCTCCGCCTGGCCCTGCGAAAGGCCATCTGCGCTGGTCCGGGACAGTCCCCTCTCCGCCACGTACAGCCCTGGCTATGGAACCTCACGACCAGCGGCGGTCACGCACTCACAGCCTCCGGCCAGGACACAGGGTTCGAGCTGCGCCTTTCCCGATACCAAAAGCCAATGTGCTAGCGACCGCGGTACGCAGCCACCCATCGCGAAACCTCCCGCCCTCACCATGGCTCAGGCAAGCCGTTTGACGATGGCACGACTGATCCGCTGCAGTTCCTCGTCGTTGTCGATGCTCGCGAACCGGCCTCCGCGCTGGGGACGGGTCAGTTCCGAGCGGAGCCGCGGCAGGGCAGGCGCAGCGGCGGGGCCCATCCGGTCCAGGCACGCCACCACATGATTGGCCGTTGCCGGGTTCTGCTCCCATGCCTGGAGCAGGGTATCCAGAACAACCCGCGCCTCAGCCTCACCGCCGATCTCCCAGAGCGCCGCCGCACCATGGACACGGACCCATTCATAGTTGTCGGTCAGCAGCTCCCGCACGCGCGGCAGCGCGGCCGTAACAGGCGGGCCGATCTCGCCGAGCACATCGGCTGCCAGCGTCTTCCAAAAGAAGACGCCGCTCCCAAGCAGATCATGAAGTAGCGGCATCACCTCCTCCTGGTCCCCGCTGACCGCCCACACCGCGCCAACCGCAGCGTGCCGCACGTGAGCGTCGGAGGCCGCGGTCAGTGACCGGATCGCCGGAAGTGCGGGCGCCGCCGCAGGACCGAACGCCGCCAACGCCTTCAGAGCCGAGCACGTGGTCGACCACTGCTCGTGACGTACGGCCGCAACGAGGGTATCGGTGATCACGGGCAGCGCTGTCTGATCGTCGAGCGCGGCCAGAGCGGACATCAATGAACCGGCGCTCATGCCCAGCCGCTGCTGAGCATGGTCAATGCGGCGCACATGGTCGCACAGCCGAGGCACCAGCTCCTGCGACGCCTCCGGCAGGGCACCGGTGACCTCCACCGCGCGCCAGTCGTCGACGCCGCAGTCCAGCGCCGCCAGAAGACTGGGCACCGCGCGCACATCACCGAGGCGGGCAAGGGCTCTGACCGCGTTCTGATAGGCCCGGCGCAGCTGCTGCTGTGGCGCGCTCCACAGGTCCGGCGCGTACGCGGCGACATACGCGGCGAGCAGCTCGCAGGCCGGCTCGGCGATTGGGTGACAGGTCTCAAGGACGGCTGCCGCCTCGGCCGCGACTTCGTGGTCGCCCGTGCGGAGTTGTCTGGCGACCTGGGTGATGAGCCAGGTGTGGTCACCCCGCCAGGACGTCATGAGCTTCTGGCTCATCCGAATCGCGTCCAGACGGGAACCGGGATCAGGGCTGGCCAGTTGCTCCGTGAGCAACGCCGTACGCTGGGGTACCCGCGTCGCCAGCGCCTCGTGGAACGTGCGCAGTAGATCCGTGGTCGGCGCGTGTACGCGCCCTTGTCGGTCAAGGTCTTCGAAGGCGGCGACGATCTGCGGTGGCACTCTGTTCGCTGAACCCGCTGAAGGCGCCTGCCGGGGTGCATTCCGCCACGCCGGATAGCCTGCCGCGCCGTGCGCCATCTGCCGCAACAGGCCAATCGTGGTCGGGACGGCATCCTCGCCGATCTGTTCCGGGGCGCAGCGGGCCTGCTGCACGACGGCCGCCAGCCTGATCCCCGGGTCCAAAGTCGCATCGGCAGCCAGCCCAGCCAACCGGGCCATCACCTCGTTCGCCGACGTGGGCAGGCGCAGGGCCAGCGTCCCCATCGCCTCCACGATCAGCAGTCGCTCGACCAGCCCCGCCTCGGCCGACAGCCGATTCCGCAGCACCGCCCCGGCCCGGTCCGCGTCATCGAGGAACAACCCCAGCCCCGGAATCGCGGCCCGGCGCACGTGGCGATCGGCATCTGCGGCGAAGGCGACGAACGTCTCCGCCCGCTCGCGGACCACCGTCGCGGCTCCGGCGAAGTCCACCAGGTCGGCGTATTCTTCTTCGCACTCCTCGACGGCTACGCGCCCGATGCTGACCAAGAGCTCGACGATCGCGGTCCGCTCGGGGGCGGTGGGATCACCCGCCAGCTCGAACAGAAACGGCAGACTCGCTGTCGTGCACGGCACTACCATCCCCTGATGATGGACGGCACTGTAGAACCTGCTGAGAGCTTTGTGCCGCTCCTCCCTATCAGTGGAGCGCAAGGCCAGTAGCAGCTCCGGAACCTCATGTGCCGGGCCGTACGCATGCTCCATCGATGCCCAGTCGATGTCGTGGAGTCCCTCGAACATGCGGGCCATGATGCCCGATCACACTGACACTGGATCACCGCGCTGAAGGCTGGGGCAGCGCCACAAGCGTAGGCCTCCGGGCCGTAGCGAGGTCAGGGGCCGCATCGCGGTCCCCGAACAAACCCGGCGCAGTTCAGTGCTGGCCCACCTGGGCATGCTGAAGGTCGTCGTCCGCCAAGACCAGAAGATCAGCCCACGGTTGCAGGAGCGGGCCACGCGAATCCGGAAGACGGCTCGACCAGTGCTCGGCGCAGCGCCGGCTGAAGCTCAAGGGCTGATTCAGCTTCGCCTCGCATCTGCCCCATACCGCCGCAGGGCGCGGGCGCTGCTTAAGTTTCCGCGGGTGGAGAAGCGCGCCCTGCAGGATTCGAAGCTGCGACCGTCGGAATAGAAGGCGGGGCCGGGTCCTGACGGCGTGTGACGGGGCGTACGAGCACGCACCGAGCACGGCGAACATCCTGATGCGGTCATTGCCGAGCACCGGGATCAGGTTCGGGACCATTTCGGCGAGCAGGACGAACAGGATGAAGGCGGCGTCACGACTCACCCACCCGCGTAAACCGTGAACGCCACGCCTTCAGTAGATCATCCCGTGTCAGGGCTTGGCCGCGGCGCTGACGATGCGGCCGGCTTCCTCCTTGGTGATGAGGCGGGCGGCCACCAGTTCGGCGGACTTCTTGGCGACGTGGGCGATGAGCTGGGGCCCGGTGTACTTCTCGTCCTCGATGAGGTCCTCGATCGTGCAGCCGTCGGGGCGGTAGCGGTTGGCCACCCCGGTGTCGCGGCCCTTGATGGTGACCGTCGGGGTCAGGTCGGAGCCCTTGCAGGCGTCCGCCGGAGGGGTGTAGCGGAGCAGACGGGCGCCGCCCTGAACGGAGCCGAGGGCGTCCTTGGTGCCGCTGCGGAACCAGATGTTGCCCGAGCCGTCCTGGGCGCCCCGGTAGAGGCCGGACTCGACGGCGGTCGTGAACGTCTTCGACAGCGGGTCGATGCGGAACACCTTCCCGTCGAGGGAGGCGTAGACGTGCTCGTCGGGGTTGACGTGCAACTCGTCCGAGACGCCGGTGTATCCGGCGGGGAGCTTGACCTGCTTGACCACGTTGGCCGTGGCCGGGTCCATGATGAACACCGTGCCGTCGGCGAGGCCCCAGAGCAGCCCGTCGGGGCCCTTGACCAGCGCGGTGATCGACTTCGCGCCGGGCACCGGCGTGTGCTCCGATCGCTTCTCGCCCGAGGCCAGGTCGTAGGTGAACACCTTGGCGTCCGTCGCCTTGGGCGTGGTGCCGCCGCCGCCATAGATCGACGTGCCGCCCCACAGGGTGTTCCCGAGTACGGCCAGCGAGGTGACGCCCTGGTCGGCGACGGGGGCGCGCCGTACCGTGTGCTCGCCTGAAGCCTCGTCGTAGACGGTGAGCGCGCCGCCCCAGAGGCCGTAGTCGGGGGTGCTGCCGATGTAGACCTTGCTCCCGGCGGCGGCGAACGCCACGGGCCGGTTCTGGCCGTCGCCGATCAGGCGGAACAGCTCACGCGGGTTCGTGTCCGTGACGAACGGCTGGGCCGGGTCGTAGTGCATGATCGCGCCGTTGGGATAGGTGCCCAGGTAGAGCTTGCCATCCTTCCAGAACCACCCGTCGGTCTGCGCGGCCCGGCCGAGCTGGGTCACCTTGCCGGTGGCCGGGTCGAGGACCGCGACGTTGCCGTTGATGTAGAGGTTCGTGTAGATCCGGCCGTCCGGCCCGGCAGTGACATTGTTGATGTCGATGGGCTGGTACGGAAACGGCAGCTTGAAGCGCTGGGACGCGCCGGTACGCGGGTCGTAGGAGAACGCGTCGCCGTTGTAGTTGCCGATCCCCGCGTAAAGCGTGCCGTCGATGAAGCCCCAGCCCACCCCGGCACCGCCCGAGGCCACCCCCGGCACCGCTTCCGGCCGGTCGGCGGCCAGGTCGTAGCGCCACAGCTCGGTGCCCGAGGTGAAGTAGACGTAGCCGCCCTCGGCGACCTTGGTCGTGCCGCGCGAGTTCATCGTGAACCCGTCGGCCAGCACCGCCCCCGAGTCGGGATCGAGGACGAGCGCCTGCCCCTTGCTTCGCTTGACGAACAGCTTGCCCGCCACCAGGTTCAGGTCGTACGGATAGCTCGGATCGCCGCGCAGCGCCTCGGGCCAGATGTCCCGCTTCTCCCCGGTGGCCAGGTCCAGCCGGATCAGATGCCCCGCCGAGCCGACCGCCGCCCACAGCAGTTGCCGGTCGGTGTCGACCGCGACATCCGGCGTGTACTGCTGGCCCTCGACCATCACTCCGAGGTCGCGGAACCCTTCACCCGGGGTGTACGAGAACGCCTTGGCCCCCGGATACGTCCCCCCGTAGACCTTGCCGTCCTTGCCGACCTGCAGCCCGTAGGCGTACAGCTCCCCCGGCACGACCTGCCCCAGATCGGTGGCCTGCTCCTGGCCCGGCTTGAAGGAGTACAGGTGACCGTTGGGGTAGGTCCCGGCATAGACGGTCCCGTCGGCGGCCTGGGTGATGCCCCACCCGCCGGACGAGCCGGGCAACTCCACGGTGTCCCTCAGTTCGCGGGTCACCGGATCGACTTCGGCAACGACCCCTGGCGTACCCATCTGAACACTGAAAACGGCCGGCCGCCCGTCCTGGCCGGTGCCGAAGTGCCCCTCGAAGACGGTGAGCGCGGTCGACTGGACGCCGAAGTCGGTCACGGTTCCTTGAGCTGGGAAAGCGGCTAAGAGAGCGGACAGCAGGGCGGAGAGGACACGCATGGGTTGCACTCCTGGGAAATTACGGTCATGAGCGGAACTGCTTGGTCGGGGCCGGTATCGGCCCCATACGAGATAACGGCCCAGACCGTAAAAAGTCAACAACCGGCCGAGGAACGCGGCCTGTGCGGCGTCAGAAGTGCTCCCTGGCACTTGACCCGGCCTTCTATCCTCGGCACTCGTGTTGCGACGCCTGTCCCGCTCGAAAACACGGTTTCGTACTGTGAGCTGGGGTTTTGCTGCGCGATCAGAGCGGTGGCTGCGACCATCGCGAGGTGTTGTTGTCGCTTGTCCACCGGTTGGTGAGGGGCTTGTTCGACCTGCTGACAGTGCTGGTCCGCTCCGATCTGTCCAAAGATGTTGAGGTGCTGGTGCTCCGTCACGAGAACCAGATACTCCGCCGTCAGCTCGGTGACCGGCCGCGGTGGGGTCACGCCGACCGGCTCTGGCTTGCGGCATTGTCGAGGCTGATTCGCCGTCGCCGGTGGGCGGAGGTGTTCCCGCTCACCCCGGCGACGATCTTGCGCTGACAACCTGGTGGCGGGTAAGGGGACCTTCACCGACAGGCGGCGCCCGGGACGGCCCTGCACCCGTCGGCCGGTCCAGGCGCTGATTATGCGGATGGCGCGGGAGAATCCGACCTGGGGGCACAGGAGAATCCAAAGCGAGTTGGCCCGGCTGGGCTACAACGTCGCGGTCTCCACGGTGTGGGAGATCCTGCACGCCGCCGGTGTCGATCCGGCGCCCCGCCGGGCCGACCTGGCGGCAGTTCCTGACCGCTCAGGCCCACGCGATCATCGCGTGTGACTTCCTCGTGGTCGAGACGATCATGCTCAAACGGTTGTACGTGCTGGTCTTCATCGAGCACGGCACCCGGAGACTGCACCTGGCCGGAGTGAGCGCGCACCCGACCGGAGCATGGACGATGCAGCAGGCCGCAACCTGGCGATGGACCTGAGCGACCGCATCACCGGGCTACGCTTCCTGATCCACGATCGGGACCCGCTCTTTACCTCGGCGTTCAGGGAGGTCTTCACAGTTGAACGGCCGCGGATCATCACAACGCTGCCGCGGACGCCGAGGATGAACGCCATCTGCGAGCGCGTCATCGGCACGCTGCGCCGTGAGCTTCTGGACCGGATCCTGATCCTCAACGAACCCCACCTGGCCCTCGTGCTCCAGGAGCATCTCATCCACTACAACGGGCACCGGCCACACCAATCCCGGCAGCAACGTCCCCCGGACATCGCAACGCCGCCCGCTCACGACGTGACCGACCTCAACGATCAGCGGATCGTCCGCCGGAAACCCGTCCTTGCCGACATGCTCAGCGAATACCACCACTCCGCGTAACCGCAGCTCAGACTACGTAACTCAATATTCGAGCGGCACAGGCTCGGCGGCGTCCTCCACGAGTACTCACATGCGGCTTGAACTGCATGGATGAATTTTCGGCAGGCGCAGTGTCGGAGACCCGCAACGCTGGCCGTAATCCACGCACCCTCTCCGAACCGCGGGACCCACTCCTTCGTTTGGGCCCTCCGCTCCCGAACACGTCCCCAACCGCCAGATAGCGGAGGGCTCTGCCCCCAGAGCGTTCCTCAACCCGCGTTAGCCCGACGTTAAAAGCCCTGGCGGCC
Organism: Nonomuraea insulae; assembly: GCF_042656245.1. Lineage (NCBI taxonomy): Bacteria > Bacillati > Actinomycetota > Actinomycetes > Streptosporangiales > Streptosporangiaceae > Nonomuraea > Nonomuraea insulae. The sequence continues at coordinate 499,408 of NZ_JBHSPA010000023.1, forward strand.
CTCTCTCAGAGAGTAGATCAGAGGTTGAGGATATGCTGCTGGACGGTCGGCCATTCCATCCCAAGAGCTTCTTTGGCAAGCTGAAGCGAAGACAATTTGGGGTTGCTCTGTTCGATCTCTCTAAGCGCAACTCGGATGGCAATCCCAGCCCTCCATCGCAACCTCATGAGCTCAGAGTTCGCAGCGAACGATTCATATTCATTGGTAGCCTCCAGCCAATCTCGACCGAGGCGAAGTGTGCGGTCCATGACCTCTGTGTGGAGCGCCTCCTCGGGGACATACCCTGAGCCGTAAGCGATACGAGCCTCTGAAATTTCCGGCCATTCAAAGCCGAATTTCGTGACAAGCAGGTCAATAATCCAGAAGAGTAGTTCAGACTTCTTGCTGTGCGGCCACGCATCCGTAGAATTCGGAATAGTTGGTTGTGAAGCGATGGCACCACTGTGTACCGAATCGCCGTCGCCGACCGGAACATCGACGTAGACGACTTCGTGGGTTGAATTTAGCCACTCTTCAGTAATGCGAAGTCCTGACCTAGCTTCCAGTATTGCCAGCGCCGCCGCCTTTTGCGCGACAACGCCAGCAGGACTGTCCTCGGAAAATTGGTGGATGAATTGCAGCTCTTGGCTAAGTGCTTCCGGATTTGTTCCGCCAGCGAGCTCGCGCGAGAAACCTTCGGGGAAATACGCGACGATATCCCCATCCTCGGCATACGCAATGGCCTCCCAAGTTTTGCCGCCCCACTCGATTCCCAGCACCGACGCACCACTGCTCAGAGCGCGGCAATAGTCTCTTAGAGAGGTGGATTCAGCGGATAGGTTGAGGATCGATACCGTCCCATCTCCTGCGGATCGATGGACAAAGAATGCCGCTATCGGACAGTGCAGCGCTATTGGAAGTTCGTATCCGTCTTCTTGACGAACCTCTGGCGGAGTCCCACCTGCGAGAGCTTCGTGGATATCGTCGATCTCAATCGATTGATGAGCTTTTGGCGTGACAGAGATCCACCACATTCGATCGGATAGCCACTGAACAGAACTGGAACGCAGCAAGGGTAGATAGTAGTTGATTGCAGCAAGATCGTACATGATGCCCGATACTCCTCGATAAGTCGATTGGGAAGACGGTTCACGTCGAGCCGGCCCGGGAGCGCTGAAGCTTCCATTTTGGCACCCGTGCCAGCTCAAACAGGGTGTGCTTATCGCTTGACGCTAGAGGGTGTGCCGCTCGAATATTGAGTTACGTAGTCTGAGCTGCGGTTACGCGGCGTGGTGGTATTCGTTGATCGTGCCTGCGACGACGGGTTTTCGGCGGACGATCCGCTGGTCGTTGAGGTCGGTCTCGTCATGAGCGGGCTGCGTTGCGATGTTCGAGGGTCGTTGCTGCCGGGAATGGTGCGGCCGGTGCCTTGAGAGGGGCACGCCGGGTGCGGGAAGCGGTCCGGGGAAACGGCCCGGCCGAAAGGCCGGAACCGCGCCCCGGGCCGACTTCACGGCCTGAGCCTGGACGATGCGGGTTTCGACGCCAGTGTGCTGAGTGAGTTCCGCTCCCGGGTGATCGCGCATGAGCTGGAGGAGAAGCCGCTGGATCTGCGGCTGTCGGCGTTGCACGAGCGGGGCCTGCTGGCGGCGGGTGGCCGGCAGCGCACCGACTCCACGCACGTGATCTCCGCGGTGCGCGATGTCAACCGGGTGGAGCCGGCCGGGGAATGCGTGCGGGCGGCGTTGGAGGCTTTGGCGGTGGCGCGCCCGGCTGGGTGCGGCAGGTGCTGGAGGTGCCCGGCTGGGCCGGACGCTATGAGTTGCGGGTCGATTCCTGGCGGATGCCCGCACAGGATTGGAACGGTCAGTGGCGTGGCCAAGCCGGACAGGCCGCGAGACCGTTCGGGTCAGTGGGCGAGCTGGTGGAGCCAGTCGCGTAGGAGGGCGGTCTCGGTCGGGCGGAGCGGGAGAGGGGCCCCTTCTGCGGCGGTGAGGGCGGCATCGAGGGCGAGGGCCCGGGAGGCGAGGCCGGTGTCCGTGACAGGGGGCGGGTCGGCGGTGAGGGAGTCGATGAGGGTGTCACGCATTCTCGCGGAGATCTCCGGCTCTCGGTCCTCGGCGGGGGCGCCGATCAGCGACAGGGTGACGCCGGTGACGGCGGCATGCAAGAGGCGGGCGGCGATGAGGGACGGGACCCGGAGGCGGCCGGCGGCGGCGGCGCGGTCGAGGAACTTCAGCAGGAGATCGTGGGCCTCCTGGGCGGCGGGTGGGCGACGGCCGGGGCGGTCGGTGCCGAACATCAGCACGTAGAAGGCGGGGTGGCGCAGGCCGAAGTCGACGTGTATGTCCCAGCCGCGACGCATGTCGTCGACCGGGTCGTCGGCCGGGTCGTCGGTGTGCGCAAGCTCGTGCTTCTCGGCCAGGTAGAGGTCGAAGCCGTGGATGGCCAGGGCCGCGAGGAGGGCGTCCTTGTCGCCGAAGAGCTGGTAGAGGGAGGCGGCGCGGATATCGGCCGCCGCGGCGACTGAGCGGGTGGAGACCGCCTGGGCGCCCTCTCGTTCCAGGATGCCGGCCGCCGCCTTGAGGATCTGCCGCCGGGTATGGGTCTTCGCGTCATCCACGGTTGCAATGCTACGGCATTTGGCGTATCACTGAAACGCTCAGTGCTACGCGGATCGGCGTGGCAGTGATACATCGAGGGAGAAGCCAATGAATCGTGTCGGATACGGCGCCATGCAGCTCGCCGGGCCGAACGTTTTGGGGCCGCCGGACGACCCCGAGGCGGCGCGGCGGGTGCTGCGCCTGGCGGTCGAGCTGGGAGTCACGTTCTTCGACACCGCGAACGCCTACGGGCCGCGTACGGTGAACCGGCTGATCGGGGAGGCGCTGCGGCCGTTGCCGGAGGGGGTGATCGTCGGTAACAAGGTCGGCGCCGGGCGGGGCCCGGACGGGTCGTGGATCATCACCGACCACCCCGACACGGTCCGCCGGCAGGTCCACGAGGCGCTGGCCGACCTGGGTACGGAGGCGAGTGAGCTGACGTACCTGCGGCTTGCCGGCGACACTCCGGGAACGCACAGCGACGTGCCGATGGAGGATTCGCTCGGCGTGCTCGTCGAGTTGCGCGACCAGGGGCTCATCCACCGCATCGGTCTGTCCGGCGCGTCGCCGGAGATGTTGGCCCGCGCGCAGAAGATGACGCCGATCGCGGCCGTGCAGAACCGCTTCAACCTGCTCGACCGCAGCGGTGTTCAGATCCTCGCCGACTGCGAGGCACAGGGCATCATGTTCGTCCCCTACTTCCCGCTGGCCTCTGGGCAGCTCACCAGCCATGACGAGCTGGCAGGCCCCGCGGAGCGCCTTGGCGCGACGCCGACCCAGGTCGCGCTGGCCTGGCTGCTACGCCGTTCTCCCGCCATGGTCATCATCCCCGGCACGACGAACCCGGCTCACCTGCGCGCCAACATCGTCGCGGCCGAGGTCGCCAAGAACTTGACCGAAGCCGAGGTAGCTCGCCTGACCGGCCTCGTCGACGAGTCGAAGGCCGCCCTTGAGCAGCCGCACCAGTCCACGCTCGACGCGCTCAGGTCCGCGGCGGAAAGCCACCGCTGAGCAACCGCTCGACGGCCACGGCCACCTCGCCGACCAGCCGTCGCTCGTCGAGCCCGCACCCGACGATCAGGGAAAGATCCCTCACCCTCTCCGAGCACCACCCGCTGAGCCTGGGCGAACTCGATCGCGTGTACCTGGTCGCACGAGTCTTACCGGCACCCCAACAGGCTGCTGACCGAGGCCCAGGCCGGGGAGCGCCGGCCGGGTTCGCGCGGACGTTCACCAGCAGTCTCGACACCACGAGCCTGTCCTGGAACCAGACGTTCTCCCTCGGGGTGCCGCCCGGCACCGAGGTGCTCTCCGTACTGCTGACGGTCGTGGCGGCCCGGCACCGCCATCTTTCCGCGACCTCGGCGGTGGGGGCCGCCGCGCCGAGCCGGTCCGCGAACGCGGCGGTGACCTGCCGTGCCAGCGCGGGGGTGCTGTGCAGCCCTGGCACCGAGTGGGCGATGGCCCGCCGGAACAGTCCGCGCGCGGACTTCATCGTCAGGAGGGCGGCGACCGACCCCGCCCCGGCGGACTGTCCGGCCACGGTGACCTGTGCGCCTGCCGATTATTGCATCCGCCCAGGTCATGGCCATGGAAGGTCTTCGCGTGGCGGCGCGAACTCCAGGCACCCAGGAGACGGAAACGCGCGGCAGGATGATCGGTCGTGCTCCTTCGCCTGGCCTACCTCACCGTCACGAACACCTTCGCCGCGCTGCGTTTGCTGCCCATGGGCGATCGGGATAAGGACGTGGAGATACTCGCCCTGCGCCACCAGATCACCGTTCTTGAACGCCAGCTCGGCGCCGACACCAGAGCCAGATTCGCGCCCGAGGACCGGGCCTTTCTCACCGCGCTCCTGACCTCACTGCCCCGCGAGGTCCTGCGCCGACTGCGGCTCCTCGTCCGCCCGGACACCGTCCTGCGCTGGCACCGCGACAGCCGGGGCCTTGCCACCTGCCGACGCAACACCGCGCGCTGATGCCGCAAGAGGAGGATCTCCGTGTCCTTCGACCTCTGCGAGCGAGCCGGCAACACCAGCCGACCCGCGATCCAGACAAAGATCAGATATGGCAACCTCAGCGCCATGAACAACGATCATGCCCGCCAGAATGGGAACGCCAAACCCCAGGTCAACCCCAACGGCCGAGTTTCGGGCACCCACGGGCATGACAGGGATCCGCGCATGCCGAGGACAACGCATGGCGGTGATGGGGCGCGCGCTCAGCCGCGCGCCCCGGGTGGAAGCTGTTAGGGACGATGCGGGCGACGCAGTCTGGCACCGGGGTGACCAGCACCCGGCGGCGGTCCTACTGGTCGGAGGCGCGGACCACGTAGCCCCGGGCCCCTCGTTCGAGCCGGTCTATCAAGCGTGTCGCCGCCCGGGGGGTTGCGCGTGCGGGCTCGTGTGCCGGGTCATCGGGCCGCTTGGCCTCGGCCTGCGGTGATGGCGAGCGTTGTGTCGCTCAGCCGGATGTCGCCTCGGAATGTCCGGACGGGCTCAAGCGGTCGGTCAGGAAGGAGAGGATCTCGTCCCTGGCCTTCAGCGTGGGATGTCCGTCCTCGTCGACGAGGTGGGCGGTGACAACGCTGTGGGGGTACCCGACCACGTCGCGAAAAAACGGTGGCGGGCTGGTCTTCGCGGAACTGCCCGGAAGAACGCGGCCGTCGAAGGCGTCGCCGAGGAGCGCCTGGTAGGCGGCGAAGCGCTGGCCGGTGCACCAACGGTCGTCGTCGAAGCGGTAGGCGAGAACCTTCAGTCCGTCGCGCGCGATGCGGTCCCGGACCGCGCGCGCGTCCGCGTCGCTGATCTCGAGTCCGGCGGGGTCGTCCAGCGGCAGCGACGGGTGGTTGACCACTGGCGCGATGACAGCCGGCTCAAGCGCCATGGTGAGAGCGAAGTTGCCGGTGAAGCACAGTCCGATCGCGCCGACTCCCGGACCGCCGCATTCGGCATGGGCTTGGCGCGCCAGCCCACGCAGCCACGCCGTGACGGGGCTGGTCCCGCCCCCGGCGAACGCGCGGAACTCGGCGCTGACACACGCGCGGCGGATGACCTCCTTACCGCCCTCAACCGTGGGATAGGCACCGTCGATCCCGAAGAGTGAGGGGACATAGACGGTGAAGCCCGCATCCCGCACCCACCGCGCCAGTCGAAGGACGTCAGGACTGATGCCGGGCATCTCCGGCATCAACACGACGGCCGGTCCGGAACCTGCGGCGTACACCGTCTTCACCACCCCCTCCACGCCCACGAGCCGTCGGGAAAAGTCCGTGATCACTTCGTCAGGTTGTCCGCTGGCAGCGCTCATAGCGGCAGTGTGGACCGACTCCCCCGCACCAGGCGAGAGGCCAGATCGCCATGTATGCGGGTAATCTCGCCAAAAGACATGGTTGAGAGAAGGTGAGCGTGAGCGCGCTGCGGGTCGGTGTCCTGGCCTATCCAGGCTGCTTCGCCTCCGAGGTGTTCGGCGTCCCCGATCTCTTGACGATGGCCACGCACGTTGCCGGACCGGACGGCTCCGGATACGAGGTGTCGATCGTTTCGCCTCGTCGTCGTGTCGCCGCATCGGGTGGTACGGCGTTGGGCGTCTCCCCACTGCGCGAGGTAGATGTCCTTGTCGTGCCAGGGTTCGAGCTCCTGCCGGGCCTGGACGTGGACGCGAAGCTCGCACCCCTCGCCCCTGAAATCGCGGCGATCCGCTCACACGCTGCTGCGGGCACTGCCATCGTCTCGATCTGTGTCGGTGCGTTCCTGCTCGCCGAGGCTGGACTCCTCAACCGACGCCAGGCTACGACAGCCTGGCTCCTCGCGGACGAACTGGCTCGACGCTGTCCGGACGCTGACGTCCGACCCGAGCGTCTGGTCGTCACCGACACCGGGGTGACGACGACGGCAGCCTTCAGCGCCATGTACGACTTCGCGCTGGAACTGATCCGCCGACACAGCGGTGCCGGCGTGGCACGCACAACCGCGAGGGTGGCTCTCGTCGACGATGCGCGATCGTCCCAGACTCCATACGTTGACGCACGATTTCTTCCGCAGCCCGGAAACGAGTTCTCCCACAAGGTCATGCGACAGCTTGACCAGAACCTTGCCGCCCGATACGACCTCGCCGCGTTGTCGGATACGTTCAGGGTCAGCACTCGGACGCTGCAGCGGCGCTTCGCGGACGAGACCGGCCAGAGCCCGCTCGCCTATCTGCAGTCGTCGCGCGTCCGTCGCGCCCGCCACCTCCTTGAGACCACGAACCGAACCGTCGCCAGCATCTCCGCCGCGGTCGGGTACGGGGACCCCAGCACATTCGCTGCCCTCTTCGCCAAGCACACCGGACGACGCCCGAGGGACTACCGCGCGGCCTTCCGTCGCCTTGCCTGATTGTGCAACCCCGGATTCATTGCTGCCCGGTTTTGACGGTGTCCCGCTCGGAAATACAGTCTCGTGCTGTGAACTGCGGTTTTGCTGCGTGATCAGAGCGGCGGCTGCGACCATCGCGGGGTGTTGTTGTCGCTTGTCCACCGGTTGGTGAGGGGCATGTTCGGCCTGCTGGCGGTACTGGTCCGCGCTGATCTGTCCAACAATGTTGAGCTGCTGGTGCTCCGTCACGAGAACCAAGTGCTCCGCCGCCAGTTCGGCGACCGGCCACGGTGGGGACACGCCGACCGGCTCTGGCTTACGGCATTGTCGCGGCTGATCCACCGCCGCCAGTGGGCGGAGCTCTTCCCGGTCACTCCGGCGACGATCCTGCGTTGGCATCGTAGCCTCGTGGCGCGTAAGTGGACCTTCACCGACAGGAGGCGCCCGGCACCCGCATGCCGGTCAAGGCACTGATTACCTGTTCACCGAGCAGGGATACGACGCCACCACGGTGGCGCAGATCGCCGAGCGCGCCGGGGTCACCAAGAGCACCTCCTTCCGGCACTTCTCGGACAAGCGTGAGCTGCTGGTCGCCGGCCAGGAGACTCTCAGCAGGCTGCTCGCCGACGGGATCACCGAAGCGCCTGCAGACGCCAGTCCGCTCGAAGCGGTCGCGGCCGGCCTGGAGCGCACCTCGAGCGCCATGGGTCCGGCGAACCGCGAGCTCGGTCCCCGCCTCAAAGCGCCGTGGCGGCCAGCACCGAACTCCAAGAGCGCGATGCCCTCAAGAACGTCGGTCTCGCAGCCGCCATGACAGCCGCACTTGTCGCTCGGGGAGTGCCGGGCCCGACTGCGCATCTCGCCGGCGAGCTGGAGGTCCTCGCGTTCAAGCGCGGCTACACCCAGTGGTCCGAAGGCGACCGCGATGACGTGCGCGAGTTCTTATTCGGCGAGATCGGCGGCGTGTCGGCGGAGGGCGTGGACGAGGGCGTCCGTCGAGGGCGTGGTGGGGCCCGGCAGGCGAACCAGGCTGACGCGGCGTCGTTCCTCTGGGAGATCGTCGATGGTGACGAGGCGGACGCCGGGCGGGATCGCGGACAGCAGCATGGAGGGGACCGTGGTGATGCCGACGCCGGCTGCGACCAGGTGCAGCTTGGTCAGCCAGTCGCGGGTGGCGTGGTGGACCCGGGGCCGTCCGGGCAGGCCCGGCCAGATGCCCAGCAGGGGCTCGTCGGTGCTGGACGGGCTGGCGATCCACGTCTCGCCGGCGATGTGCTGAGCGGTGACGCTGGCGCGGTCGGCGAACCGGCCGCTGACCGGCACTGCCAGGACCAGACGGTCTTCCAGCAGCGGCTCCGCATGCAGGGGTGGATCGTCGGCGTCGGGTGAGCGGTGCGGCGGCCGGGAGGACAGCAGGGCGACGTCGAGGACGCCGGCGCGCAGCGCCCTCAGCAACGATGGGGTGGTTCCCTCCCGAGTGGTGACTTGGATGCGGGGGCATTGCCGGCCCAGGGTTGTCAGAGCACGGGCCACGAGCACGGATCCGACGGCTGGGAAGAAGCCGAGCCGCACCTGACCGGTGTCGTCCTCTGCGCCGCTCAGTTCCCGGTCGGCCGCGTCCAATGCGTCCAGCGCGGTCACGGCATGGGGCAGCAGGGCTCGGCCCGCGGTGGTCAGTCGTACACCGCCTGGATAGCGGTCGAACAGCCGGACGCCGGTGGCCTGCTCCAGGCCGGCCACCTGCCGGGAGATGGCCGACTGCGTGTAGCCCAGTGCATGAGCCGCGGCCGTGAAGGTGCCCCGCTCGGCTACCTCGCGCAGCACCCGCAGTCCGACCACCGTGAAGTCCATGAGGAATCAGCATACCCAGCATGCGGTGCATTCGCTGGCAGAATGTCTGTCGGAGTTCCTAACCTGAAAGGCATGAACGAACAGCCCACCCACGGGACCTCCGGATTGGGCGGCCGGTTGCCCCTCCTTCGTCCCGACGCCCTCGATGAGGCGCAGCGCGCCGTCCATGCCAGACTGCAGGTCACGCGCCTGCCCAGTGCAGATGGGGCGGGCTACACGGCCGCGCTGCCCGATGGGCGGCTGATCGGCCCGTTCAACGTCATGCTGCGCAACCCGCGCATTGCCCAGCCCCTGCTGGAATGGGCCCAGGCGATCAGCAAATCCGGCATTCCGGCCGACGTCCGCGAGGTGGTCATCCTCACCGTGGCCGCCCATTGGCGGGCCGAGTACGCGCTCTACGCCCACACCGCGGGAGCGGAGCGTGCCGGCGTGCCCCAGGCCGCGGTCGTGGCGCTCCGGCAGGGCGACGACACGCCCTGCGGTCTGCGCGCCGAGGCAGACGTCGCCCACCGCGTGGCCACCGCCCTCGTCCGCGACCACCACATATCGGACGACCTCTATGCCGAGGCCGTGGCCACGTTCGACACGGACAGCCTCGTCGCCCTGGTCAACCTCATCGGCCAGTACATGAACACCTGCGCGCTGCTGACCTGTTTCCAGGTCCCCGCCCCTACCCAGCACCGCACCACGGCACCCACCGCCTGACCCATCTCCAAATACCGCATCGGAAAGAGACCGACAATGCCGCTGATCAACGTCTACCTGCGCCAGGGCACCACCCCCGAATACCGCCGCAACGTCTCCGCCGCCCTCCACAAGGCGATGGTCGACGTACTGAAGATCCCCCACGACGACCAGTTCCACGTCTTCCTCGAGGTCACGCCCGACAACTTCCACATGCAGCCGGTCGTGTTCGGCCTGTCGCGCAGCGAGCGCACCATGCTCATCCAGCTGTCCTTCAACCAGCGCACAGCCGAGCAGAAGAGCGAACTGTTCCGGGCGATCGTCAACAACCTCCGGCTGCTCGCCGATGTCCCCGAAGAGGACGTCATGCTGATGGTCGTCGAAACGGCCCGCGAGAACTGGTGGGCCGCCGGCCGTGTCGTCAACCCCGAAACCGGCTACGACACGCGCATGACCGAGGTCCCTGCCGAAACTGCGGTCCCGAACTGACCGCGTGCGGCCAGACGATCCGGCCAGAGCGGTGCCGATGTTGAGGTAGCACTGCTCGACCTGAGCGGCGAGGTCGCCTTCGCCGACCGTGACCCCATCGGCGTCCCAGGCGACCTGCCCGGTCTGCAAGGCAGTGCGCAGCAGGTCGAGGGCATCCCCCTCTAGTGTGATGCGTCGGAACCGACCGTTGCCAGATGCGGTGTCCCCGGCCGGTCGCGGCGTGTGTTCGAGGGTGGCCAGGAAGCTCTCGGCCGCGTACTGGACCCAGTCCCGGTCGCCGGTGGCGAGCAGGTCCAGCAGCAGCCCGCGGATCGTCGCGATCAACAGGGTGGCCGTGCGCGCCGCCGTCGCCAGGTCGGGCTGCGCGCCCAGTGTGTCGCTGCTGGTGGCTTCGAAGATGCGCTCCCGCAGCCGCCCGGCGCTGACCGCCGACCTCAAGGAAGGTCACTACTTCGGAGGCCGCCCTCCGGCGGGGCGAGGAGGCCGAGCCGGCGCCGTGGGCGGCGGCCACGGCCGTCACGATCGACAGGCCCAGGCCCGGTGAGCCGGTACGTTCGCCGCCGAGCCGCTCGAAGGGCTGCGCCAGCCGATCGACCTCCCGCCCGGTCGAGGACGGGCCATCGACGATCAGCGCCGTCCCCTGCGCGTCCGCGGCCCTGGTGATCTCGATCCATCCGCCGTCCTCGCTGTGGGTCACGGCATTGTCGACGACGTTGCCCACCAGCCGCGCCAGCAGCGCCGGGCTGCCATGGTCGCCGTTGACGGCGGCACGTCCACCGTCACGCTCAGTCCCTTCCGCCCTACGTCCGCGGACCTTTCCCCGGTTGTTAACGACACCCCGAGATAGCGGTCCTCCTCCGCCGCCTACCGCGGCGTGCCAGGCGCGAGAGCCGAGCTGCTGCCCGGCATCGGGCACTCGCCCCAGCCCGAGGATCCGCCACGGACCGCCACGGCGATGCCGGCCTTCACCGCCGGCCACGCCGCGCGGCGGTAGGCGCGGCCGCGATGCGTCCCTGACTCCAGATGGTCATAACCCCGTCAATGTTTATGGGGTGTTCACGCAGTTCTTGTCTGAGCTGGAGATGATCACATCTCCAGCTGTGGAGGTGCGCGTGAATACGCAGAGAACGACCGGCCGGGTGGCCTTGCTCTTGTCCATCGTGGTGACGCTGTTACTGGGGTTGACACCCCCGGTGACCGCGATGGCGGCGCCGCAGTTAGCCGTGCCGAGCGGTTCACTGGGGAACTTCGCCGTGGTCCCGGCGAAGGATTCCGTCACCTTGAGCCTGGACCTGGGCAGCTACGACGAGGAGCGGGTGCGCCGGCTCCTGCAGGAGACGCAGAGCCGCAACCCGCGCATCAGCGATACGGCCCGCCAGGACTTCGAGGACAATCCGCACGCCATGCCGGGGGGCGGCGTCGATTTCGACGGCTGGGTCGACTTCCACGGGCAACTGTCGGCCACGAATACCGGCATCGCGATAACCATCGAAACCGGTCAGCTGGGCACGAACGCCAATCTCTTGCAGCAGGCGCTGGCCACTGCTGCGGGCATTCTGACCGGGATCGCGCTGCGGGCCATCTGCCTCGGCTTCGCGCCCGAGGCAGCCGTCCTGTGCGTCTCCTTGGGCGGCTTCTTCGGCAGCATGACCCGTAGCATCATCCTCCAGGCCGTCGACGACCAGCTGAATGACCCCAAGGCGTGGGCCGCGTCGCTGGTCAACGCGCTCGCCTTCGCGGCGGGGGGAGCCGCTTGGGAGGCCGGCATCGGCAAGTGGGCCAAGACCGCGCTGCCCGGCCACATCAAGTGGCTCGGGGAGGCGCTCGTCGCGCTGGGCCAGAAACTGGGCAGTTGGTGGAACACCTTCGCGGCGTACTGCCGCTCCGCCGGCCAGTTCGTCATGGACGTCGCCAGCGATATCGCCGACCAGGTCTCCCGGATCCGGAGGCCGGCCACGCTTCGGGTGATGCCGCTCGGAGACTCGATCACCTACGGCGTGCAGAGTTCCGACGGGAACGGCTACCGCGACGAGTTGTACGACTACCTGAAGGTCATCACGCCTGAGGTCAACTTCGTCGGATCGAAGCAGGGCGGCTCGATGAGTGACCCCGACAACGAAGGTCACTCGGGCCGCCGGATCGACGAGATCACCCAGCACGCCGAGTGCAGCGTGCCGCGCTACCGGCCGAACCTGATCCTCCTGCACGCCGGCACCAACGACATGAACCAGAACTACAAGCTGTCGTCCGCGCCTGACCGGCTCAAGGAGCTGATCAACCACGCGCTGGACCACTCGAAACGTGCCACGGTGCTGGTCGCCAAGCTCATCCCGACCGACAAGCCCGGGCTGCAGCCCCGTATCAACGCCTACAACGCGGCGCTGCCCGGCGTGGTACGGGACCTGCAGGGCGAGGGCAAGCACGTCCTTCTGGTGGACATGAAGCGGGTGCTGGTCAGAGACGGATTGCAGAACGACGCACATCCGACGGACACCGGCTACGCCAAGATGGCCGGCGCCTGGGCCGGTGCCGTACAAGAGGCGTTCGAAAAGGGCTGGATCGCACCCCCGGAGATCGAGGGGCCGCCCAACGGCTGCAACCCGGCCGACTCCGACGACACCAACCCTGGCGTCGGGGACGGCACCACGGCTCTGGGCGAGGGATGGCGCAAGCTGGGCGTGATCGCCCCCGGATACGGTCACGACGTGGGCCGTACGATCTTCGCCGAGCTCAACGGCGACAAGCGGGCCGACTACCTGCAGGTCCGGCAGGACGGCAGCATCCGCGCGTCGATGAACACCGTCGGCTCACCCGGGTTTCCCAACTGGGTGGACCTGGGCGTGTACACCCCGGCAGACAACCCAGGCGACGGGGGGCAAAAGGCCGATGTCGATCCGGACGCGGTGCGCTTCGCCGACCTCAACGGGGACGGACGCGACGACTACCTCGTGGTCAGTGACGACAGCAAGGTACGGGCCTACCTCAACTTCGCCGCGACAGGCGACAAGCTCAACTTCGTCTACCAGGGGATCGTCTTCGACGAGGAGCCGTTCAACCGGGCCAACCTCCGCTTCGCCGACGTCACCGGGGACAAGCGCGACGACATCCTGCGGGTCAGCGCGGACGGCGCGGCCCACGTATACCTGAACGGGTGGGAACCCGGCAGCAACCCAGGCAATGGCAATGTCGGACCCTCATACTGGAAGCTGTGGCTCAACTGGGCCGGCGGCACCAAGGGCTCGTCGCTGGAAGCCGTCCGGTTCGCCGACGGCGACGGCGACAACAAGGCCGACTACCTGCAGGTCAGCGTCGAGGGCGCGGTGCACGCCTTCCTCAACAGGGGCGGCGGGGGCAACGGCAGCTTCGAGCCCCGCCATGACTGGGCCCACGCCTCCAAGTACCCCCGCAAGTACGTCGAGTTCGCCGACATCAGCGGTGACGGCAGGGCCGACTATCTGGTCGTCTACGACGGCGGCTCGGTCCGAGCCTGGCTGAACCGGGGCGGCAACTAGAAAGCCTGGCTGCCGCCTGTGAACGGCTCCTGTCCAAGCGCACAGCATGCTTGCCAATCGTGCGATTCACGGTGCGGTTGGATAGGAGCCATAGGCAGTTTCCTTCCGGCGTCAGGAACTCGCCGCAGGGTGAGAAGGCTTATCTTTTCGGAGTTTCTGGTCTGGGCTGGTGGGTGTCCGGCGCCGTATCGGCGGGAAGTGGTTCGCGGTGGTCGGCGCGCAGGCCGTCGAGGGAGATGCGCAGCAGCCTGTGCCACATGTGCGGGCGGCAGCCATCGGTGATCTGGACGGCGTGGCCCAGTGAGACCAGCAGGAGCAGCAGGTCGTCGGTGGTCACGCCGGGGCGCAGCAGGCCCGTGGCGCGGGCGCACAGCTCCTCGATGACGAGGCGGAGCTGATGGAGGCCCTCCAGGTCGGGGGCTGACCAGGTCAGCGCGAAGCGCTCCTGGATCGCGCGGTGGCGGGCGTAGCCGCTCAGGGCCTGCTGGTAGAAGTCGGTCAGTGCCGCCCAGGGGTCCTCGGCGTCGATCGCCGCCTGGCGCGCGGACTCCGCCCACCTGGAGAATTCCTTGCGCAGGACCGTATCGACGAGATCTTCCTTCTTCGGGAAATGCCGGTAGAGGGTTCCCATGCCCACCCCGCTGCGGCGGGCGATCTCGCGCACGTCCACCGTGGTGCCCTGCTCGGCCAGCACTTCGGCGGCGGTCTCGATGATCGCTTCCCGGTTGCGGATCGCGTCCACGCGTGGTGCGCGGCGCCGGGTGGTGTTTTCCGGTTCAGCCACTGCCATGTGACCGAGCATACCTCTTTATGCGGAGCGCATGCTCCACTTCGTGCTATTTTGAGGAGCAAGTGCTCCGCATAGCGAGGGGAATGTCATGTCCGACCCGTCCACGACCACCGCAAACGAGGTCAAGGCCACCGGCGGCAACATATGGAACGACCAGATCATCGCCGAGTTCCGAGCGAACGGCGGGTACGTGCGTTGGAGCAGCGAGGAGGAGTTCGCCGCGGGCCGCCCCATACCGCCCCGGGTTCCCGGCTTCGACGAGCGAGGCATGCCGCTCATTCTGGTGCACAACATCGGGGCCAAGACGGGGCGCGCGCGGATCAACCCGTTGTTCTACCAGCCGGTCGGCGATGGCTGGGCCGTCTTCGGCACCCACGGCGGCAGTCCGCATCATCCGGTCTGGTACCACAATCTCATGGCGAATCCGCAGGTCGCGGTCGAGGTGGGTACGGAAACGGTACCGGCCGTCGCTCGGCTCGCGGAGGGCGCGGAGCGCGAGCGGCTCTGGGCGAAAGAGATAGCGCTCGTTCCGAAGTTCGCCGAGTTCGAGGCAGCCGCCGGCAGGCAGATCCCCGTCGTCGTGCTGGAGCGTGTCCAAGGACATGCCTCCGGCTCGCAGCCCCTCCCCGGAAAATGACCCCGGCCCTGCGCCGGCACTTCACGGTGGTCGACCATGGCAGCCTTTCCCCGCAGGCGTCACTCGGTGCGCGGGGCCAGTGTGTCGTGAGGCCGTGAAGCCATCAGCGGGTTACCCGTTCCCTCGCGTCCGGGGCTAGGACTTCGGGGCCAACCTGATGGGCCGCAAGCGAACGTTGGTTCTCGGCCTCGCCAGGCTCGCAGTCGTACCCCATCGCTGAGTCGCGCAGGCCCTCACGCTCACCAGGACCGCCACCCTCCCTGGCATCGCCAACCAATCTCATCACAAGGGCCCGGCGGTCAGCCCAAGCTGCTACGCGCACTTTTCCAAAGGAAAACACAATGACTACCCCCACAGAATCCGGTTCCGTCCAAGAGCTCCTCGACAGGGCCGCCATCGCTGAGCTGATCTACACCGTCGCACGCGCCATGGACGTCCGCGACTGGGATCTGCTCACGACCTGCTACGCCCCGGAAGCCGAAGGCGACTACATTAACGCTGACGTCCATGGTCGTGAGGCGATCATCGCAGGAGCCAAGGGATTCCTTGAGCCCCTTGGCGCTACCCAACACCTCGTGGGCAACATCCAAATCACTGTCGAAGCCGACATCGCCACCACGCATGCCACCTTCATCGCTCAGCACGAGCGCGCAGAAGCGACCGGCAGCGGACAGTACATCATCGGTGGCAACTATGACGACCACCTCCGCCGAACGGACGAAGGCTGGAAAATCACCAGGCGTCAAATCCGAGGAATCTGGAGCAACGGCGACCCCTCGGTGCTGACCATGCCAGGGCGTGCGGAACTGGGGAAGCTGTCCTTCTCGGACAACGCGGACAAGGCGCTGACAGTAGCCGTGCCGCTCAACCCCCTTGTCGGGTGAGGACGGCGCATTACTGCGCCGCCCTCACCTCAGAACCGGGCGTGCGGGGTTTCCCCGGACCTCGGCTCAAGCAAGCCCCGGAGGACGTCACAGGATCGGTGATGTTGTTGCCGGTCTCCTGCGGTCGCGTGCTCGGAGGCTATGGGACGGCAGTGAGCACCTCGGTCAGCGCCAGAACAGGCCGACAGC
The DNA here is from genome assembly GCF_042656245.1 of Nonomuraea insulae. Classification (NCBI taxonomy): domain Bacteria; kingdom Bacillati; phylum Actinomycetota; class Actinomycetes; order Streptosporangiales; family Streptosporangiaceae; genus Nonomuraea; species Nonomuraea insulae. Next base: position 515,380 of record NZ_JBHSPA010000023.1, read on the forward strand.
CACTGCGCCTCCGCAGCGCTCACCCGCCCGCCAGGTTTGCCCCACCAGCGCCGGATTCCCCCTCGCTCTCCTGAACGGGAACCTTCGCCGCGGTTCCCGGGACACGGTCCGCATCCGGCAAGGAGGGCCGGCACCCCTCCCCGGCCACCGTCCTGCGCATGCTTCGCGACCACGATGAGGCGAATGCCACGGCGCCATCGGCGTCGGATCCGGGATGAGCCACTGGGTCTCAGGTCAGCATTTCCGCTGGTCAGCCAAATGTGTTGGATGTTCGGCGGATGCTACGGCAACCCCATACTCACCCGTGATCACGAAAGGGAAGAACTGGGGAGACCGATGCAAGATCATGCAAGCAGATTACGGCGCGGATGGGGCAAGCGGCATTCTGGATAGCCAGGTTGCCATCTCAGGCGCTCAGGCATGGATCCTCCAGCGGCAGGTCGTTGGCCGGATCTGGCGGACGGCCTCGGCCAGACGCGGCAGCGCCCCTGCGCACGAGCCGCATACTGGGCGTTCCACCTCATCACGATGATCGTCGCCATGAGGTGACAGCTCCTCAGCGTCCCACAGTCGGCAGGTCGATCAGGTCCAGGCGGCGGTCGGTCCGTAACTGGCTCTCGCCATACAGGCTCATGTCCGAATGGGAGATCGGAGTCAGGCCTCGCCGGTCGGCGTCGGTGAGCACGTGCCTGCCACTCCGGTGAGGGCGAGCGTGTCTTGGATCACGAGCGTGTTTACCTGGTGACTGAGCTAGCCAGGGTGTCATCCCGATGTACGGCTCGCCGGGCACCTGCCCGTAGAGCAGCAGGTAGCCACACCGGTCGTAGATCGGCGTGCAGGCCTTGAGCAGGGCGGCGCTCGCTCCGGCCCGGCTTCGGCTCCGGCGTCAGGGTTGAGCGCGCTGGTCGAAATCGCGTTGGCGTGCTTGGATCTCGGGCGCGTTGGCGACTGTCCAGTCGTAGAGGCGGCCGAACGGCTCACGCAGGCTCTCCCCGAGCGGGGTCAACGAGTATTCGACGCCGACCGGCGAGGTCGGCAGCACCCGGCGCTCGACCATCCCGTTGCGTTCGAGCCGGCGCAGGGTCTGCGTGAGCACGCGCTGAGTCACGCCTTCGAGGCGGCGCTTGATCTCGTTGAACCGGCGCGGCTCGGCCAGGACCGCCATCACCATCATCGACCACTTGTCGGCGATCTGATCGAGGATCGGCCGGCTCGCGCAATCGGACCGGAACACAAGATCCTGCTCGGCGATAGCCCGGTAAACGGTCTCAGAAGCGGCCATGGCGGTATCCTCCACGATCCCTGGGATGTCTGAAGTGCGTTATTGACGCAGCTCATCATGGGTTTAACAGTAGGTATACAACAGGAACCAAGGTCTTGCCAGATACCTAAGGAGACCAGATGAACCACGACGAGTACCAGACTCTGCGGGTCAGCCGGAACGACGGGGTCGCGCACGTCACGATCGACAACCCGCCGATGAACATCCTCGGCGTCGCCGTCATGACCGACCTGCGGCACCTGCTCACCACGCTGGCCGGTGACGACACCGTACACGTGATCGTGTTCGACAGCGCCGACCCGGACTTCTTCCTTGCCCACGTCGACATGACCCTCACCCCGGAGGATCTCGCCGGGCTCATGGCCGACCTGCCGGAACACGTCAATGTCTTCCAGGCCGTAGGGGAGCAGCTACGCCACCAGCCCCAGGTGACCATCGTCAAGCTCGCCGGCAAGGCGCGCGGCGGCGGAGCCGAGTTCGTCGTGGCCGCCGACATGGCGTTCGCAGCGATCGGCAGGGCTGGGCTCGGCCAGGTAGAAGCCCTCATGGGCATCGTCCCCGGCGGAGGCGCCACGCAGTACCTCACTGAGCGCGTCGGCCGCAACCGCGCCCTGGAACTCGTGCTCGGCGCCGACCTGCTCGACGCCGAGACCGCCGAGCGTTACGGCTGGGTCAACCGTGCTCTGCCCGCGCACGAGCTCGACGAGTTCGTCAACCGCCTCGCCCGCAACATTGCCGCGCTGCCGGACGGCGTCGTCGCGGCGGCCAAGCACGCCATCATCCCCAGCGATCATGCCGATGGCTTGGCACGGGAGAACGATGCCTGGGCCGGGCTCGTATTCAGCTCCGCCACGGCGCAGCTCATGGGCGCCGGGCTGGCCCGCGGCGCCCAGACCCGTGACGGCGAACAGGACTTCGAGGGCTTGTTGCGCGGCCTAGCCGGGTAGTCAGACCGCTCGGCTGCCGAGACAGTGGCGTTCGTGTCGGCCGCCTCTACCCTGGGCTCGCCGACCGTGACCGACGCGGGCGTCGTCGATGACGAGTAGCGCCTGTCCCTGGGCGTCGCGTCGGTCCGCCAGATGGGCGTAGGCGTCGACCAGGTCGCGGATCGCTAGCCGATCGGCGACCTAGTAGGTCATTGTCGCTCGGTGGCGTCGCGTTCGGGCTGGTCACGTTGCTCACTCCACTGCGCCAACGGCTGAAGGGCAGAGATCAGCGCTTCGGCGTCGGCCGTGAGGGCGTACATGATTTGGACAGGTGTGCTGGGAATGACAGTGCGTTCGATGAGCCCGCGGCCCTGTAGCTGCTTGAGCCGGAGTGTCAGCTGTGGATCCGAGATGCCCGGAACCAGAGCGCGGTACTCCTTGAACCGACGGGCGCCCCGAGCCCCGGCGAGCAGGATCGGCCCGATCCAGCGAACCCCGATGATGTCGATCGCACGCAGGATGCGGTGGCAGTTCTCCTCATCGACAGGAGCGCTGGGTGGGCTAGTCACTTCTCGATAGTAAGTAACTTTGGCCACCTTTGCCAATCGGCTCGGCAAGCGGGAGGCTTTTTCTGACCGACGAGGAGGGGGCATTATGACCGCGCAAACCGCGCTGGTGGCCCGGCGGGTGGATCGGGTTCTCGACACAGTGGATCTCGGCCCGACCGCCATGTCCGCTCGAAGCACGCTGATCATTGCACCCGGCAACAACTCTTGGACCGATCCGTTCCTGCTCATGGGAGAGGAACTGGTCAATCAGCCGGGGTTCGACTGGCACCCGCACCGCGGGATGGAGACCGTGACCCTCATCCTGGACGGGGCCCTGGAGCACGGCGACAGCATGGGGAACTCCGGAGTGCTCGGGCCAGGAGACGTGCAGTGGATGACCGCAGGGCAGGGTGTCATTCACCGCGAGGTCGCTGCACGCGCGGAACACGCGCATGTGATCCAGATGTGGCTCAACCTGCCGGCGCGCAAGAAGTTCGTACCCACCGGCTATCAGGACCTGCGGGCCGGCCAGCACGCCGTGCACACCGAGCCGGGCGTACTGGTTCAGGTGATCTCGGGCGAGACCGGGGCGGCGCGCGGGCCGGCAGTCAACCAATGGCCGATTCTGGGCATGGTGATCACGCTCGATCCGAGGACCGAATATCGGCAGGTGCTCGACGGGGGCGACCGCGCTTTCGCGTACGTGATGTCGGGTCGGCTGACGGTCGGCGGCCGGACCGCGCGAGCCGGGCAGACCGCCTGGTCCGATCCCGTGTCTCGGCCGGGCCAGCCGACCTCGCTGACCCTGGCCACTGCCGACGCTGACGAACAGACCAAGGTGCTGTTGTTCGCCGGCCGGCCTATCGGCGAGTCCGTTGTTGCCAGCGGCCCGTTCGTGATGAACACCCAGGCCGAGATCGCACAGGCGTACCGCGACTTCCACTCCGGCAAGTTCGGCAGTATCCCCCGGCACACGCGCTTGCCCGCCGGTACGTGATCGATAAACATGTCAGACAAGGAGCAACGGTAGTGACGACAGTTTTGGTGGCAGGCGCGACCGGGAGCCTCGGCAGCCTGATCGTGGAGAATCTGCTGGATCGAGGCGCCGATGTGCGCGCGTTGGTCCGGAAGTCTTCGGTGAACAAGGTGACGGCGCACCCGAACCTGACGCCGTGCATCGGCGACCTGACAGGCGGCGCGGACACGCTTCAGCAATACCTCGACGGCGTAGAGGTTGTGGTGTCCGCAGTCCAGGGCGGGCCAGAAGTGATCATCGACGGGCAACAGGAACTGCTGCGGGCCGCGGAGCGGGCCGGCGTGCACCGGATGATCCCGTCGGACTTCTCGACCAACCTCTACGGCTACAGCTACGGCGTCAACGTGTTGTCCGACCTGCGCCGCGTATTCGCGGACGCGTTCGCTACCTCGACTGTCGCACGCACATCGGTGGCGATCGGCGCGTTCCCGGAATACTTCCTCGGCCCGGTCCACGAGGTGCTCGACCCAGCGGCTGGCACGTTCTCGGTGTGGGGTGACGGTACGCGCCCGATCGACATCACCACAATCCCGGACACCGCCGCGTTCACGGCTGCGATCGCACTCGACCCGAAGACCGCGGGCCGCGACGTACACGTGGTCGGCCAGCAGTTGTCCATGCTGGAGCTGCGCAACGAAGTCGAGGCGGCTTCCGGGCGGCGATGGGAACTGGTGCGCAAGGGCACACTCCAGGACCTGCGTGCGGAAGTCGTGCGCCGACAATACACGGCGTCCAGCATCGTGGAGTATGTAGCCTTGCAGCATCAGGTGGCCATGTTCGACGGGACGGCCTCGCTGCGGGACATACGCAACGCGGATTATCCGGACGTGGCGCCGACCTCGGTGACGGCATACCTGGCGGGGTCGGGTGCGGCGCACTTCACGGTGCCCGAAATGACGCGGCACCGGGCCGAGTGGCCGACCCCAGTCTGAGCGGGCGTTCGACGTCGAATTACCATGAGTACTTTGGCCGGATCAAACGCCACACGATCCTAGGCGACCGGAGGGTGATGTGATGCAGTCGCCGGCCCTCGGCGTCTTCCTTGTAGACGGCCCGAGTCGCGAGCGTTCCCGGGCGAGTGCGTTCCCGTCGAACTCTCGCTGTGGCCGGCTTCCGTGGTGGCCCACTCCGGCGAGCGGCTGGTGGTCGAGATCGCGAGCCAACGCTCACCTTCGACCCGGTCAGTTCACCTAAGTTCCGCCTGGACATGACCAGCCCGGCTCCAGGCGGCCCGTGAGCCTCGCGCCCGAGGTCGGTGCGCTGCTCATCGGTCGAGGGAGGCGGGGTACGACTCGAGCTCGGCATCGGCCAGGTCTTCGAATTCGACGATCGCGTCGATCTCGGTTCCCATGGCGATATTCGTGACGCGCTCAAGGATGATCTCTACGATGACCGGGACGCGGAACTCCGCCATGAGTTTGACGGCCTCTTCGAACGCTTCCGGCAGTTGGCCCGCCGTACGCACGCGGATGGCCTTGCAGCCGAGCCCTTCGGCGACCTTGACGTGGTCGACACCGTATCCCTCGAGGTCGGGGGAGTTCACGTTGTCGAATGCCAGTTGCACGTGATAGTCCATGTCGAAGCCGCGCTGGGCTTGGCGGATGAGGCCGAGGTAGGAGTTGTTCACCAGCACCTGTATGTAGGGCAGGTTGAACTGGGCGCCGACCGCGAGTTCCTCGATCATGAACTGGAAGTCGTAGTCGCCGGACAGGGCGACGACGGTGGCGTCGGGCTCGGCCACGCGCACACCAAGTGCCGCCGGCACTGTCCAGCCGAGTGGACCGGCCTGGCCGCAGTTGATCCAGTGGCGTGGCGCGTACACGTGCAGGAACTGCCCGCCGGCGATCTGGGAGAGCCCGATCGCGGACACGTAGCGCACGTCCCTGCCGAATGCCCTGTTCATTTCCTGGTAGACCCGTTGGGGTTTCATCGGCACGTTGTCGAAGTCCGTGCGCCGGTGCATGGTGCGCTTGCGTTCGCGGCATTCGGCGACCCAGTCCGCGCGGTCCGGCAGCAGCCCCGCCTCACTCCGGTCGCGTGCGACCTCGACCAGCCGCTCCAGGGCCGCGGCGGCGTCGGAGACGATGCCGTAGTCGGGAGCGAAGACCCGGCCGATCTGGGTGGGCTCGATGTCGATGTGCACAAACGTGCGTCCGCGGGTGTAGGTATCCAGGCCACCAGTGTGGCGGTTGGCCCACCGGTTGCCGATGCCGAGCACGAAGTCCGATGCGAGCATCGTCGCGTTGCCATACCGGTGCGAGGTCTGCAGCCCGACCATGCCGGCCATCAGCCGGTGGTCGTCCGGGATCGCTCCCCAGCCCATCAGGGTCGGCACTACCGGCACGTCCAGCAGTTCGGCGAGCTCGACGAGCAGACCGGCGGCGTCGGCGTTGATGACGCCGCCACCGGCCACGATCAGCGGGTGCTCGGACGCGGTGAGCATGTCAAGGGCCTTCTCCGCCTGCGCGCGGGTCGCGGCCGGCCTGTAGACGGGCAGCGGCTCATAGGCGTCGATGTCGAACTCGATCTCGGCGAGCTGGACGTCGACCGGCAGGTCGATGAGGACCGGGCCGGGACGACCGGACCGCATCAGGTGAAAGGCCTGCTGGAAGGCGCCGGGCACTTGCCCGGGCTCCAGGACGGTCATGGCCATCTTGGTGACGGGCTTGGCGATGGAGGCGATGTCGACCGCCTGGAAATCCTCCTTGTGCAGGCGTGAGACCGGCGCCTGTCCGGTGATGCACAGAATAGGGATGGAGTCGGCCCACGCCGAGTACAGACCCGTGATCATGTCGGTGCCCGCCGGACCGGACGTGCCGACGCACACGCCGATGTTTCCGGCGCGGGCGCGGGTGTATCCCTCGGCCATGTGCGAAGCGCCCTCGACGTGACGTGCGAGGATGTGCTTGATGCCGCCGTGCGCCCGCATCGCGGAGTAGAAGGGGTTGATGGCCGCGCCCGGCAGCCCGAAGGTCTGCGTGGCGTTCTCGCGTTCCAGGATCTTCACCGCTGCGTCGACGGTTCGCATACGTGGCATGGCAGGTCTCCTAGCGGTTCGTACGGCCCGATAGTTGCTCGACGATCAGCAGCAGAGCGGAATGGTCGAGGTTCCCGTGTCCTTGCGCGCGTGCCGCGGCCATCAGCTGGGCGACGGCGGCACCGAGGGGGATCGCGACGCCCGCCTCCCGGGCGGCGGCGGTGACGATGCCCATGTCCTTGTGGTGCAGGTCGATCCGGAATCCGGGCTGGAAGGTACGGGCCCGCATCCCGGCGGCCTTGCGGTCGAGGATCCGGTTGCCCGCCAGGCCGCCCGCGAGAACCTTGACCGCGGCCTCGGTGTCCACACCATGGGCTTCGAGGAACACGATGGCCTCGGCGACGAGCTCGATGGTGCCCGCGACGATGAGCTGATTGGCGGCCTTGACGGTCTGCCCCGAACCGGTGGGTCCCACGTGCACGACGGTTGACCCGACGGCCTCGAGGACCGGGCGGGCGGCCTCGAACTCGGCGCCGCCGCCACCGACCATGATGGACAGGCTCGCCTCGATCGCTCCGCTCTCACCACCGGAGACCGGGGCGTCCACGGCGCGCAGACCTTGGGCGGCAGCGGCCTGGGCGAGCCGCACGCTGACGTCGGGGCGGATCGTGCTGGCATCGATCCAGAGGCTGCCGGTCGGCGCGTGTGCCAGGATCCCGTCTGCGCCGAGCACGACTTCCTCGACGTCGGGTGAGTCAGGCAGCATGGTGATGACAACATCCGCCTCCCGAACGGCCTCGGCGATGCCGGCGGCCCCGCGGCCGCCCTGCTCCACCAATTGGTCGACCTTGGCCTTGCTCCGGTTGAATCCGGTGACGTCGAAACCGGCCTTGACCAGGTTGGCGGCCATCGGGCCGCCCATGATGCCAAGCCCGATGACGGTGACGGCGGTCATACGAGTTCTCCTTCAGCGCGTGGCGGTTGTCACAGAGCGACGGTCGCGGGGCAGCCAGGCGAACGGATCCCCGCCGGTAGCGCGGTACTCGAGACCGGTCCAGCCGCGGTAACCGGTTCGCTCGAGGGCGGCCAGCCAACGGTCGAGCGGCAGGTCGCCGGTGCCCGGTTCACCGCGTCCGGGGGCGTCGGCGATCTGAACGTGACCGATACGGTCGGCGTACGCGCTGATCGCCGCGTCGACGTCGTCTCCGTTGACCGACAGGTGGTAGAGGTCCGCCAGCAGGCGAATGTTGGTGACGCCGCTGTCTCCGGCCACCCGCTCGATCACCGCGACGGCGTCGGCGGCCGTCTTGAGCGGGTAGGCGTCGGCGCCGCTGACCGGTTCGAGGAGGACAGTGCCTGTCACCGCCGAGGCGGCCAGCGCGAGGTGCTCGGCGGCGAGGTCGTCCTGTTGCCCGGCGGTGGCGCCCGCCACGCGGTTGCCGTACAGGGCGTTGAAGGACCGGCATCCGAGCCGCCGGCCGATGTCCGCGACCGCCGCGATGTTGTCCCGCAGCTCCGCGGCCCGTCCGGGCCACGACATCAGTCCGCGGTCGCCGGCGGGCATGTCTCCCGCGGCGAAGTTGAGCCCGACCAGTCGCACGCCCGCGTCGTCGATGGCTCGTACGAACGCGTCGGCCTCGCCGTCGGCGGGCACGGAGGTGCTGAACGGCCACCAGAACTCGACGGCGTCGAACCCGGCGGCCCGGGCCGCTGCCGGACGCTCCAGCAGCGGCAGGTCGGTCAGCAGGATCGAACAGTTCACCGCGTATCGCACGGCGACTCCTTTGTTGTCACACGATGGAATTCGTCAGGGTGCCGATGCCTTCGATGTCGACGTCCACCACGTCCCCGGGGGACAGCGGCCCGACACCGGCGGGGCTGCCGGTCAGCAGGACGTCGCCCGGCTGCAGGGTGATCCAGCGGGTCACGTAGGCCAGCAGCTCGCCGACCCCGAAGATCATGTCTTTGGTGGGGCTGTCCTGAACGAGCCGGCCGTTGACCGTCGTACGGATGTGCAGCGCGGCGGGATCGTCCACGTCGGTCTCGATCCAGGGCCCGAGCGGGCAGAAGGCGTCCGTGCTCTTGGCGCGTACCCACTGCCCGTCCGCTCGCCAGTCGTCGGCGGTGATGTCGTTGGCGCAGGTGTAGCCGAGGATGTAGTCGCGGTAGGACCGCTCGGGCACCTCGTGCGCCGTCCTGCCGATCACGACGGCCAGTTCGCCCTCGTACTCCAGGCGTCGCAGATCCGGCGGGAAGCGCACCGCGGATCCGGGTCCGGTGACGGCGTTGACCGCTTTGAGGAACAGCTTCGGCCGCCCGGTCCCGTCCGGCTCCCCATAGTTCTTCCCCGCGCAGACGACCACCCGGGGATCACACGGCGCGAGCAGCGTCACCTCCCGCAGCGCGGCCACGATCGGCCCCCCGCTCCGCTCGTGTACTGCGTCACCGATCAGGACCCCCGACCGGACGTGCCCGGCGTGGTCGTATCGCACGATTCTCATCGGCGCCTGCTTCCCTCTGCGCCGGCAAGAGCCTCACGCACCAGTTCGATCGGGTGCCACGCATCGCGTTGGGCACCGTGGAAGATCTGCTGACGGCAGGACACCCCGGTGGCCGCGACGACAGTGGTCTCGGGTTCGGCGGCGAGCGCCGGGAACAGGCGGTCCTCGCCGACGGTCATCGAGACGTCATAGTGCTCGGACTCGAAGCCGAAGGAACCGGCCATCCCGCAGCAACCGGCGTCCAGTTCGACGACCTCCACGCCGGGGATACGGCGCAGCAGAGCCATCGTCGCGGCCGTGCCGACCTCCGCCTTCTGGTGGCAGTGACCGTGGAAGAGGATCCGCCTGCCCGCCAGCCAGGAGTCCTCCCGCAAGCGCAGCCGGCCCGCGTCGACGGCCTCGGTCAGCAACTCCTCCACCTGCCGGACCCGGTCCGCGACCTGGCGTACCCGGGGGTCGTCCGGCATCATCGCGACGTGCTCGTCGCGCAACGTGTACAGGCACGATGGTTCGCAGCCCACGATGGGGGTGTCAGTCTCGGCGAGTGCGGCGATCAGCTTGCCCGCCTTCGCCTTGGCGTCGTCGACCAGCCCTTTGGACAGGCTCGACCTGCCACAGCAGCCCCCGCCGGCCAGAGTCACGCCCCACCCGGCCTGCTCGAGCAGTTCGATGGCGGCCCGGCCGATGTGGGGTTCGGTGTAGGTGGTGAAGGAGTCGGCCAGGAATGTCACAGTGCCCTGCGCGGCACGCGCCTGGGGATCGCGATGCTTGCGGAACCACCGCACGAGGTTGATGCGGTGGTAGACCGGGAGCGGGCGTGCCGAGGTGATGCCGATCGTGCGGTCCAGCAGCGAGCGCAGGACCCCGACTCGTGCGGGCAGGTTCGACAGTGGCGCGGTGGCCGAGCCGAGGCGGTTCAGGGCCCGGATCGACCCGAAGATCCGTGAACGGAGCGGCACTCCGTGGATGTCGTGGTGATGGGAGAGGGTTTCGGCCTTGAGCGTGGCCATGTCCACGCTCATCGGGCACTCGCTCTTACAGGCCTTGCACATCAGGCAGAGGTCGAGGATCTCGTGCAGCCGCTCGTCCCCGAGCGCCGCCCGGGGGTCCGGTTCGGACAGTGCCTTGACCAACGCGTTCGCCCGGCCGCGTGTGGAGTGCTCTTCCTGGCGCGTGGCGATGTAGGACGGGCACATCGCTCCCGTTGTGCTCTTGCGGCACAGCCCGATATTCATGCACCGGTCGGCCGCTCCCCGCATCCCGCCGACCACCTCGAACTGAAGCCGGGTGTCGAACGGTTTCGCGGGCGGCAACGCGGCATCCCTGAGGTGATCCGTCATCGGCGGAGCGTCGACGATTTTGCCGGGGTTCATCAGATTGGCCGGATCGAACACCCGCTTTACCGCGCGCATCGCCTCATACAGTTCGTCGCCGAAGATCTCCCGGTTGAACTCGCTGCGGGCCAGGCCGTCCCCGTGTTCGCTGGAGTTGACCCCCCCGTACTCGGCGACCAGGTTCTTGATCTCCTCAGCCACGGCGCGCATCTTGCGCACCTCATCCGGCTGCGCCAGATCGACGAACGGACGGATGTGCAGGCAGCCGACCGAGCAGTGACCGTAGAAGCCCGCCGTCAGCTCGTGCTTGTCGAGCACTTCCCGGAAGCGGCGGGTGTACGCCACGAGATGCACCGGGTCGACCGCCGTGTCCTCGATGAAGGCCAGCGGACGACGCGTGCCGACGCTCGCGGCCATGAGCAGTCCCAAACTGGACTTGCGCACCTTCAGCAAGGCGGTCTGCTGGGACGGGGTCACCGCCCGCAGCGTGTGATATCCGTGCGAATTGCGCTTCCACGTCTCGGTGACCTGGTCGAGCTTGGCGATCAGCTCGTCCTCGTCGTCGCCGCTGAACGACACGAATAGCAGCGCGTCCGGGTCGCCTTGCAGGATGCTGCCGAGCTCGGCGTACTCGATCTTCTGGCGAGACAGGTCCAGGATGGTGCGATCCATCAGTTCGACCTGCGCCGGGTCACAGGACAACGCGTCCTGGGTGGCGGCGATCGCCTCGGCGGTCGAGGTGAAGTGGCCGACCGCGTACACCGTCCGACGCGGCTTGGGCACCAGGTCCACCAGGGCCTGGGTCGCGACGACCAGAGTGCCTTCCGAACCGACGACGAACTTCGCCAGGTCGAATTCCGGGCCCGTGGCCAGCCGGTCGAGCCGGTATCCGCACGCCCGGCGCCAGAACGGCGGGAAGCCTGTCGCGATGGCTGAGGCGTTGGCCCGCACCAGCTCCGGCAACTCGCGATACAGGCGGCCTTCCAGCGTGGGCAGCTCGGCACGACGCGCGCGTTCGGCTTCGTCGACGGGGTCGAGCCGGGCGCGTGAGCCGTCGGCGAGTACAACGTCCAAGGCCCGGACGTGATCGATGGTCATCCCGTAAGTGAGCGAGCCACTGCCCGCGGAGTTGTTGCCGATCATTCCGCCGATGGTGGCGCGGTTGCTCGTCGAGGTGTCCGGTCCGAACATCAGCCCGTGCGCGGCCGCGGCCTGGTTGAGTTGATCCTGCACCACGCCCACCTCGACGAGCGCGGTGCGGGCCTCGGGGTCGAGGTCGAGGATGCGGTTCATGTGCCGGGAGAAGTCCAGGACCAAGCCGGGGCCGATCGTCTGACCCGCGAGGCTGGTGCCCGCCCCGCGCGGGACGACCGGAACTCCGGCCTCCCCCGCGGCCCGCACCGCCGCCGCCACGTCGTCGGCATGCCTGGGGAACACCACACCGACCGGCATGATCGAATACATGCTCGCGTCGCGGGAGAACAGGTGCCGTGTGTAGTCGTCGAACGCGACCTCGCCATCGAGGTCGCGGCTCAGCGCGTGCGCAAGCCCGACACCGTCGATTTGTGCTGTCATCGCCGAATCTTTCGGGCTCATCGTCGCGTCCTTCACAGCGACTGCAGGCGATCGAGCGCCGCGTTGAGGCCGGTGGGATCGATCCGCACTCCGGCGAGCGTCAGGCCCATCTGCACCCCGGCGAGCGTCCCGGCCAGCATCAGGTCGTTGAAGCTCCCCAGATGCCCGATGCGGAAGACGCGTCCGGAGAGCTTGCCGAGACCTGCCCCCAGAGACATGTCGAAACGGTCGAGGATGATCGCCCTGATCTTGTCGGCGTCATGCCCCTCCGGCACCATGATCGCGGTCAGGGAGCTCGAATACTCGCGTTCGTCAGCGCAGAGCACCTCCAGTCCCCAGCCGTTCACGGCGGCGCGCGTGGCTTCCGCATGCCGGATGTGGCGCGCGAACACGGCGTCGAGCCCTTCGGCGTTGAGCAGGCGCAGCGCCTCACGCAGGCCGTAGAGCAGGTTCGTGGCCGGGGTGTACGGGAAGAAGCCGCGTTGATTGGCCGCCAGGATGGGCTGCCAGTTCCAGAACGACTTGGGCAGCCGCGCGGAGCGTGATGCGTTCAACGCCTTCTCACTGATGGCGTTGAAGCTGAGCCCCGGCGGGAGCATCAGGCCCTTCTGCGAGCCCGCAACCGTCACATCGACACCCCACTCGTCATGCCGGTAGTCGATGGATCCCAGCGACGAGATGGTGTCGACCAGGAGTAGCGCGGGGTGAGCGGCCGCATCGATGGCGGCCCGTACCTCCGCGACGCGACTGGTGACGCCGGTCGATGTCTCGTTGTGCACAACGCACACGGCCTTGATGGTGTGCCCGGTGTCCTGCCCGAGCCGCTCGGCGACCACCTCGGGGCTCACGCCGTGGCGCCAGTCGCCGGGCACGAAGTCGACCTCGAGCCCGAGACTGGTGGCCATCTCCTGCCACAGGCTGGCGAAGTGACCCGTCTCGAAACACAACACCCGGTCCCCAGGACTCAAAGTGTTGACCAGCGCCGCCTCCCACGCTCCCGTGCCAGAAGCCGGGTAGATGACAACCGGCCCCTGAGTGCCGAACACGGGCTTGATCCCGTCCAGCACCGCACGGCCCAACTCGGCGAACTCCGGACCCCGATGATCGATGGTCTGTGCCGACATCGCCCGAAGAACGGAGTCGGGCACGTTCGTCGGGCCGGGAATCTGGAGGAAGTGACGGCCGCCGGCATAGCTCATGAGAGTCCCTTCGGTTCTCGGCCACACTTGGCCGACACCCAAATTTCCGCAATGCGGAAACTAAATACCGCTATACGAACCCTAACTGTCGATTGCCGCGAACGTCAACGGAAATGGTTTTCCATATCGTGGAAAATCCCTCTTGATTGCCGCAGCCCGCATACCCGGTTCAACGCCTCACGATCGTCGTGACCGACTCTCCGGAGTCGGCGAAACCATGTGTTCGCGCCGCTCACGCGCTGAGGCCTCACGGGGATGGTGATCGCATCCGGCGGCCTTCATCGCCAGGGCCGGCCGTCAGGTGCTCTCCGCATCCGGGACACCGCTGCCACCCGGCATAGGTTACGCTTCGGTGCAATATGAACAGCGGCGACCGGAGGACGCAGAGGCATGTCGCGTGATCCGGGTTCTCCCAACCGTGTGCAGGCGTTGCATCGCGCGTTCGCCCTTCTGGAGCTGATGGCCGACGGCGGTGGCGAGATGCCCCTGAGCCAGCTCTCCGCCCGCTCGGGCCTGCCCCTGCCCACCATTTACCGCATCATTCGAACGCTCGTCGACTCGGGTTACGTTCGCCAGTTGCCTTCCCGAAGCTACGCCCTGGGACCACGCCTGATCGGACTAGGGGAAAGCGCCTCACGCAAGCTGGGCACATGGGCCCGCCCAGTGCTGGCCGATCTCGTGGAGACCGTGGGCGAGACGGCCAACATGGCGATGCTCGACGGCGATATGGCCGTCTACGTCGCGCAGGTGCCTTCCCGGCACTCGATGCGCATGTTCACCGAAGTAGGACGCCGCGTCTTTCTGCACGACACCGGCGTCGGCAAAGCGCTGCTGGCGCAGCTCCCGCCCGAGACGGCACGCGAGATCGTGCTCCGCGCCGGAATGCCCGCCGCGACCACACGGTCCATCACCGACCCGGACGCCCTCGAGAAGGAACTCGACCGTACCCGGAACCGGGGTTATGCCATCGACGACGCCGAACAGGAGACCGGCGTCCGTTGCCTCGCCGTCCCGGTCATCGGCGCGCCGACACTGACCGCGATCTCCGTTTCGGGCCCGGAAGGCCGGATCACCTCCGCATCGATCCCCCGAGTCGTGACCCACCTCCAGGCGGCCGCAGCACGGCTGATCCAAGAATTCGCCTGAACGCGGTCCAGACAGAATCATCCGGCCACGCGCTGCCGGACGCCGGCACCCGACGCAGGGTGGATCACGACCGGACGAGTGGATCTCGCGTGATGGCCTGGCACATCAAATCCCCCGACTGTGCTCGGCGAAATGAACCACGGTGGTCGACGATCGGCGCCGCCATGAGCGCACAACACCCGCCGGAGCGGTTGGTCAGGCCAGTGACCTGCGGAAAGTGGCGACCGGCCGACGTCATCGCGAGCGTACCTCCCAACGTCGGCTGCTGGCGGGATGCGCGAAACGGATCTTGCACGAAGACTGCGGCAACAACGGTCGGGGCGACGTTCAAGATCACACGGTGGGCTTGACCGCTGGATGTGAGCTAGCACATACTCACCAAATCGGAATCCTGATTTCACATTCCGGAAACAACTCCCTGGCGCCGGGGACAGCGGGGCAGGCCCCGTACATCACGATCCACAGATCCTTCCCCCCGATCCGGGAGGCTTCCTTGTCCGTAGAAGTCATCTCAATCCTTGTCCTCGCCGGGATCTTCCTTCTGGCCACGTTGCGTCCCGTGAACCTGGGCGCCCTCGCCATCGTCGCCGCCTTCGTCCTGGGTGTCTCGGTGCTCCCGGGGGCGGACATCGGAGAGAAGACCGACGCGATCTTCGCCGGCTTTCCCGGCGACCTGTTCGTCGTCCTCGCCGGCGTCACATTCCTCTTCGCCATCGCCAAGAACAACGGAACCGTCGACTGGCTCGTCCATGCCGCCATCCGCGCGGTGGGCGGCCGCATCGGCCTGATCCCGTGGGTCATGTTCTTGGTCACGGCCTGCCTCACCGCGATCGGCGCCGTGGTGCCGGCGTCAGTGGCGATCATTTCCCCGATAGGGATGGGCTTCGCCACCCGCTACAAGATCAACCCGCTCATGATGGGCTTGATGATCATCAACGGGGCCAGCGCGGGCGGCTTCTCACCCATGAGCATCTTCGGCGGCATCACCAACGGCGTGGTCGCGAAGGCCGGGCTGCCCGGCAACCCGACGCTGCTGTTCTTGGCCTCGTTCCTGTTCAACCTCGCCATCAGCCTGGTGGTCTTCTTTCTCTGGGGCGGCCGTGAGCTGCTCGGCCGCCGCGTCGATGACACCGGTGGCGAGAGCGCAGAAAGTGGTAGGGGCACCGCCCGCCCAGGCGGCACGGCCCTCGCCGCCACCTCGGGCTCGGGATCGTCGAGCGGAGGAGCCGCGACTGCGACGATCGCGCCGAACGGCGCGGCAGGAAGGGCCATCGCCTTGGACCGTGACCGGATCCTGACGCTGCTCGGCCTGGTCGTCCTGGCCGTCGGTGCCCTGTTCTTCGACCTCAACGTCGGCCTGGTCGCCATCACCGTGGCCGCGATCCTGTCGCTCGTCTCACCGGCGTCCGCCAAGGACAGCGTCAACCAGATCGCCTGGCCCACAGTGCTGCTGGTGTGCGGCATCGTCACGTACGTCGGCGTCATGGAGAGCATCGGCACCATCGAATGGCTGGGCAACGAGGTCGCCACCATCGGCGCTCCATTGCTGGCCGCGTTCATTATCTGCTTGATCGGGGGCGCGGTGTCCGCCTTCGCCTCCACCACCGGCATCCTCGGGGCGCTCATCCCGCTCGCTGTGCCCTTCCTCACCGGTGGCAGTGCCGTCGGAGCGGTCGGTCTCATCGCCGCCCTGGCCATCTCCTCCTCGGTTGTCGACTCCAGCCCGTTCTCGACCAGCGGCGCGCTTGTCGTCGCGAATTCGCCGGAGGACAAGCGAGACGCCGTCTACAAGGGACTCATGCGGTGGGGCTTCAGCATGGTGCTCCTCGCTCCGCTCGCTACCTGGATCATCTTGGTGGTGCCCGGCTGGCTGTGAGCACAACGTGTGCCCGAGCTGAACGTGCCCTCCCGGGATTGCGCTGGCTTGACGGGCTGACGTTGTCCTGCACACCTTCGCCTGCGGCATCCGCCGTGACCAAGACGCCGTCACCAACGGGCTCACCCTGCCCCACAGCAGCGGTGCCGTTGAAGGTAACTTCTGCCGCATGTTCGGCCGTACCAACCTCGACCTGCTCCGCAAGCGGATTCTGCTGGCAATGGCACCCCTACGGCCGTTCTTCATGATCAGATCTTGGCGATCCAGATCGTGACAGAACGGCCGTTCTCACGCGCAACGCGTTACGCGATCGCTACCACTCTCCATGCGGCCCCGGCGGGCGGCCAGCAGCCCCGAACCGGTGGTCGGGACGGGGCGCGGATGCGCCTGTCAGGCGGTGCCGTAACCGGACAGGGCGGGCTCCAACAGGTCGAAGGCTTGGGTGGCTTCGGCGGCGATTGCGTGGGCGATCTGATCGTTGGGGTGTCCGGCGAGGGTGAAGGTTTGGATGCGCTGGAACAGCACACGGTGGACGGTGCTCAGCAGGCCGGCGGCGGTCTGGACGGTGATGTCGTCGGGCTGGGCGCCGGTGGCCTCGGCCAGGGCCCGGACCAGATGGTGTTCACGCTGGTCGTGCAGGCCACGCAGGCAGGCGCTCAGGGTCGGGCTGTTGGCGATCATGCGGGCGAATTGCTGGCCGGAGAACCCGGCGATGGGGTCCTGGGCGGCCACGGCGTCGACGAACGCGCGGCGCAGTGCGGCCAGTGCCGACTCTCCTGGGTGTCGGGCGGCGACGGCGCCGGCCAGGGAGGCGGCGAACTGCTCCTGGTGGTCCAGGGCCAGGTCTTCCTTGCGGGGGAAGTAGTTGGTGACGGTCTTCTTGGCCACGCGGGCGGCGGTGGCGATCTCGGCGATGGTCGTCTGCTCGAAGCCCCGGGCGATGAACAGCCGGGTCGCGTGGTCGGAGATCAGCTGCCGGGTCTCCTGCTTCTTGGTCTCGCGCAACCCGGTGGTCGCGGGGGGTGTCTGGATGCCCATGGTCGCAATCATACCCTCGTAGCATCTTTATGTTGACACTATCGAACATGTCAGGATAAATTTACGTCCATCGCAAACTTGCGATGGATAGAACGCTGAGTGCGAAAGGGACACCCATGCGCAAGCTCACTCACGACCTCGTCCCGCCCGAAGTCGAGTCCGTCCCTGTGCCCCAGCCGCAGCTGCCCCAGCGGTCCGCGCTGCGTGGCACCGAACTGCGTCGCCCGCCCGCCGCCCACAGCATTCGCGCGTCGCAGCAGACCCGGCACCTGCGCTCCCTGCCCCGCCGCCGCAGCTACTGACCCCGCTCAACCGCACCAAGGAGACTCGTGCAGTTCACCGCCTCCACCATTTCGCTGACCGTTGACGACGTCGCCTCCTCCCAGGAGTTCTTCACCGCCCACCTGGGCTACAGCCTCCAGCAGGCCGCCGACGGTTTTGCGTCCCTAACCCGCCCCGACGCGGTCGATGTCGTCCTGCTCGCCCGTGGCACCCCGGTGCTGCCGCCCGAGCAGCGCGAGCAGCGCGCCAGCGGCGTGATCCTGGCCTTCACCCTCACCGGCGGCCTGCAGGAACAGGAGACGCGACTGCGTGACGCCGGTGTGGAGATCACCATGCCGCTGCGTCAGGAGCCCTGGGGCGAGCGCCTGTTCCAGGTCACCGATCCCAACGGAGTGATCGTCCAGTTCGTCGAGTGGGCCGCCCCGGACACCGCCTGACACTCCCCCGCCATCGCCCAGGCCAGCCGCCCCGGCTACGAACATCACGAAAGAGAGCCTCCCGTTGCGCAAGCTGGTGTACTACATCGCCACCACCCTCGACGGTTTCATCGCCGGTCCGGACGGCGCCGACCCCACCGGTCCGGACGGCTTTTGGCCCCTGCCCGCCGACTACATCCAGCACATCGCGGCCCACTACCCCGAGACCCTGCCCGCCCCGGCCCGCACCGCCCTGTCGGTCACCGCCGAAGGCACCCACTTCGACACCGTCCTGGAAGGGCGCCGCAGCTACGAGATCGGGCTGAAGGCCGGGATCACCGACGCCTACCCTCACCTGCGCCACCTGGTCTTCTCCCGGACCCTCACCAAGAGTCCCGACCCCGCCGTCGAACTGATCGCCACCGATCCCGCCCAGGCGGTACGCGACCTCAAACGCCAGGACGGCAAGGACATCTGGCTGCTCGGCGGCGCCGAACTGGCCGGCGCGCTCTACCAGCAGATCGACCAGCTGATTCTCAAAGTGGGCGCACTGACCGTCGGCACTGGCATCCCGCTGTTCTCCCGCACTGCCACCTTCGACCCGCGCGCCTGGAAACTCACCGATCACACCGTGCTCGACAGCGGTGCCGCCTTCCTCACCTACAACCGCCCCGCCGAATCCGCCACCGTCGCATAGGACGTGGGCACGCGACCCTGCTCCGCCCCGGTCGGCCAACGACACACCGGCCTCAGGTGAGGTGCTGGAAGGCTGGCCGGGGCCCCTTCCACCGCGACGGCGCCGCCATCGTGGATGCGACACAGAACTCAAATTATCTGTCACACCGACTGCCATCCGATCGTGTCCGCCTCGGCGTTCGCCGCCGCGTGTCACATCGCCCCGGCAGGAGGTCGCCCGTGCCCGTCGTCGCTTTCCCGGCCGTCCCGAATCCGACAGCCGGCGCGACGACCGCGACGGAGATCGGGCCGGCGGTCGAGCGCTTCCTGGACTCCATCACCGCGGCCACCACCCGCGCCGGCTACGCCGTGACCCTCGCCCGGCTGACCACCGTGACCGGCCCGGCCCATCCCGTCGCCGCCCTGGCCCCCGAGCACTACGCCGCGGTGATGGACCGCTGGACGACCGCGGCCGCCGCCGCCTGGAACCGGCACCTGTCCGCCCTGCGCACCTTCACCATCTGGGCCCAGCGCCAGGAGCTGCTGGCCACCAACCGGCCCGGCGCCTGGAGCGCCGCAAGCCCGCCCGCCGCGGCGACCGCGCCATCCCGCGCGCCCGGCTGGAGACACTGTTCACCGACCCGCGCACACCTTGCGCGAACGACTGCTGTGGAAACTCCTCTACGACACGGCTGCCCGCGCCGAGGAGATCCTCACCCTCAACGTCGAGGACCTCGACCTGGAATTCCGCCGCGCCCGCGTCGTCTCCAAGGGCGGCGCCATCGAGTACGTGCACTGGGCCACCCCGACCGCCAGGCTGCTACCCCGCCTGCTGGCCGGCCGCACCACCGGACCGGTATTCCTGGCCGACCGGCGCGCCCCCACCTCCGGCCCGCGCACGCCCGCGGCCGCCGACATCGACTCGACCACCGGGCGCGGGCGGCTGTCCTACCCTCGCGCCGAATACCTGTTCAAGACCGCCTCCGCGTGGTGCACGCCGAGCCGGTCGGCCACCCGGGCGATCGCCCCGGCCTTGCCTCCGGCCTCCTCACGCAGGTCGAACACCATCTTGACGGCGCGGTCACGAAGCTCTTGGGGGCACTCGGCGCGGGCACGACTCCCAGCCTTTCCAGTCTTGGGAGCCTCCAACCAGCCCGGAGCGGCTCACCGTCTCCAGCACGGCCCAGCCTGGCAGATGATCACTTATCGCCACCACCGATTACGGGCCAGAGCCGAGGACCTACCCCTACAGTCCCTCGCGGGCGAATCATCGAGGAAGGCATGACTGGCAAAACATCACGAGTTCCACCAATTCGGATTCTTTGTCTCAAGTGCCCGGCTACGGTAAGCCCGTGGGCGAAGATCTTCAGCGGATCTCGGCGGGGCGGTATCGCGTTCTCGGCCTCCTCGGCAAGGGCGGCATGGGCGCGGTGTGGCGGGCGCTGGATGTGGAGCTGGGGCGTCCGGTCGCGGTCAAGGAGTTACGGCTTCCAGAGCACGTCTCCGAACAGGATCGGCGCAACCTGTATGCGCGGATGGAGCGCGAGGCCAAGGCGGCTGCCAGGTCGAAGCACCCAGGGATCGTGACGGTGTACAACCGTCTCGTGGGTGACGATGGGCGCCCATGGATCGTCATGGAGCTGATCCAGGGGGGCTCCCTCGAAGACCTGCTCCAGCGCGAAGGACGGCTCCCTGTCGCCCACGTCGCCGACATCGGCATGAAGATCCTGGACGCTTTGATCGCGGCGCATGCCGCAGGCGTCATACATCGTGATCTCAAGCCCGCCAATATCCTCCTCGAGGGCGACCGTGTCGTCGTCACCGATTTCGGCATTGCCGCACTCGAGGGCGACCCCGCGCTCACGATGTCTGGCGCCGTCCTCGGCACTCCGACCTTCATGTCGCCCGAGCAGGTGTGCGGACTTACCGCGACGGCCGCGTCCGACCTGTGGTCTCTTGGCGCCACCCTCTACACCGCCGTGGAGGGTCGTCCGCCATTCTCGGGCCGTACCCTCAGTTCCCTCTTCGTTGCCATCGCGACTCAGGATCCTGCTCCGCAACGGCACTCCGGGCGGCTCACTGCGGTCCTGGACGAGCTGCTGCGTAAGAACTCGGCCGAGCGCCTGACCGCCGAAGCCGCTCGTGAACGGCTCAGGCTGCTGGCCACCACGTCCGAACCGAACAGCTCAGCGCCCGTCTCGCCGGGGGCTGTTCTCGTCGGCTCCTCCGGCCCCGCGTCCTCCGGCATCGCGCCCGCAGCGGGTCCATCGACGAACGTCGCCCCACCCCCCACGCTCGTCGAAAAGCCGATCATGGATCGGCCACATCCTCCGCCGCGTCGCCTTGTTCGGTCCCGAAAAGTGATCATCCCGCTGACTGTGGTTCTCGCGCTCGCTACCAGCGCGGCGGTATGGCTGATGAGAGGCCCCAGCGAAACCGGGCCTCCCGCGACGCAGACCTGGTTTCCCCGGACAGTCAGGCTGCCGATCGAGAACTACGGTTACGGGTTGGCGCTCAGTCCGGACGGGAAGACCGTTGCCCTGGGAGGCGACGACGGCATCGACTTCTGGGATCTCGCTTCACGTCAAGGATCAGGGCCCCCCATCCAGCCCACCGGGGCGCTGAGAGCCGGCGGTACGATGGCCTTCAGCCCCGACGGGCGGCTCCTGGCCGCGACCGACGACGGACGTCAAGATGTAGACGTGCGCACCTTTGACCAGGTCAGGTTGTGGGACGTGCGGTCACACCAACAGATCGGCAAGACCTTCGGCCGGCCGCTCGACACCGTCGGCTCGCTGAGCTTCAGCCCGGACGGCCAGACGTTGGCGACCTCTCACCAAGATGAAACCCGGCTCTGGAATCTCACCACCCAGCGCCAGATAGGCGCCTCGTTCCCCAATAACGCCGCCGGCCCGGTCACCTTCCTCGACCAGACCGGAAAACTTCTCGCGACCGACCACGACCTGACTGTCTGGAACATCAAGACACGACGGAAGTCCGGCCGGCCGTTCATGCCCCTGTCGGTGAACCTGTGCGATCTGGTCGCGGTCAGCCCCAACGGCAAGGTCTTAGCCGCCGCCACGAATGATCACGAAATCAAGCTCTTCTCGGTCAACTCGCGGAAGAAGATCTCAAACCCCATCAAGATCACCGCTTCGCCCCCGTACGAGGACGTCATCGCGTCTCTCAGCTTCAGCCCGGACGGCAGGCTCCTGATCAGCGCAGGCTCTACCGTACGGATCTGGAATGTGAAAACGGGCCGGCAGGTCGGCCCAACTCTTACCGGGAAGCCGGTGATTGCGGGCTTCGGCCCCTGGAGAAGCGCCGTCGTGTCCCCGGACGGCAGGTCTCTCATTACCGTCGGCGACCATGCCCTTGAAGTCTGGGACATCCGCCGTGCTTATCAGTGAAAAGGAGTCTCGGTGAGCGTGGGGCCTGTGCACCTCCTGGCGGGCCGATATCAGATCCAAGGAGCACTCGGCCGGGGCGGCATGGGAACGGTCTGGCACGCATGGGATACCGAACTGGACCGGGCCGTCGCCATCAAGGAACTGCGGCTCTCCGACGACATCCCCGAAGAGGAACGCCGCAACTGGTACGCCCGGATGGAGCGCGAGGCCAGGGCCGCCGCCAGACTGAAGCACCCCGGGATCGTCACGATCTACGACCGCGTGGTCGAAGAGGACGGACGCCCATGGATCGTCATGGAGCTCATCCGCGGTTCTTCCCTCGACGATCTGCTCCGCCGGCACGGACGGCTGCCTGCCGAGAGGGTGGCCGCGATCGGCCTGCAGATGCTGGACGCGCTGATCGCCGCGCACGCCACAGGAATTGTGCATCGCGACGTCAAGCCGGCCAACGTTTTGTTGGAAGGTGATCGTGTCGTCCTCACCGACTTCGGGATCTCCACGCTGGAGGGCGACGCTCCTCTGACGAGGTCCGGCGCCCTCCTCGGAACCCCGTCCTTCATGTCCCCTGAGCAAGTGCACGGTGGTCCCGCCACAGCGCAGTCCGATCTGTGGTCTCTCGGCGCCACCCTCTACACCGCCGTGGAAGGCCATCCGCCCTTCTCCGGCGCAACACCCGGATCCGTCTTCGTCGCCATCGCCACCGAGCAACCGGACCCCACGCATCATGCCGGACCACTTGTTGCCGTCCTGGACGGCCTGCTGCGCAAAGATCCCACCATACGGCTGACCGCCCAGGCCACCCGCGACAAACTCACCCACCTCGCGGCCGCCCAAGGCACCAATCAACCCAGCATCGGCTGCTCCTCGGAAACCGATACAGGACCACCGCCCAGCGGCGTGCCCCTCCGACGCGGACCGCGGACCCTGAGAACGCTTCCCGCCGTGGGGCTCGTCGTGGCTCTCGCCGGCATCTCCGCTGCCCTGGCCATCTGGCTCCAGTCCCCACCCAGCCCAGTGCAGAACAGATTTCCCAGACTCGCCTGGCTGTCGGACTCGGAAGCGGGCTGGGGGTCTGGGCTGGCGCTCAGCCCAGACGGGACCACCCTGGCGGTGGGAACCAGGACCGGCGTCGAGTTCTGGGACGTCGCCACGCGCCGGAAACTGGGTGACACGGTAGAAATTTCCGGAGCGCACCGCGTGGACGAGCTCGTATACAGTCCCGACGGCAAGAAGCTGGCCGTGCTCAACTATGGCCTCGGCGGCCGGCAGCTCCATCTCTGGGACGCCGTCAGCCGCAAGCCAGATGGGCCGGCACTGATGAGCGGCGGCGAGATCCTGGGACTCGCCTTCAGCCCCGACAGCAGGGCGATCTCGGTCACCAACACGGAGAGATCGTGGACCGAGCTGTGGGCGGTCGCATCGCGGCGACCTGTGGGAATACCGGTCAAGACCGAGCCCCTGGCAGTCTCCGTCACATTTCTGGACCCTGGCGGCAAGCTCTTCGTCTCGGACGGCCCTGAGGTATGGGATACCACCACGGGCCGCAAGCACCGTCGCCAGCTCCCCATCACTCCCTGTTCGAGCGGCGGCTCCCCCGCAGCCCTCGCACCAGACGGTCAGACCGTGGTCATGACGAGCTTTCAAGAAAGGCGGCTCTGCTTCTACTCCACCAAGACCTACACGCAGATCGGCCTCACCCGAGAAGTACTCGAAGAAGCGAAAATGGGCCCGGTCGCCTTCAGCCGAGATGGCGCCATCCTGGCCAGTGGCGGTAAGACTGTCCGGCTCTGGAACACCCGTACCTTCGAGCAGATCGGGCCGGACCTGACCCCCGTCGAGACCGAGAGCGTGTCACGCGACGGCGACCGAGTCGCCATCACCCCTGACGGCAACGTCCTCATCAGCCTGACCAGTGCGGGCGTCGAGTTCTGGGACATCAGCTCCGCTGGTTGAGTGGCTCCCGGCATCACGCGCCGGGCCGGTCAGCGATCCCAGGACATCTGAACAGGTTCGTCAGGGACATCCTCGGCGAACAGACGTTCCAGCAGTGCGCCTGCCGATAATCACATCCGCCCAGGTCACGGTCAATGTGAGGGCTTCGCGCGGCGGCGCGAGCTCCAGCCACCAGGAAAGGCAAACGCGTGCGGCATGATGATCGGCCGTGCTCCTTCGCCTGGCCTACCTCACCGTCACGAACACGTTCGCCGCTCGCATCGACCCGGGCGTCCAGCAACGAGTCAGGAGCTTCGAGACTTGATCAGTCGCCTGGCGTCGGAGAATCCCACGTGGGGCCATCGACGGGTACACGGTGAAGTGGTGCGGCTCGGCATTCAGATCAGCGCGGCAACCGTGCGACGCATTCTGCGCTCCCGCCACTTCGCTCCGGCGTCCCGTCATCTCGACACCTCCTGGCGCACCTTTCTACGCTTGCAGGCTAAGAGGCTCCTGGCCTGCGACTTCTTCCACGCTGACACGATCTTCCTGAAGCGCCTGTACGTGTTGTTCATGATGGAGGTCGGCACGCGACGCGTGCACCTCATGGGCGTCACCTGCCACCCGACCGGCGCGTGGACCGCACAGCAGGCCCGTAATCTCCTGATCGACCTCGGCGAACAAGCAGCGTCGTTTCGATTCCTCATCCGCGATCGAGATGCCAAGTTCACCGCCATGTTCGATGAGCTCTTCGCCGCCGTAGGCGTCACGGTGCTGAAGACGCGCCACGAACGCCGAGGGCCAACTGCTATGCCGAGCGGTGGATCCGGACGGTGCGCGCCGAGGTCGCCGACCGCATGCTGATCTACGGGGAACGTCATCTGCGCCCGGTTCTGCACGAGTACATCGATCACTACAACGGCCACCGACCTCACCAGGCGCGCAGCCAACGAGCACCCGATCAAGACGAACAGGTAGTGGTGTCCATGCAAGGCCGGATCGAACGCCACAAGGTACTCGGAGGAGCGATCAACGAGTACCGCCGAGCCGCCTAACTCGATCAGCGAAACCCCAGATCAGACCCTACGCGCGAGTTTTGACGCGCTACAGGATGGCCATGATGGATCGGGGAGAAACCGCAACGGATTGAAGAGGCTGGACTACGTAGGCAGTAGGGTCATCGCCGCGGCGATGACCCTACTGCTTGTCGGCACGCCGCTGCGCACATCCGGCAACCTCGACATCGCCACCGTCTCGGCCGGGAACGCGCCCGAAACTTCTGGATCTCCTGACCCGAGAGTTTGGGACTCGAGGGCCTGTGGGTGCCGAATATTGTGTCGCCTCATGCGACCTGGGCGTACTCATGCAGGAGGCCGCCGAGCCGGTCTCGTCGGGTGGCCTTGATGCCGGCGTCGAGCGGCTCGGGTGGCGCCCGGAGCGGACTGTGCGCCTGGCCGAGTAGCGGGGGCATCGCAGCCCCCGGCTACTCGGCCAGGCGCACAGTGCGGACAGTACCGCTCGATCCGCCCATGACTGCCTTGGACGGCCAACCTGACGGCGCAGCACTGCGGCTTCGTGCCGAGTACAAGGATCTCCATGTTCCTGGTCGCGTCGCTACGAGCCAGTAACGTCAGCCACCCCACGATGCGGCAGAAGATCATATAGAAGAGACAGCGCCATGCGCATTGAGCACGCCCAACCCAGGCCACTGCCCGGACCAGGAAGCCAAAACAAACTCGCAGCTCACGACCGAGCACCTTCGATCAGTCCTGGACGAGTACACCGACCATTACAACAGGCATCGACCACACCAGTCCCGCCGGCAACGCCCACCTGATCACGACGAACGGATCGTCGTGCCGATGGAAGGTCGGATCAGGCGTCGAAGAGTGCTCGGCGGAGTGATCAACGAGTATCACAGAGCCGCCTGGCTGATCCAGAGAAACACCAGCTCAGACCATGTGTATAGGTTTTGAGGCGGTACACCCAAGATGGACGGCGCCCTGCGGGCGATGGACGCCCGGCTCGCCGACCTCCCGCACGCCCGCGCCGTGCTGGCCAGGGCCCGGGCGGTCCTGGGCGAGTCGGCGTCCGGCGGCTGAACGTCACCGCCGCCGGGCCAGGCGGGCTGTCATCGGCGCATCATGACCCAGTGCTGGTCACTGCCGGAATGGCCGCACGTCGCCGCCGAGATCTCCCACGGACGCCGCACATTGTGGTGCAGGCACAGGTTGCGCAGGTGCTTCCATCTGATCTGGATGACCGTGTCCCACACGCCCTCCTTGACCACGGGGAAGGTGAACTGCTGGCGCTTGTCGCCGCTACACCGCCCCACCTGCACCGCGGTGCCCTTGGGCGCGCCCAGGCAGTACGTGCGCCCGCGGTAGGTGATGGCGAGCTGGGAGCGGGCCGTGCGCTTCCACAGATAACCGTCGAACTTCGTGGACGGGCAGTAGTTCGCCTGGGCACGGAAGCCTAGCTTGGCCGGGGTGCGGTCCGCCGCGTAGGTCAGGCAGCGGTCATCGTTTCTGATCAGGTAGGTCTTCGGGGCCGCCAGGGCGGGGGAGGGGACGAGCGCGGCGGGGATGGCCAGGGCGAGGACGGCCGCGATCGTTAATCGTCTGCTCATGGCATGGCATGCTACGACGATCTTCCGGGCGCGAGGCGCCGCTCGCCCGCCGTCACGGCGCCGGGCGCCTTGAGCCGGTACGGCGGTGTCCTGCTGACCGCTACCATCGCCCCCCTGTCAGTTCCGGGCGGCGAGGCATGTGGCTCGGTACGGCACGTCGGGATGTACTGTTGCCATTCTCGCGCGGTGAACCCACGTTCCGCGATGATGCATACGGCGGCGAGACGATCGGCCGGAAGAGCTACCTCCCACTGCCGCACCGTGCCGTCCCAACCGCCGCCGGCCAGGCGGGCACCGTCCGGGGAGTACACCACCGAGAACACCTCGTCCTTGTGGCCGGTGAGGGATTGGCCAAGCTGGCGGCCGGTGCGTGCGTCGGTCCGGCTCGACAGGTAGTTCGTTCATGACCAGCGACTCCACAGTGGTCTCGGACATCAAGCGTCTCTGCCTTGATCATCAGAGCCACCATAGCTTCGCAGTCCCGCTTCTGAGCTTCCCCCGCAGTCCGGGTCACTTGACCGAAGGCCATCTCCCAATCGAGTGCGAGCCCTAGCCAGCGCGTCTGTCGTCGCACACCGTGGGGGCGGAGGTGGGGCAAAGGGCAAAGACTCGTGTGCAGGTCAGCAGGCGATGCGGCTGTGTGGATGCGGAAACGGGACGTCAGCGAGGTGTGACGTGTCCGCGTCTGCTGGCGGACGACGATCATGGAAGCTGGTATTTCGCTGTGCAGGTACGCGGCCTGGATGGGCAGCGGCAGCGCGTCCGCCAGGGCGGATACGCCGACCCGAGGAAGCGCAGACGGCAGGCCGCGCTCTGGCCGCTGCCGACCGCGACGGTACAGGAGCCGGATGCACCGTCGGTGAGTGGCTGGCACGCTGGCTGGCCCCCAAGGACACTCTGCGGCCGTCGACCCGGCAGGGCTACGCCACACACATCCGCCTCTACCTCATCCCGCAGTTGGGACGGATCCCCTGCGCCACCAGCTCACCTCGCGCGACGTCAACGGACTCCTCGCGGCCCTCGCGGCCCGTCCCTCGCCGACAGGCCGCCGGTTGTCGCCCGCGACCGTGGTGCGGATCCACGCCACCTTACGGACCGCGCTGAACGCCGCGGTCCGCGCCCGGCTGATCCCGGTCAATCCGGCCAACGGCGCCGAACTGCCCCATCCCCGGCGACCGCATCCGGTCGTCTGGACCGCCGGGCGGACGGCCCGCTGGCAACAAGCGGGAGAACGTCCAGCAGTGGCGGTCTGGACCGAACAACAGCTCGCGACCTTCCTGACCGGCCTCGCGCAGGACCGCCTGTACGCCGCATGGTGGCTGGCCGCGCTGCGCGGATTGCGCCGCGGTGAGCTGGCCGGGCTGCGCTGGACGGACGTCGACCTGCAGGCCGCGGAGCTGACGGTGGCGCAGCAGCGGGTGCACGCCGACGGCCGGGTCGTGGCCGGACCGCCGAAGAGCACCGCCAGTTGCCGGGTGATGGCCCTGGACGCCGAGACCATACGGGCGCTGATGCGGCACCGCGAGCGCCAAGAGGAGCTGAGCACGACGGCGGGCACCCGCAGGCAGCACTCGGGATACGTGTTCACCACCGCGACGGGTGCACCGCTGCGGCCGGACTACCTCACCGGCCGCTTCCGCCGGCTGGTGGCCGCCTCCGGACAGCCATCAATCCGGCTGTACGGCACGGCGCCGCCACCCTGGCGCTGGCCGCGCACACCGATCTGAAGGTGGTGCAGGCCATGCTCGGGCACGCCAGCATCGTGCTGACCGCCGACACCTACGTCTCGGTACTCCCCGAGGTCGCCCACCAAGCCGCCAGAGATACCGCCCGGCTGGTGCTGGAAGCCGCATCCGCGCTGGGGCGGCCGCGGCGGCTGACTCAGCTTTGCCTCACATCTGCCCCATGCCGCTGCCGACCGCGGACCCGGTTGGAGTTTCCGCTGGTGGAGTGGCGCGCCCTGCAGGATTCGAACCTGCGACCGTCGGATTAGAAGTGTGCTCCAACACCCCGACGCGCGGTGCGCATGCCCCCGCGGGCAGGGCCACAACCTCCCTGCCCGGAGGAGCGCTTCCCTCATTATCCCGCAGTGCCATCGTCGGTCACATGCCTTGGCACAGCGGGTTGGCAGAGTGCCACGAGTACTCCCATGCGGCTTGAACTGCATGGATGGAGTTTTCGGCGAGCGCAGGTCGGAAGCCGCGAACTCGGTAGGCGTGGTCAGAGCCTCCACGGCGATCCTTTCCGAGGAGGCTCTGACCACTGCTGGCGGATTGGTTGGCTATCTCATAGGCGCGGGTCCTGCTGGACCTTCAGGGCGTTGAGGATCGGGTCGCGCTCGCCGATCTCGCGGCGAAGCTCGACCTTCAGATCGCCACCGGCATGCTCGACGGTGACCGTGTTCACGTCCGCGGTCAGCGCACCCACCCTCGCCTGCACGTCGTGGTCGTGGAGCACGGCTTTGCCGTCGGCCAGGACATCGAAGGCACGCTTGCCGATCTTGACCTTCTCGATCTCCGCAAAGTCGAGGCCGATTCGGTACGTCCCGGCGGGCGCGTTCTTGAACACGTAGGCGAACGTCTCGCCGGTCCGCTGGGTGCGGAACAGGTCGTCGTCCTCCGTGCCGCCGATGTCGGCCTTGGTGGCACGCGCCCTGCCGCCGACGTAGCCCCACGGCCGCGAGCCGAGTTCCTGGTCGGGCGACCAGACGAAGCCGTCGGCACCGACGTGCCCGGCCCCGCCCGCGTCGACGCCCTTCCAGTAGGCCGAGGTCGCCAGGCGGACCGGCCTGAGCTGGGCTTCGCCCTTGCCGGCGTTCGACGCCACGAGCACGTCCCCGACGAGCACGCCGGGCACGACGGCGGCGTTGTCGGCCGTTGCCGTGACCGTGGTGGACTCGCCGACCGCGAGCTTGACCGTGCCGGCCGCGGCCGCGCCCGTGAGGGTCAGCCACGGAAGGTCGGCGGCCTCGTGCCCGCCCTCGCTGGTGCGTTTCTGCTCGCTGAGCCGCACCTCGAGCGGGGCGGAGCCGGTGTTGGTCACGATCACGTTGGCGGTCGCCTTCTGCTCCGGGCCGAGGAGCCAGTCGAGGTCACCTCCCGTGATGGTTGTGACGCCCGTGGTCAACGCCGCGTCAACCACCTCGGCCTGATCCTTCTTGGCGATGGTCACGGGGCGGCCGGCCATGACATAGTTCGGCGCCCAGACCTGCACGGTGTTCTCGCCGACCAGTGCCTGGGCCTTCCACCGGCCCTTCACGTCGGCGGTGATGACCCGGTCACCGCTCGGCCCCCTGAGCGTGACGATCGCGCCCGCGATCGGCTTGCCGTCGTTCGCGTCGGTGACCGTGCCCTCGATCGTGCCCGCAGCCGGGAGGGTGTACTCCAGCCCCAGACCGGCCGTCAGGATGGGCTGGTTGAAGGAGTACTGGCTCGCGGGGTTGCGCTTCAGGCTCTCCAGGCCGACCGTCGCCGACGACCCGCGGGTGACGGGGTTGTCGCCGCCGATGCCGTCGCCGTACCCGATCTGGATGCGGCCGTCCGCGATCAGGGTGACCGAAAAGCTCACCCGGGCCGCCCTGTCGCTGTCGAAGGCGGCGTTGCGCCACTCGATGACCTCAGCGGCCAGGCCGTCCACCTCGGTGGTGCCGAAGTAGATGCCCGCCTGGTCGTCGACGACAAGGTCGTCCCAGAGCGGAAAGATCGCGTCGAACGCGTACGGCGACGGCAGCGCCGTGTTGTTCCCCAAGGTGCTGGCCCGGTCGAAGATCAGCGCGCCGTTCGTCGTCACACACACGCCGTCCCAGGCCGTGTCGTAGAACGGGAACAGGAAGCTGGAGTCGAACCACAGCACGCCGCAGACGTCATCTCCGTGCCACCCGGACTCCTCCGTACCCTGGCGGTAGAGCCCGTCGGTCGCCTTCATCGAGTACGAGCGACCGGCGGGGGCCACCGGCACGGGGCCCGGCTCCGGCTCCTCGGGCTGGGGCTCCGGCTCCGCCTTGTCTCCGCGCGGATCGAGCGTCACGCGCAGCGCCGCGATGCTCGGAGCCCGCAGGCCCTTCGAGCCCCGCAGCTCCACGGTCAGCGGACCGCCGTCGTGCTGCACGACGGCGGTGTGCCAGTCGGCGGCGTTCGGGCCGACGGCTTTCGCGGGGTCGTAGGCGTACTGCGTCAGCTCGTCGTCGACGAGGACGTCGAACACCCGCTTGCCCTGCTTCATCTGCTCGATCTCGGCGAACCCGAGGTCGACGGCGTAGGTGCCCTTCGGCGCGTCGGGGAAGGTGTAGACCAGGTCCTTGCCCGGCGTGGTGCGCTGGGACTGGAACAGGGCGTCGTCCTCGGTGCCCTTGATCGCGGCCCTCGCGGAGATCGTCCTGTCCTTCCCGGTGTAGCCCCACGCCCCCTTACGGGCCGCCTGGTCGCCGGACCAGGTGTAGCCGGAGGCGTCGGTGAACGAGGGGCCGCCGGCGTTGACGCCGACCTGGTACTTCGTGGTCGTGAGCGTCACTGGGACGTAGGTCTTGGGCTGCCGTCCGGAGTCGGACCGCACGACGATGTTCGCGCCGAGAGTGCCCGGGTCGGTGTCCTTCGAGGAGATCGAGACCTTGACCGTCGTCGACTGGCCCGGGGCGAGGGTGCCGCCGGTCGAGGAGAGCGACAGCCAGGGCAGGTCGGTGAGCAGGTCGTCCTCGACGTCGACCAGCACGACGTCATCGGCCATCTGGTCCGCCGCCCACAGCGCCCCGGTCGAGTCGGTCTCGAGGCCGCCGCCCTGGCCCACCTTCTGGCCAGGGAACCACCACGCGTTGACGAGCGAGCAGTCGTCGGGGTCGACCTGCAGCAGG
Organism: Nonomuraea insulae; assembly: GCF_042656245.1. Taxonomy (NCBI): domain Bacteria; kingdom Bacillati; phylum Actinomycetota; class Actinomycetes; order Streptosporangiales; family Streptosporangiaceae; genus Nonomuraea; species Nonomuraea insulae. The sequence goes on from NZ_JBHSPA010000023.1 coordinate 547,008, forward strand.
CGGGTGGGCCTGTTCGAGGTGAGGTCGGTGTACCAGATGGTGTCGGAGGCCTGGTTGTAGGCCAGGCCCATCACCTCGGGCAGCGGCGGGGCGCAGAAGGACAGCAGCGCACCCGCGTTGTCGTGCGACGTCCCGGCGACGGTTCCGATCAGGCCGTTCTTCCGGCCGCCGATGTAGAACACGTCCTCGGCAGGGTTGTAGGCGAGTCCGGTCAGCTGCAGCGTGGACCAGTCACCCTTGATCTGCCGGGTTTCCTTTCCTGTCTCCCGGTCGAAGCAGTGGATGTAGCTGGCCGGGCTGTCCTCCATCTGGCACATGTCACCGGTCTTGGTGTCGAGCGCCATGTCGAACGCCCGGTACTTGGGGTTCCACGAGGCGTCGAAGACCTTGCCGGTCGGCTTGCCCGTCACGGTGTAGGCGGTGTTGGTCCGCGCGGTGTAGTCGTGGACCCAGACGTCGCCGTCGTACCCGATGCCGGAGGGCTCCTTCTCCGCGATCGTGCCCGGGATCTCGATGCGGGTGATGACGTCGCCGCCGGAGGTCGTGCCGACCTTGCCGGCCGCCTGTGCTTCCGCGGCGCTCGCCGTCGCAGCCTTGCCGTCGACGTTCGACGGCTTCATGCCGCTCGCACCGGCCTTCCACGCGGTGAGGTCGATCGTGCTGTCCGCACCCTTCCCGGTGCGCGTGGTGGCGCCGGCAGCGTCGAACTCGTGGTGGCGCGCGGCCTCGCCCAGGTCGTACGTGAGCGGGGCGGAACCGTTGTTGGTCAGCGTCAGCGAGCCCACACCATTCTGGTCGGTTCCCATCACGGCGTCGAGGCCGCTCGCCTTCAGGCCGGCGACGCCCGTGGTGAGGCGCGCGTCGATCGTCGCCTTCGCGTAGAGCTTGTCGAGGGTGAAGTCGTACGACCCCGTCACGTAGTTCGGCGCCTCGACGGTCATCGTGTAGCCGGCGACCGGCAGCTGGCGATGCACGACCCCCGTCCCGTTGGTCGTGACGCTCTCGACGAGGCCGTTCTTGTCGGTGAGCGAGACCTTGGCCCCGGACACCGGCAGCCCGTCGTTCTTGTCGACGACGGTCGCGTCGAGGTAGCCCCAGTCCGGAAGGTCGTAGGTGACGATCATCCCGTCGTGGAGCACCGGGACGTTTTCGGAGAACCGGATGCCGTCCACACCGGCCCAGCCCTGGATGCCGGTGATGGTGCGGGCGCCGCCGGTCACCGGGTCGTCGGTGCCGATGCCGTCGCCGTACCCGAAGATCACCTTGCCCGAGCGGGTGAGCGTGGCCGAGAAGCTGACCGGCTCCGTGTACTCAGACCGGATCGGGTAGGCCCAGATCTTGGCGTCGCGGAACTCGATGACGAACGCGTCCTCGCCGTCGACCTTGGTGGCCGTCGTGAAGACTCCCCCGCCGGGGGCGAACTGGACGGGGGACGGGACGTAGAACGGGAAGATGCCCGCACCGCCGGTGCCGGGTCCGGTGGAGGTGTTCGGGGAGATCACGCCGCGCAGGCTGATTCCGAGGGTGTCGTGGCTGCCGTTGTAGAGCGCGATCGGGAACGGCAGGTTCACCGTCGCCCACACGCCGCTCTTGAACGCGACCGGGTCGGTGCCGCGCAGGTACTCCCCCTCAGAGAGGGAGCAGCTGTAGCCGCCCTTGTCGACGACGAGCCCGATCGGGATCTCCAGCGACTTGTTCTCGGCACCGACGGTCAGCGGGACGAGCGTCGGCGAGAAGCAGGCGTTGGGCGTGACGGCGAGCCCGTACTGGCCCTCCGGCACACCGGCGATCGTGAACGCGCCGTTGGCGTCCGTGCGTACGGCGTCCAGCGGCGTGTCCTTGACGGAGACGTCGGCGTTCGGGACGGGCTGCTTCTTGTCGTCGATGACCCTGCCGCTGATGTCGTGGCGCGCGGCGGCGGTGAGGGGAACCTCAACCGAGGTGTTCTGGCCGAGGGTGACCGTGGCGCTCGCGGTCGCGGTCAGGTACCCGAAGATCTTGGTGCTGATCTGGTAGTCGCCGACCGGGAGATTTATCGTGAACCGGCCGTCCTTGTCGGTCCCGACGGACCGGCTGAACGGTCCGCTGATCGTCACGTCGACGGCGGGTACCGGGGCGCCGTCGGCGGTCACGACACCGGTGAGGGTACCGCCCTGCCGGGGTGCGAGCTCGAGCAGGCGGACGAGGTCGAGCCGGCCTTCGCCGTACTTGTTGTTGAAGTCGGCGGTGCCGCCGCACTCGGTGTCGTCGACGTCGACGGCCGACTCGGCCAGCAGGCGGCGGGTCTCCTCGACCTGCCCGATGAGGGTCGGGTCGTAGCTCCACAGGCCGGCGACGGCGCCGGCGACGTGGGGAGCCGCCATCGATGTGCCGGACATCTCGGTGTAACTGCCGTTCGGGTAAGACGAACGGACGGCGACGCCCGGAGCGGAGATCTCGGGCTTGATCCCGCCATCTTCACCCTCGCCCTTGCGGGAGAATGACGCGAGCGTGCCGTCCGACGCGTAGGCGCCGACCGAGTAGGCACTCTTGGCGGAGCCGGGCGAGGAGACGGTGTCGCAGCCCGCGTACGGCGTGGTGTTGCCCGATGACCAGACGCTGAAAATGCCCGCGGCGCTCCATGCCTCGTCGATGGCCTGGAAGAAGTCGTCGAAGTTGTGCTCGGCGTTCTGGCCCCACGAGTTGTTGATGACGTGGGGGCGCTTGGACGGGTCGGGGTTGTTCCCGTGGACGTCGGTCGGGGCGAGCAACCACCAGCCGGACTGGAGCAACGACTCGACGCCGGTGCTGTCGCAGCAGCCGTTTGTCGCGATCCACTGCGCGTCCGGGGCGACGCCGACGTGGTTGGTGCCGTCGTCGCCGACCATGGTGCCCATGGTGTGCGTGCCGTGTCCGTTGTCGTCGCACGGTGCGCCGGTGCACGTACCCCGGGTGGCCATCCAGTTGTAGTTGTGGTCGACGGTGCCGTCGGGCTTCCTGCCGCGGTACTGCTGCATCAGGGCGGGGTGGTCGAATTGAACGCCCGAGTCGAGGTTGGACACGGTGATGCCCGCACCGGTGGCCCCCATGGCCCAGGCCTTGGGGGCGTGAATGGCGTCCAGACCCCACGAGACGGTGCCATCCTCGGCGGTGGCCTCGGGGGCGGCGGGGCGGACGGCCTGGTCGGCCGGCGTCTTCTCGTCCACGGGCTCGACCAGCGCGACCTGTGGCGACGCATGGATCTCGGCGACCTGCCCGACCGAGGCGACGTCGAGCGCGAGCTTCTGCGTGCCGCCCTTGACGAGCACGGCGTTGACGAGCGGGTAGGACGTGTACTTCACGCCCGCCGCGTCGAGTTCGGCGGAGACGGACGCTGCGGAGGCCTTGGCCGAGGCCTTCAGTGCGTCGTAGACGAACTGACCGCGAGTGGTCCAGTCGGCGATCTTCTTCGCCGGCGCGAGGTCGGCCTTGGTGCCGAACGTGATCCAGAAGTCGGCGACCGGCTCCGTGCGGAAGCGGCCCTTCAGGTCCGACGCGATCTTGTTGGCGGCCGCACCGGGATCCGGCTCAGCGGCCGACGCCGGTGGTGGCGGGATCATGCTCAGGCTGACCGCTACGGTCAGCGAAGCGACGAGGGCTTTCAGTCTCACGTGGGGGGTCCTCCGGCCTACAGGGGTTGGTAGGGGTCGTGGCTCTCGTCATCGCCGTCATCGCCGTCATCCCGGGCGTCAGGGGCGTCGGGGACGTCAGGGGCGTCAGGGGCGTCAGGGGTACTGACGCGCGGCTCGCGCAACAGCTCAGGTGGTTGCTGGTGCTCGATGAGGGAGTCGTCACGCGCGATAGGTCGCTCAGGCATGCACTGCCCTAGGGCCATGGATCATGGAGTCATGCTCGGCGTGACGAGCGACCTTCGCTATCCGGCAGATACGTCAATTTTCACGACGGGTCGCCGAGAGAACCCTCTTCTGCGAACACTCCGGCCTCTACTGCCTTGACCGCGAGCGCGGTTCGGGAACTCACCTTCAACTTGCGCATCGCCGCACGCAGCTGTTGATCCACCGTGGCCGGTGACTTGGCCAGAATCCGGCTGATCTCCCGGTTCGTCTTGCCGGCGACGACCAGTCGGACCACGTCGAGCTCACGAGGTGAGAGCCGGTCGCCGTACCCCCGTCGACCGCCGCGCCACAATCGCGGAACCTCGGCGCCGTGTTCGCGAAGCCGCTGTGCGACACGGTCCGCATCGCCGCGGGCTCCGAGCCTGAACAGTTGCTCGTACTGTGCGGCCAGCAGCTCTCGGCCCTGTTCGATCTGGCCTTGCGCCATGAGCGCCTCGGCTTGACGCTCGCGGGCCAGCATGGCGTCGTAGGGGCGCGGCAACGCGTTCCAGGCGCGCGCCGCCCGGTCGTACGCCCTCGCCGCGCGGGCGTGGTCTCCGGCTGCGGCGGCCAGCAGAGCACGGCATACGGTGAGGGCGGCGCGAGGCGCAGGCGCCGTACGGCCACGCAGTCCTCTGGCGAACTGGTCGCCCAGGCGTGTCGCGGCCTTCAGGTCGCCCGCGACGAGGTGTGCCTCGATCCGGGCGGGGACGAGGTCCGTCGCCCAGACCCAGATGCCTTTTCTCTGGACTGTGTCCATCGGCTCGTTCGTGATCTGCAGCGCCCGCCCGCTGTTTCCGTCCGTCAGCCATAGTCTGGCCAGCGCAGCGGCGGCTTCCATCGTGTCGTCGGCTGCGCCGAGACGGGCAGACTCCTCAAGGACCAGCCGGAACTGCTCCCCCGCGGCGCGCCGCCGTCCGGCCGCGGCCGCCAGCCGGGCCGCGAGGCGAATGCTGCCGAGGTAGTGCGCCGGCCGGTCTCGGTCAGCATCGGCGAGCGCCGCGCTTCTCTCCGCGAGACCCTCCCACCGGCCGGTGAACCACGCCAGGTTGGTCTGTTCGAGTCGGACGTTGTGTTGCAGCCGGGACGCCTGCTCGGCCTCGGCAAGGCGCATGGCCACGGCGAGGTGTTTTTCCGCGTCGGCGTACCGACCCCAGATCAGTGCGCCGGTCCCGACATTTGTGTGGATGCGGGCCACGTCGAGACGCTCCGCCGAGGCCGCGCCGTCGATGGGCAGGTCAGCGACGACGTCCCAGGCCTCCTCTTCGCCGAGCATGAGCAACGCAGCGGCTCGGTTGCCGGCCAGGTTCAGCCGCTCTGCGGGAGAATCGACTTCGGCGGTGAGCTCAGCGGCGCGATCCAGCCAACGCCGATGGGTCGACGCCGGCCACGGTCCCGCGTAGGCCCATCCTAAATAGGTCATTGTCCGGGCTGCCTCGACCGGGTCATGGTCGAGGTTGGTCACCGCTTGCTCGAGCTCGCTGAGTGCGGCCTGCGCCTCACCTCCGATGATCAGGAGCCGACCTAAGGGGTTACGGATCTCGGCCTGCTGGCGGGCGGAGAGACCGGGGGTCTCCAGCACCGAGCGCAAGGTACGGATCACGCGGTGGTAGACCTCGTCGACCGGTTCACGACGGCCCAGTGCGGCTACTCCGGCGATGCGCGCGACTCGTGCCCGATCCGCCGGCGGCAGCTCGGACCACGAAACCAGATCGACCAGCAAGTCGACCGCCTTGGTGTGGTCACCCGAGGCCATGGCCAGCTCAGCACCCTGCTCGGCGTACCGCGCCCAGGACCGTGTCTCGCCCGCCTCACGGAAGTGGTGGGCAAGGCGTGCGACAGGCGGCGGATGGATGTCCTCCAAGGCCCGGCCGGCCAGCAGGTGGAAGTGTCTGCGGTCGGTCAACGGGATCGCTTCGTAGACAGCCGTGGCGGCCAGCACATGCCGGAATCGCCACTGGTCGCGGTCGTCTCCGTCCAGGACGCCGACGTCGGCCGCCTCCGCGATGGCGCCTCGGCACGCAGCTGGTGACAGACCGGCGGTCATCGCGATCGTGGCCACCGATGACCGCTCAGCCAACGTGGCCGCGGCTCGCAACACCTGCTGCGCCGTCGGCGACAGACGGCCCACCCGCTCCCGGGTGGAGTCGCGCACCGTTGGCGGCACCTGTAGCTTGCGCAGCTTCAGCCGGACCCACTGTCCGTCGCGGAAGACGAGGTCGGCACGGTCGCACATGAGGCGAACCGACTCCTCCAGCACCAGAGGAACCCCACCGGTCCGCTCGTGCATGAACGTCGTGAACTCCTGCGATATCGGGTTGCCGTCCAGCATCGAGGACACCAGCGCTGCCGTGTCGTTGAGTCGCATCGGCGCCAGCGCGATCCTCAGCTGGGTCACGCCGGCAAGCAACCGGGACGTCAGCCGCAGCAACAGCGATCCGGCGTCCACCTCCTCCGGCCGATAGGAGATCACGAGGCTTGGCCCGTCCGATTGCTGTCGGGAGGCGACGAACAGCAGGAACTCCAAGGTCACCTCGTCGGCCCAGTGAGCGTCCTCGAGCACGAGAACGTCGACACGCAGAGCCCGCAGCAGCTCGTCCAGGGCGCGGAACAGGCGATGCCGTGCCGCCTTCGCATCGTTCAAAGGCTGCAATGCGGGCGGCAGGTCCGAGGACCATTCAGGGAACAGGGGCCGTAACGCACCCGCAAGCTCGGTGAGCCGCAATCGCGACACCGGGCGGTCGATCCCACGGAACGCGTCGACGATCGGCCCCAACGTCAGCGACTCGCGAAGCGGTGGGCACACCGAGACCAAGGCAGTGCGCTGGTCCGGCGCGGCCAACCACTCTCGCAATAGCCGGCTCTTCCCGATCCCCGCCTCGCCCTCTACCAGGACGATCGCCGGTGGCCGGGCCAAGGCGACCCGAAGCGCCGCCATCTCCCGATCACGACCCACGAAATGGGGCGTAGAAACCGTCGGTGAAGTCCCATCGTCCTCGGGCAAGGGGTCGAGCATGCGTGATGATCTCGCTTTTCGATGCTCGGGCGCAACTACCCGCCCGCCCGGGATCCTGTGAGTGCCAAGAACTCGGCCTGAGGGGTGTCAATACTCCGTTCACGGTCGTGAGCTGCGGGTTCGTCTCGGCTTCCTGGCCTAAGCAGTGGCCCGGGTCGGGCATGCTCGAGGCTCGTGACGCTCCGTCTCTTCTACATGTTCTTCTGCCGCATCGTGGGCTGGCTGACGCTGCTGGCTCGTAGCGAAGCCTCCAGGAACATGGAGATCCTCGTACTGCGGCACGAGGTCGCGGTGCTGCGCCGTCAGGTGTCCCGTCCGAGGCTGTCATGGGTGGATCGAGCGGTGCTGTCCGCGCTGACCAGGGGACTGCCGGCGGTGCCGCGTGCTCACCGACTGGTGACACCGGGGACGCTGCTGCGCTGGCACCGGCGTCTGGTCGCGCGTCACTGGACCTACCCGCACCGGAGGATGGGACGGCCTGCGACCGATTCGGCGGTCGTGGCGTTGATCCAGAGGCTGTGACGCGATGAGAACCATGGCAGATACGGGATGACTGGGCGTCGATGCGGCCCCTCGAAGCGCCGGTACGGCGCGTGAAACAAATTCCAACGCTAGCGGAGCGACACTGCGCAGTCTCCCCGCACGGGGCAAAGCCTTCCCAAGCTCTCCGGCGCTGGAGACAGAGGACCCGGGCCCACCGACGTGCCGGCGGTACGACCTTCCCTCGCATCCAACGGGCCGGCACATCAGGCGAGACCAGGCCGCCATCCAGCGCAGCGAATCCGAGCTCTCCGAACTCGGCCGGCTCTGGTAGCCGGCCCGCGCTTGTTCACGGGCCGTCCCTCGTCACGGTAGGTGCATGGGGACGCGCGCCACGATGACATCCGGGCGGCCCCGTAGCTCCTCGGCGAGGACGAGGTCCAGGTGGTTGTGCAGGAGGCTGTATCGCAGACGGTCAGGCAGCACTATGGGGATCAGGACGACGAGCTGCTCGTCGTGGCGCCGCGCGAATTCGTCGATATAGGTCACTACGGGGCGCGCCACCGAGGCGTAGTCGGTCTCCAGCACGTGCAGCGGCACACCGGGGTCCCATCGGGCCCACTGCTCCCGTAGCTCCTCAGCACGCCCGGGGCTGGTTTCGGCGCCACTTGTCACCACGGTGACGGCCACGACTCGGTCGCTGATCGATAGCGCCATCCCGATGGCGTGCTGAGTCAACCGGGAGACATCGGTCACCGGCACCACCACCAGGGTGTCTCTGCGGCAAGGCCGGCCGGGCGGCATGTCCAGACCGAGCGCGTGTGCAGTCCGCTGGTAATAGGAGTGGATTCGGGCGAACAGGACAATCAACAGCGGGATGGCCAGAGTCACAACCCACGCCCCCTCAGTGAACTTCGAAACGAGGAATATCCCGCTGGCGGTCGCCGTCACACACGCACCGATGCCGTTGATGACAGCCCGATGCCGCCAATGCCGTGGCCGGATCCGTCTCCAGTGCCGGACGAGCCCCGTCTGCGCCAGCGTGAAGCTGGTGAACACCCCTATGGCGTACAACGGGATCAGCGCCAGGGTCTGCCCGTTCACCGCGACGAGCAGTACTCCTGATAGGACGGTCAGCGTGCAGACGCCGTAGGCGAACACCTGCCGGTCGTCACGCAGAGCAAACAGGTGCGGCAGGTAGTTGTCCTTGGCGAGGAGACCGGCCAGCACCGGCAGCCCGCCGAACGCCGTATTCGCGGCCAGGGCGAGCACCAGCGTGATGGTCAGCGAGAGCAGGTAGTAGGCCCAGTTCCTGCCGACGGCAGCGGCCATGACCTGGCTGAGTACGGTCTCCTCGGATTGCGGGCCGATCCGCCAACGGTCCGCCAGCACGGCCAGTCCCAGCAGCATCACCGCAAGGATGTTGCCGAGCAGCAACTCGGTACGCTTGGCGCGGAGGGCCCGCGGCGGCCGGAACAGCGGCACACCATTGGCGATCGCCTCTACTCCGGTCAGCGCACTACATCCGGCCGAGAACGCCTTCAAGAGCAGGAGCAGGCCCACCGTCTCCAGCCCGGGCAGGGCCGGACGGTAGGGGCGGACAGAACCCGCCGCAAGGGGATGTAGCAGCCCGACGGCTATGACCGCCAGCAACCCACCGATGAACACCACCGTGGGCAGCAGGAACGCTCTGGCCGTGTCACCCAGGCCGCGCAGGTTGAGAACGGTGATGACGGCCAGGATGCACAGGCAGATCGGCACGGTAAGAGCGATCAGGCCGGGAAAGGCCGAGGCCAGCATGCCCACCCCGGCGGCGATGGAGACGGCAACGGTCAAGGTGTAGTCGACGATCAGGGCCGCTGCGGCGAGCAGCTTGACGCGTCCGCGGAAGTTGGCCCGGCAGACCGCATACGAGCCCCCGCCTCCCGGATAGGCGTCGATGACCTGCCGATAAGAGAACACCAAGGTGGCCAGCAGGAGCACGATCACGACGGTGATCGGCAGCACAAGACTCAGCGCACCGGCCCCGGCCACGGCCAGCACCGCCAGGATCGCCTCCGGCCCGTACGCCACCGATGTCAGAGCGTCCAGCGACAACGCGGACAGCCCCTCCACGGGCGTGATCTGCTCTTTGGAGACCTCCTGTGCGCGCAGCGGCGGCCCTATCAAGGACCGCCAGACCGACCTCATTGCTCCCGCCAGCTCAACCCCCCGCGCAGTCCCGTCCAGAATGCCGACTTCACCCTCGCCTGCGGGCGACGGTGAAGTGATGAGTCACCGATGATCGGATAAAGACCCGGGTCCTCGCTCACTCGTCTCATGTCGCTGTTTCATGAGCCAGACAGGCCAGGTCGTCGCGGCGAGCGCTTTCACACCCGCAGGATGCCGACCTGCAGGCTCCGGCTGTCGCAGAGCCGAAAGCGGAGCCCGCGCCGTCTATCCCACGCCGCCGGACCAACACTGGAAAGCTGATCGCCTCGTGGATGTCCACCACGGACCACAAAGTGATCGGTAAGCTCTACCTCGGCACCAGTTTTCTCTTCTTCCTGCTGGCCGGGATCATGGCGATGGTGATCAGGGCCGAACTGCTCTCGCCCGGGACGCAAATCGTCTCGCTGGACACCTACTGGTTGTTCCTGTTCGGCGGGCTCATCGTGGTGAGCGGCTTCTTTCGCCGCGTACGGCGCCGCGCTCTTCGGCTGGTTCGCCTACAGCCCGCTGTCCGACCGGACTTACAGCCCCAACATCGGCAGCGACCTGTGGATCATGGCCTGTCACTCATCGGCCTGGGCGCCATTTTGGCCTCGGTCAACTTCATCACCACCATCATCTGCATGCGCGCGTCCGGCATGACGATGTCCCGGCTGTCGATCTTCGTCTGGAACGTGCTACTGACCAGCCTGCTCGTTCTGATGGCCTTTCCCCGTGCTGGCCGCGGCGCTGCTGGTGCTGGAGGCCGACCGCACGCTGGGCACCCAGGTCTTCGGTGCTCGCGGCTGGGGGCGGGACCTGCTGGGGCGCGGATGGATCCATATTGCGGAAATGACGATAAAGGCGGATTTGTTCGGGAATGGACCGCATTTGTGATTCGTCGATTTGACATATTGCCGTACAGGAATTGACAACTTATTGTATTGATCGTGGCGGATATCTCACGACGTCTGGCGATCGCCGCGCTGGCTCCCATGGCCGGCACCGTAGTCGCCGCACATCTGGCCGGAAAATCAGCGGCCCAGGCGGCCGGCCCGGATCATTATCATCACGGGCCGGCACACACGGCAGGATCGGCGCACGCCGGTTTCCGATCCGGGACGAACGTCGACAACGCGGCGAACGGTTTCCACCCGACCACCCTGCTGCGGGATTTCGACCGTGGAAAGACCTCGCGTCTGCCCGGCGGGCGGACCCTACGGGAATGGACCCTGGCGGCCGGAGAGAAGAACATCGAGGTGGCGCCGGGGGTGACGTTCCCGGCCTGGACCTACAACGGCAGAGTGCCCGGCCCGACATTGCGCGCCACCGAGGGCGACCGCTTACGGATCACCCTGGTCAATGACTCCTCTCACCCGCACACCATCCATTTCCACGGAGTGCACGCCCCGGAGGTCGACGGCGTCCCGGGACTGGGCCCGGGACTGATCCAGCCGGGCGGGCGAACGGTTTACGAGTTCGACGCCCTTCCTTTTGGCCTCCACCCGTACCATTGCCACGTCTCGCCGCTGGCCGCGCACATAGCCAAAGGGCTGTACGGCGCCCTGCTCATCGATCCGAAGGCCGGCCGCCCCGCAGCGGACGAACTCGTGATGGTCATGAACGGATTCGACACCAATTTCGACCGCGCCAACGAGCTTTACGCCGTCAACAGCATTCCGTTCGCCTATATGGCGGAGCCGGTGCGGGTAAAACTGGGTGAGCTGATCAGAGTCTATCTCGTCAACATCCTCGAATACGATCTGATCAACTCATTCCACGTACATGGCAATTTCTTCGACTGGTATCCCACCGGCACGTCGTTGCGGCCTTCCGAGCACACCGACACGGTGATGCTCTGCCAGGGCCAGCGTGGCATTCTCGAACTCCGGTTCGGCAGCCGTGGCCGCTACATGTTCCACGCCCATCAGTCGGAGTTCGCCGAGCTCGGCTGGATGGGGTTCTTCGACGTCGGCTCCGGGGCCGCTACTCAGGGCGGCTCGTACGAAGGAGGGCTCTGAGATGGCGCGCGGAGACTCTGCTCCCGGCCAGGCTCGCGGCCGGGCGGGCGGACGGCTCGGCACCTGGGTGTTCGGCCTGCTCCCGCTGTGCGTCGTCGCGCTCGCCGTGGCCACCTTCTCCGTCCTCGACGTGCCCGGTCTCACTGGGCGGGCCGGTCCTCCCGCCGAGGAGTTGGCCGTGGAACGCACGGTGCTCGGTCCGGGATCGATCGAGCTGATCATCCGCAACCTAGGTCCCGACCCGGTCGCCATTGCCCAGGTCGTGGTCAACGACGCCTTCTCCGACTTCCGCGCGGAGGAGACGGAGATCGGTCGCCTGCGCGCCACCACCGTGAGGGTCACCTACCCCTGGGTCGAGGGAGAGGCCTACGAGATCGGCCTGCTCACCTCCAGCGGTGGCCTGATCAGCCACGAGATCCCCGTCGCCGTCACGACGCCGGACCCGGCCGGGTTCCTGGGGCTGATGGCGCTGCTCGGCATGTACGTCGGCATCATCCCCATCGCCATCGGAATGCTCTGGCTGCCGTGGCTGCGCAGAATCCCGCCGCGCTGGATCCAGTTGCTGATGGCGCTGACCATCGGCCTGCTGACCTGGCTGGCGATTGACGCGGGCGTCGAGGGTCTGGAGATCGCGAACGAGGCCGCGGGGGCGCTCGGCGGCGCCGGGCTGGTGTTGTTCGGGGCCGTCGCGGCGTACCTGCTGCTGGCCGGTGTGGGCACCTGGCTGGCCGCCCGGCCCGGCGGCCACCGCCTGGCGCTGCTCGTCGCGGTCGGCATCGGCCTGCACAACCTCGGCGAGGGGCTGGCCATCGGCTCGGCTTACGCGGTGGGCGCGCTGGCCCTCGGCGCCACCCTCGTCATCGGCTTCGCCGTGCACAACACCACCGAGGGCCTAGCGATCGTGGCCCCAGCCGCCGACCATCGCGTCGCGCCCGGCACACTCCTCGTCCTCGGCCTGGTGGCGGGCGCACCTGCGATCCTGGGCGCCTGGCTCGGCGCCGCCGCGGTCCAGCCCGCGATCGGAGCGCTGCTGCTCGGGTTCGGCGTCGGGGCGATAGCGCAGGTGATCCTGCAGCTCGTTCCGGCGATACGCGACCAGGTCGGCCGGGCGCTGCACCCGCTGAGCATCTGCGGCGTGCTGGCCGGGATGGCCCTGATGTGGGCCACGGGACTGCTGTCCTGACGCCTGACGGCCGGGCGCACCGGCCGTCAGGCGCCTCGATCCTCGCTGCCCTGCGCGCGCTAGTCCCACCAGCCACAATGTAGTCAACGAGCCGTCACACCGCCGCCTGGACACTGCTTTGCCCAAAGGGAAAGGTTCAGGCCGACGCCTGAGGCTGAATCGTGCCCTGGTGCTTGCCCTCGACTGCCCGGCGCGAGGAGGTCGCGTGTCTAGCCTGGCGATGACGGGAGGCGGCGATGAAGGTGTGGCGCAATTGGTCCATCCGGACCCGGCTGACAGTGTTGTCGGCGGCGGTCATGGCGCTGTTGTGCGCGGGACTGGCGGTGTTCAGCCTGAGTCACCTTCGCCACCAGGAGATCAAGCAACGTGACGACCGCGTCTACGACGGCATCATGCGCACGCTGTTCCGCTACTCGCACCGGCTGGTGCCCGCCGTGATCGAGGACGAAGGGCTGGCGGCCCTGCAAGTGATCCGTTCGACGGGAGAGGTGGTAGCGGCGAGCCGGCAGGTGCAGGGGCGAGCGCGGCTGGCCTCCTTCACCCCGGCGCCTCGCGCCGGCGGCGTCGATCGGGTGCGGTGCGACGTACCGGGTTTCGCGGGTTCGTGCATGATCGTCTCCGCGGTGTGGATGCCCGCCGCTGTCGGCGGCGATCTGCTGGTCTATGGCGCGTCCCCCGTGCCTGCTTGGTATGTGAGCCCTTCGACCCTGCTGCTGGTTTCAGCCACGGCAGGCTTGATCGTCGCGGTCGTGGGGTTCGGCACGTTCCGGGTGGTCGGCCGTGCCCTGCGGCCGGTCGAGGTCATCCGTTCCACCCTGGCCGAGATCACTGCGACCGATCCCGGACGACGCGTGGCGTTGCCCCCGGCCCATGACGAGATCCAACGGCTGACCGTGACGGTGAACGAGACCCTCGAGCGCCTGCAGGTGGCCCTGGAGCGCGAGCGGCAGTTCACCTCCGACGCCTCCCACGATCTGCGGCATCCCATTGCCGCGATGCGCCTGCAGATGGAGGAGGCGAAGATGCATGCCGAGGCCGACTGGTCCCACACGTGTGACGCCGTCCTGGCCGGCCTGGATCGGCTGGAGGCACTCGTCACCGATTTGCTGACCCTCAGCCGGCTCGACGCACGCTGCCCCACGCCCTCCGCCCTGGTGGATCTGAGTGACGTGGTGAGCACGGAGGTGGCTCGCCGGACCTCCTGCCCGCCGATCATTTCGGAGATCGAGCCCGGCATCGTGATCGTCGGTGAGGGCCTGGCATGCGCGCGCCTGCTCGCCAACCTGCTCGACAACGCCGAACGGCACGCCACCTCGTTGGTGACGGTCCGGCTCGCCCGTCGGCAGCAGCAGGCCGTGCTGGAGGTCTGCGACGACGGCCCCGGCGTGCCCGTGGCCAAGCGAGAGGAGATCTTCCAGCGGTTCACACGACTGGCCGACGCCCGCGCCAAAGACGCCGGCGGCACCGGCCTCGGCCTGGCCATCGCCCGCCAGATCGCCGAACGTCACCAGGGCAGCCTGATCATCACCGACTCCGACCAGGGGGCCCGCTTCGTCGCCGCTTTTCCTCTGGCCTGAGTCTCCCAGGACCCACGCGCCACCCCCCACTACGACTGGAGCTCGGGTGAGGGACCGGGTGGCCGGCGCCTATCGATGCTGTGCAGAGTGGTCCCAACCATTGCCAGCAGAGCATCAAGCAAGTACGGCGGTCTGAAATGTCCCGATGAGCACGGAGAACAGCCCGACGCCGCCAGCTCCCCGCCTCGCCCACATCCGGTCCCGCTGCCTCAGCGCTGCGACCGCCGGTCTCCACGCCGACTCTCAAGTGGCTGGCGCCGCGTGAAGCGGCGGCAACTCATTAAGGTCGTCAAGTGGTCAATAAGCCGCAGGCAAAGACCCCGCCGGACGTGCCGGGCGGAGCCTTGGTGTGCAGTGACGCCCTCAGGTCAGGAGATCCAAAGTTTCGGTCGCTTCCCAGGCGGTCAGATGCCGGTCAGGGTCGGTTTCCTCCTGCGCGAACTCGTTGATCAGGTCGGCGAGGGCTTGCCGGTCCTGCTCGGGGAGGTCCCGCAGGAGGGTAACCACAGGCTCCAGCACCTTGATCGTCGCCTCGGGCGTGATGTCGTCGCTGAGGTCAAGCCAGATGACGATCTCGGTGAGCGCTTGGGCGAGACCCAGAGAGTGACTCCGTATGGCGCTGAATTTCGTATCACTTGCTGCCGGAACGCACGTCGCGCGGGTTGTCACGAATCCCCGGTCTGGTTGATTCAGGGCGCTGAAGAATATCTGCGCTACACCGCCCAGCGCCGGGGTGAGGATCGGGCCGTGGCGGAGAAGCTGCGGCCGTCCCTGATGAGTGGGACGCTGCCACGCAACGGGGTTTGATCGGCCTGCGTCCTGCGGATGCGCTGAGCCGCAGCTACACCACCCAGGAGATTATTCCGGGGCGGTGTACTCGATCGCCGCATGCTCGATATAGGCGTCGAGCTCCGGGAGGTTGACCACCACCGGGTCCACGCCGGAGCGCACTACAGCCCAGACTGTCTCGAACTCGGCGGAGGCGTTGATCTCCTGGTGAACGAGGTGGGAGGGGACGAACACGAAATCTCCTGGGCCGGCTTCGGCTACATGCTCCAGCCGGTCTCCCCACCGGAACCGGGACGTACCGCTGATGATGTAGAGGACGGTCTCCTGGTCCCCGTGATGGTGCGCACTGGTAGCCGCGCCAGGCTTGACGGTGCTCCGGAATGCCGACAGATGGGCCGCGTCCGGATTGCGGGAGTCGAAGGCAACCTCGCGGATGAGCCCGGGCGTCTGTGGCGTATCGCCGTCGAGAGCGTCGCGGCGTGCGATCCTGACCTGCTTGTTGGCGGAGAGGTCACTCATAATTGCGGTTCTCCAGTGGCAAGGCGTCGACTTCTCGAGACGTGTCAAGGATGTAACATCTGGTTGAGTCGCTGGTAGGAGTACTCGCGTGCGTCCGCGGATGTGCGTCTCCTCGGACGAGCCAACACCAACGGTCATCCCGAAGCCTGCCCTCCGCGATGCCAACAACCACCACGGAAGTCCACAAAAGGGAGTCAACCAACCCCGGTACACGCCTGATGGAGATGGCCGATATGAGCTCGCGGGCCTGTACCTGTTTCGCAGGATGCCCACTCCGGTCCGCCCCGCCCCGGACCACGTATGCCGGAACTGTTATCGACACGGATCCCCACAGATTCACGACGCAGTGGTCGGGCAAGGAGGGGAGTCCTGTGGGCGAACTCGGGCGAGAGCGGTCGGTAGCGGACGAGGTGCTGCTGGGCGGCATCTTTGCGGTCGCGCGTGGCCGAACCGCACCGAGATCCCCGGTGGGCGCGGGCCACTTGATGCCAACCAGCCGGTCGAGTGACCAGGCGCCCGGCCCGGTCAGCCCGATGACGGCGGCGGAAAGGATCATGACGAGCGGGTATTCGTATCCGTCCTCCTGGATCCACAGCCCGTGCGGAAGCTTCACCGTGGCCGCCACAGTCATGGCGCCGGCGACGTCCGCCACCGCGAGCGGTGTCATGAGTCCGGCCGCGAGCAGCAAGCCCCCACCTGTCTGACTGCACCCGGCCGCTACTGCGGTGAGCCGGCCGCCGCGGAAGCCGTCGCGCCCGAGTTCCTTAGCCCCGCCGCCAAGACCGACTCCACCTAGCCAGCGGGTCATCTTCTGCAGGCCGTGGGCGGCGATCAGCCCTCCGACGACGATGCGGAGGATGAGCAGCCCGGCGCTGGTATATGTCGCGCCCGGACCGGAAGTGCCCAGCCGGGCCGGCACCAGAGTCATCCTTGTGGATCGTCACGGTTCGGAGGGCGGCGTGGCGAGAGGAGGAACAGGGCCCGGGCCGCGTCCGTGCCGTCCTGCACGGCGACGGCGGCGGGGATCGCGAGGCAGGTCATGATGATGGTCAAGGTGATCCATGCAGCGGCGTCCGACAATACGCTGAGAACGGCCAGCACGATGAGGATGCCGAGATTGATCCGCGTTCTGGTCAACGAGGTAGGGGGACCAGCGCCGCGTCCGGCGTCGTTGGTGACCATGAAACTCCTGTGTCGCTTGATATCAGAGCAGAAGCGTGAGAGCGAGGGCGCAACCGAGCAGGGCCACGATCGCAAACACCCACGTCACCGTCACCCTGGCGGTCGTGGGCCGCCGGATCGGCCACACGGTCGCTGCATCGAGCAGGGCCCAGCGTCCGAATCACAGGTTGCTTCACAGCCGGGACAGGTCGCGAGCACATCGGACACGAGTACCTGCGGCAACGCTGTGGCCGCGAGTGCTCCCTGCTGCCGGAGACCTCTCCGTCTATCGATCAAGCCCACATCCGCCGGGACGGGATCAGCCCGGAGGCCGAAGGGCCTCGGCCCGGCCCAGGGCACGAATGCCGGCTGGGCCGGGCGCGACGTCGCCTCCTTCGGGCATTGGCTCAGGCGACGACAGGGCGCTTGTCCTTCGGCAGTGCCTCGATCATGGAGCGAGGCATGTTGATGGTGTCCGCGCTGACCTGGGGTGGCAGGTTGGCCATCCACTGGGTGGCCGAGATGTCCTCAAATCGAGGATTGCGGAACATCTCCAGGAAGATCAGTGGCTCCTTGCCCAGGTTCTCGACGTAGTGTCCGTAGGCGAATGGCACATAGCCGACGTCGCCAGCCCGGAAGTCGAATGTGCGGGCCAGCTCCGAGCTGGCGAATACCCCCATCCGGCCGGAACCGGAGATGTAGTACTGCCACTCGTCGTCGGTCGGGTGCCAGTGCAGCTCGCGCAGGCCACCGGGCTCGACCTCCACGAGCGCGGCGGAGATGGTGGTGGCCGCCTTGAAAGTCGTGGAGTCGACGATGCGGACGCTACCGCCGGAGAACCGCTCCGCCGGTTGGGCAAGCATCCGGTGTTTGAAGGTGCTGGGTACGTCTCCGGTGGGGCTGACGATCCGGTCGGCGTCCAGGCGAGGCGGCACCTGGCCCTGGAAGATGTACTTGTCCTTCTCGGGCATGCTGGCCATCTGCTGCGGCGTCCAGCCGAAGTTCTTGGCAAGGACGCTCTTGGGCGTGTGCGCGAACCAGTCGCTGATCATGAAGGTGGAGTTCTCGGAGAACGCGCCGTTGTCGAAGACGAGCAGGAACTCCACGCCCTCCTCCAGCGCCTGGATGTAGTGCGGCACCCCCTTGGGGAAGAACCACAGGTCGCCCTTCTTCACGTCGTCGAGGAAGTTGCAGCCTTCCTGGTCGACGGCGCCGATGCGGCAACTTCCCTCCAGGACATAGGCCCATTCGGCCTCCTGGTGCCAGTGCAGCTCGCGGTAGGCGCCGGGATTGAGCTTCATGTCCACACCGGCCAGCGTGGTGGCGATCGGCAGCTCCCGCTGGGTGACCTCGCGCGTCCATCCGCCCTCCTCGATGCGGGTGTGCGCCATGGAGAAGGAGAACTTCATGTTGGGAACGGTGCCGCGGTCGGTCTCCGGCGGCGTGAGCATGTCGGGGTTCTGCAGGTCCAGCTCGACATTGCGGGGCCCGGTATCCAGGCCGCCTTGCCCGTCACGCTGCGGATGCGGAATGCGTTGCTCCATGGGCTTGGTCATATGTGATCATCCTTTTGGATCGTTGCGGGTGAGATCGGTCGTGGCGGCAGCAGGAACAGTTCGCGGACGAAGCCCGCGCCGCCCAGTGTCGCCACGGCCAGCGGTATGGCCAGGCACACAAGCGTCAGCGCCAGCGTGAGCCACACCGGGGTATCGAAGACGGGTGCCGCCGCAGCCAGCAGGACAAAGGCGACCAGCTTGATCCGGGTCCGCGACAGCGAGACCGGTATGCTCGCCGCTATCGCAGGGCCGTACTCCGGCTCACAGCCAGGGGCTGAACGGGTGAGGTCGGTCGGGTCGTGGTCGCTCGGCGCTGGCATTGGTCACCTCGGTGGCAGGATCGGATTGCAACGGTCAACAGCTCAAACAGCCTCACAACAGCAGGGTGAGGGGCAGGGAGCAGGCCAGCAGAGCGATCACCGCGGCGGCGGTGGCTGCGATCGCAGTGGTGAGCGGGGCGTTGGTCAGCGGGCCCATGAGTGTGCGGTCCCGGCAGAAGGAGACCAGCAGGAAGAGTGCGACGGGCACGCCGAGGGAGATGACCACCTGACTAAGGATCAGCAAGTCGGTCAAGGGTGCGCCGGCCAGCAGGGCCAGCACGGCCGGCGCCATGGTGATCATCCGTCGCACGTGCACGGGCACCCGCCGGCCCAGAAAACCCAGCATCACGATGTCGCCGGCCAGAGTGCCGATCCCGGCGGAAGACACGCCCGACGACAACAGCGCGATGGCGAACGCCAGGGCGGCGGCCCCGCCGATCCGGGCGGCCAGTTCGCCGTGCGCGGCCACAAGGTCGCCGGCCCACGCGCCGTTGGTCGCCGCGCCGAGCCCGGCGCCCAGGGCAATCATCGAGACGTTGATCATCGTGGCCAGGCCCAGCGCGAGCGAGCAGTCCAGCCGCAGGATCCGGCGGACCAGAGCCGGTTGGCGCCCAGCGGCCTGGGCGGAGATGCCGCGCCCCTGCACGAGCGCCGAGTGCAGATAGACGGCGTGCGGCATGACCGTGGCGCCGACGATGCCCATAGCCAAGAGCAACGCCCCGTCGCCGCCCAGGTTTGGGATCAATCCGGCGGCCAGGCCGCCAGCGTCCTGGTGGCCCACAAAGATGACGTCGTAGCCGACTCCGGCGCCGACCAGCAGCAGGGCTGCCGCGCTCGCCAACTCGAAGGGGCGGGTCCGTCCATGACGCCGCAATTCGAGTAGCAACAGGGATATCACGGCGGTTACCCCCGCCGACACCGCGACCGGCATTCCGAACAGCAGTTGCAGACCGATCGCGGCTCCCACGAACTCGGCCAGGTCGGTGGCCAGCACGACGACCTCGGCCTGCAGCCACAGCATGCGGTTGCCCCACTTGCTGAACCTTTGGCGGCACAACTCCGACAGGCTCCGGCCGGTTGCCATGCCGAGCTTGGCTGCCTGGAATTGCACCAGGATGGCCACCAGGCTAGCTACCACGACTACCCACACCAGTGTGTAGCCGAGGGTCGCGCCCGCGGTCAGGTTGGTGGCGACGTTGCCGGGATCCACGTACGCGATCGCCGCGACGAAGGCTGGCCCGAGCATGGGCACGATCCGGAGGCCCTCGCGGGCGGATGTATGCCTGCCTGTCGGCCTGACCGAAACCGCAGTACGAACGATCACCAAAACTCCAAAACGCCTGGAATGCGACTGATGGCGGCATCTATGACGTGATTTCGCCGAAGTGGCGACACTGGCGAGAAATACCCCTACGCGAAGATGTGCGAAACTAAGATCGCTCTAAAACTGAGCAACCAGGGGGTGGGATGGCTGTCTATAGATTCTAATGAGATGCTTTTGGCCGATAATTTCGCACAAAATCCCTACATATCCTCTAGTTGGCAAACAGGGCAAACTCTGACAAATCCCGTTACCGGGGGCGCCCGGTGGGTGGTGGCAGATCGCCCAAATGGTCCTAGAAGCCACATTTTGTGGCTGCGGCTGAAGCGCGAATGGTCGGGAAGCGAAGGTGGGCAATCCACCAGCCATGTGGCCGCCATCAAGGCCGGCCTCATCCGCCTATGGTCAGGCCCTCGTCACTTCACCTGGCGGTCGCCACTCGGCCACGTGCCGATGATCACGGCGGCCAGGCAGGCGGCGGCGCCGAGGGCTAGCGCGTATCGCGGACTGGCCACGTCGGAAAGGGCACCGATGATCGGGGATCCGATTGGCGTACTACCGACGAGCGCCATAGACCACAGTGCGGTGATCCGGCCGCGAAAGGCGGGATCGGATTCGAGCTGGACAGTAGAGTTGCCAGTGGTGAGGAAGGTGATGCTGGCTGCGCCGGCTAGGAGGCAAGCCGCCACCGCGGTCGGCAGGGTGGGAGCCGCGGCTACGAGGCCGACAGCGATCGCGTAGTAGAAGGCGGCCTTGGTAAGCCGCCGTACGCCTGTGCGGGATGACCAGGCAGCGGCCAGGCCCCCTGCAACTGCTCCGGCGCCCAGGGCGCCGATCAGCCAACTGTAGGCCGTCTCGGTGCCATGAAACGTAGTGCGGGCCAAGAGCGGCAGGCTTACCTCGAACTCAAAGGTGAAGGTGCCGACAAGCGCCATCATCAACAGCGGGCGGCTGATCGCAGGAACGCTGGCGGCATAGCGCAGGCCCGCTCGCAGTTGGCCGCGGGCGCGCGACACCGTCGGGACAGGATGCAGGCTGCTAGCGTCAAGGCCGAGCAGCGAGGCGATGACGCAGCCGAAACTCGCCGCGTTCACCACGAAGCACCAGCCGATGCCGACAGTGCTGACCAAGACCGCCGCAATCGTAGGTCCGATGACCCGAGCGACGTTCATCGAGATGCTGTTCAGCGTCACCGCGTTACGGATCAGAGGGCGGTCGACCACTTCATGGACGAATGCCAGCCGTGCCGGGTTGTCGACTGCGCTCAGGATGCCGAACACCGCTGCGAGGACCACCAACTGCCATAGGCGGATTTCCCCGGTCAGAACGCTCACACCAAGGACGGCAGAAACCAGGGCGAGATCCGCCTGGGTGGCGAGTAGCAGGTGCCGTTTACTGCAGCGGTCGATTAGTAGCCCCGCGTACGGCGACAACAGCAGGATCGGCGCATACCTGACGGAGGTGATCAGTCCAAGGATGGTGCCGGAGTGCGTCAGACGCAGTACGAGCAGCGCTTGGGCAACCGTCTCCACCCAGGTGCCGATGAGGCTGAGCGACTGCCCGGACACGTAGCGGCGTCGCTTTCCAAAACCTTCCCGGCTAGCTCATCAGTACGCCGGTCGCGCATACGTGGCCTGCTCGCAGAGCTTTCTGAAGAAGCTCGAAACCTACATATTCTTCTGCCATCTTATCGGAGCGCCGAGAACGAGCGCCTCAACCACGCCGCCCACCCGGACGCCGCCCTACTCGCGTTGCCGTGCGGTCGGCCAGTGGGTCGGCGGGCGGCTCCGCTGACAATTAACAGCCCCCATGTGACAAACGCCCTATTAGGGCTCTAGAAAACGCCGTGTGAGTCCGTGAATTGTGATGGCCGGTCGTTCATCGCCCCGGAGACGATCAGTCCTGCAGCACGCAAGCGCTGTTCGCTCAACTTCCCAGCCTGGGCCGAGGACGACAAGCGCCGGCACCTGCAGCCGGCCAAGCGCGGCGAAGCGCCGGCCACCGCTGAACGGGTGCCTAGCCAGGCATCCGCGGCCGGTTCCGTCGGCCATCAACGGATCTGGACCGCATGTCGTGCGGCACCGTGAGTGTGGAAGGACGGTCTTCAGCCACCAGGACCGCCGAGAAAGAGAGGGGCCGAGATTTGAGTGACCACGTTGCCAGCCCGGTGGCCGAGGCGTTCGTCGCCTACCGCAGCCTGCACTTCACTGTCGCCTACGAGATGCTCGGATCGGCGGCCGACGCCGAAGACGTCCTGCAAGAAGCCTGGCTGCGGTGGGTCAGGGTCGACAGGCCAGGGCTTCTGGAGGAAGATCGCTGAGGGGCTGACCAGCGAGGATGCCGCTCTGGCTTGCGGCGTGTCGGGGCCGGTCGGGTCTCGGTCGTTCGGCGAGGGTGGCGGCATGCCGTTGATCGAGCTCAGTCCGCCATCTGGCAGGTATCTGTCGTTCACCAAGCGGGAGGAGATCGCCCTGCTCAAGGCTCAGGACAAGGGGGTTCGCGAGATCGCGCGCCGCCTGGGCCGGTCGCCGCCGAAACTGGTGGCCAATGATCAGCTGCGGGAGTACGTGCAGGCCCGGCTGGCCGGTCGGCTGCAGGGGCCGGACGGAAAACCGGTAGCCGGTCCGCGGCCCTCAGCCTGGAAGGGCCGTAACAAGCCCCGGCGTCAGGACCGCCGGTGGGCGCTGTCGTGGAGTCCTGAGCAGATCTCCAACCGGCTCAAGGTGCACTTCCCCGATGATGGGTCCATGCGCTTCTCGCACGAGGCGATCTACCAGGCCCTGTTCATCCAAGGCCGCGGAGCGCTCAATCGTGAGCCGGTCGCCTGCCTGCGCACCGGTCGTGCGCTGCGTGTCCCACACGCCCGCAGCCGGCTGCCCTCGTCGATCTGTGCCTGGCGGACCCAGGTGCGCAATGTCTCGGCGGTGCCGATGCCGAGCTTGGTCGCGACCGCGTTGATCGTGGCCCACTCGGTCGGATAATCCGGCCGCACCTCGGCGACCATCCGCACCGCTCGGCGGCGCAGCTCGGCGGGATAGGGGACTTACCTGGCATGGACTCGATCCTCTCAAGAGATCAAGTCTCCACCGAACCCGGGGCGATACAGTCTTATCGTCCAATCAACCGCTCTCCAAGACGCCTCCAACTCGGGTTCAACAGTCCCAACAGGGCGGTACAACGCGCGACATGATAGGAAACGACGGAAGCGACCCGCCCGAGGCGCGGACTTCTGGAATGCCGAGCAGGCGGTACCTGCTCGCCGGGGCGACGCTCGCCACGGCCCTGGCTTCGGCGGGCATCTACGAGCTCGTCGACACGCTAATGGGAGCGCCCGAGCGGCCGACCCCGCCGACCCCGCCGGCGTTGCCGCCTGAGCAGTACGTCTTCCCGCGCCCGCGCGTCATCATGGACGACGGCTCCGGCGTCGCCAGCAGCAAGGGCACGATGGCCGTCGCGATCCCGCCGTTCCACGCTCATGTCATCACGGCGAAGCTGAAGGCGCCGGCACGGGCGAAGGCATTGCAGGAGGCGCAGCGGCACCTGGAGGAGGTGCTGAAGCGCCTGGAGCAGCAGTACATGCCCGCCCCGAGCGGGGTGACCATCACAATCGCCTGGGCGCTCCCCTATTTCGAGCATTACATCCCCAGACTCGGGAAGAGTTCGAGCTATTTCGACGCTGGCACGCCGTACCCGATGTATTTGCCGGTGGATGTGACCACCTCGAAGGAGCTCGGCCGGACCGTCTACGCGCTGCAGCGGTCCAGGACGTTCCCAAGCGATGAGCCGCCCCCCGGCTTCGGGCCGGTCCGCCTGGAGGACAACGACGTCGCGGTGCTGCTGCGCGGCGACTCGATCACCAAGATTCTTGACGTCACGAACACTCTGTTCGGTACGGGAGACGGTCAGGCGGGTGACCTGTTCAAGGTGACCAGCATCCGGCGGGGCTTCACGGGTGGAGGGCACACCGGACGGCAGGGGCTGGCGAGCAAGCTGGCGACGCAGGCAGGCGTTCCCGGCGCGAAATTCATCCCCCGGCTGTCGCCGATCTTCCTCGGCTTCACCACCACGCTCAGGGACGCGGAGAGCTCCACCCCGGTTTCCAACTTCGAGACGTTTCCCGGCTGGACCGACCAGTGGCCCAACGGTTACTTCAAACAGGGGACCATCATGCCCCTGTCGCATCTGTTCGAAGACCTCGTCGCGTGGTACTCCAAGGATTTTCCGACGTTCGAGGAACGGATCCATGCCATGTTCCGCCCGGGAATCTCCTTCCCGCCGAACACGATCACGGCCGATCCGCCCGAGCAGAATGAGGCCGACGTCCTTTCCGACGTCAAGAAATTCCACGCCTACGGGCACAACGGAAGCATGCAGCCGGTGAATCGCCTGCAACAGGAGTTGACCAGCAACTACGGTCACGTCTAT
The DNA here is from genome assembly GCF_042656245.1 of Nonomuraea insulae. Taxonomy (NCBI): domain Bacteria; kingdom Bacillati; phylum Actinomycetota; class Actinomycetes; order Streptosporangiales; family Streptosporangiaceae; genus Nonomuraea; species Nonomuraea insulae. The sequence continues at coordinate 571,420 of NZ_JBHSPA010000023.1, forward strand.
CCCGTGAACACGGCCATCACGAATCGCGGGGACTTCGCCACGCTGGACAATCCGTTCCACTACACCTCGGACCCCGTGGGAAACCACTACAGCAAGCAACCGGCCCCCGGGCTGCACTTCCTGCTGTTCACCCCGACCACCGAGATCTTCAATCGCGTGCGCCTCGCCATGGACGGCGTGCTCCCTGGCGGCAGGAGTGCCCCGTTCTCGCCGCGCTCGTCCGGAGCGGGCCTGAACTCTGTCATGCACACGACGCACCGGCAGAACTTCCTGATCCCGCCGCGTTCCCGCCGATCCTTTCCACTCGCCGAGTTCCTGACCTGACCATCCTGCCCACGCCTGAGCGCGATGCCTGGCGCAGGCAAGAGGGGAGCGTGGGCTGGTCGCCGACCCATGTGAGTGCTCCGCCCAGTGCGTACAGGTCGGTGGCGTCGATGCCGGTCCGTGACGGCGGCCGGTTTCCTCGCTCGCTCAGGCGCGGTGGCGCACTGTTCCAAGTCTTCCCAGGGTCGTGATTGCCGCAGGCGGGCTGGGCGCACGGGTCCACCCGTAGGCCCACTACCTGCCCAAGGAGTTCCTCGCTGCTGGCCATCGAGGCCTGAGCGGCGGGGCGTCGCGGAAGTCGCGGAAGATGACGCCCCGTCCCGTGCAAAGGCAGCAAACGCCCGGCGATGGCCTACGCTGTCGCCCACGGCGCCACGGCACGTGGCTGCTGAACCGGATCGACGCCCGCGAGAAAGCCCTGACCAGCCAGATCGAACAGACACGAGACCAGATCGAGGAGTTGACCGCCCGCCTACGGGAACTCGACCAGGACCTCGATCACCTCCGGATCACCCGCAAGACCCTGCTCGTCCTGGCCGCCGAGCCCGATCCGGCACCCCCGCCGCCACCGGCTCCCGTGGTCCCGATCACCCCGCCTACCAGCAGATTCTCACCCACATAACCGCTAGCCGGCCGGCCTGCTCGCCCCACACCTCCATGCCCCGGATGCTCAGCGCGAGCGGCTTCGCGGAGGTCACCCGCTCGCCCTCGGACTTCAGGCACTCGGCGAACGGCGCCGCCAGCCCCAGTAGCTTGGGATCGCCGTCGAGCAGCTTGTCGATGTTCTCGATCTCGGTGCTCATCTGGTCCTGATAGTCGGCGACCGAGGTGACCTTCAGTCCGTCCACCTGCCGCAGGGCGGGCATCGTGCTGTCCGCGCGGCGCGCCTGGTGGAGCCCCTGCGCGCCGCCGCGGCCGGCATCGCCGGGGCCTACGAGAGGTAGGCCTCGGCTCCCTGGGACGCTATCCCGCCGGATCGACGACGGTGACCACGTGATTGGTGCTCGTTCCCTTGACGGTCGAGCTCCCGACCAGCGTGACGGTGTAGGTGTGCTTCCCGGCCGTGGCCGGCGTGTCGGTGAAGGCGAACGTCCCGTCGGTGGCGGCGGCCAGTTTCTGACCCTTGGTGGTGACGGTGCCGTCCGGCGCGACGGCCCTGCGGCTGACGGTGACCGTCGTGCGCGGGTAGACGACGCCCTCGGCGGCAAAGGTGCCGCTGAACTCCAGCAGCTCGCCGACGGCGCCCGTCGCGGGCCCGGTCACGGTGAGCGCCGGTTCGTACCTGGCCACCATGACGTTCGCCGTCGCGTAGGCCCCGTAGTACCAGGAATTGCCCGGCCAGGACAGGCGATACCTGAACGTCCCGAGGCCCGGTGGGGTGTCGGTGAACTCGTAGGTCCCGTCCGCCGCTGTGGTGACCTCCCGGAAGGGCCGGTCGGTACCGTCGGGGAGCCAGCTGTACAGTTCCAGCGTCTGCACGCCGGGGGTTGCCCCAGTGCTGAGCGTGACCCGTCCGCTGATGGTCAGCGGCTTGAGCGCGTTCGCCTCGGCGGGCGCCGTCAGGGTCAGGGCCGAGGAGTGGTAGGGCGCGGACGGCAGCCGCCAGAGGTGCATGCGCCCGGTGCCGGGCTCCTTCAGCACCGCGAAGGTGTAGATGCCGTAGAAGCCGATGCTGCCTGGCACCAGCGCCTTTCCCTGGTGGCCGGCCGTGTAGATCACCTCTCTCGTGGTCGCGTCGTAGACCACGAGCTCCGCCGCGTCACCCGCGGCGGAGTTCCAGCCGCCCACGACGTAGTAGCCGTTCTCGCTGGCCGCGACGGTGGCGGCCAGTTCGTGCCCGGCCGGCCCCTTCTCGTCGTAGGCGTGGGCCCGGTCGAAGGTCGTGGTGTCCCAGGCGTCGAAGCGGTGGGCGCCGGACGGCACCGGCAGCACCGCCGACCCTTGGTAGGCGAGGGCCAGGTCCTCCAGGGGCGGCAGCCCGTCCGCGTCGCCGAGGATCTCGCCGAGCGGGTTGCCCGGGTCGCGGTTGACGTCGTACAGCCTGACGGTGGCGGGGCTGACTCCCGGCTCCGACACGGCGAGGAAGGCGCCGGCGACCGCGACCAGCGGAGGCTGGGTCGTGGCCGGCCCGACCTTGACGAGGATGGGGGTGGCTCGCACCTCGAGCGCGACGACCCCTCCCTCACCCGCCCCGCCGCAGCCGTATCCGATCCACAACCGGTTGTGGGCCTGCGCCAGCGTGGACGGGCACGGATACGCGGACAGATCGATGCGCCGGGTGACGGCGACCGTGGCGGTGTCGATCTCGATCACCTCATGCGTGCCGCTCAGCGTCGCGTACACCTTCCTGGCGCCGTCCGGCGCGGACAGGGCGGTGACTCCGGACAGGCCGCCGATCGTGGTGACGGCCTCGCCGTCGAGGTGCGTGACCACGATCCGGTCGTCGGCGGCGACGAAGACCTTGCCGTGGCCGGCCACCAGGTCCCCGCCCTTGCCCGCGACCCCGAGGTCGGCGACGAGATCGGCGGCCGCGGCGGCGGGGGCTGGGGCGGCGAGCACGCTCGCCGCCAGGAGCAAGGACCCGGCCGAGGCGACTAATCGGCCGATGCGTTCAGAGGCTGATGGACGCACATGCACTCCGTTCCGAAAGACGATCTTCTTTCTTCGAACGTATATTCGCATGTTGCGGCATCGCCGTGAAGGGCTAGTCGCCGAGTTTCTGGATGCGGTCCTTGAACAGGGTGGTGGCGATGGCCGCCTTGTGCGGCTGGCCCTTGAGGAAAGCCTGCGCGAAGCTCTTGGCCTGGTCGTAGGAGACCTTGCCGGGGAATGGGCGGCTCGTTCGGGTTGACGTCCACGTCCACCAGCGCCGGGCCTTGATCGTTCCGGGTTTGGTGTCATTTCCTTGAAGGTGAGCGGTTCTTCAGAGCGGCCGGCTTCCTTTCGAACTCCGTGAGCGCCTCTCGCAACCGATCACGCTCAGCCTCGACTGCCCGTAGCTGGGCCATGCCGGCCTTGAGCCGGTCGCGCTCCGCGCGCAAGGTCCTGAGCTCGGCTTTGGCCGGCTCCAGGTCGACCGCCAGCGATTCGGCCGAGACCTGCGAGTCCGCGGATGGCGGCCCAAGGGTCACCCAGGGAACGCCGACCTGCGGAAAGGGACATCTGACCGCGGACCCTACAGTTCATCTCTGCCGGCTGAGAATGACCGCCGTGCCGATGGTTATCTAGGGTGTCGGACCCTTCCAGCAGGTCAGAAGATGATGATCTCTTCTTTCAGGTAGGGCGAGTTGACCGGACTCAGCCCGGTGCCGGCGTACGGATTCCGGTGCAGAGTCGGATACACCAAATGTGCAGAGGTCGGGAGCGCGAAGCATTCGGGACGCTGCGATGGCGGCCTGCCCGACGGCCCAGGTCCGCTACTCACGATGAGTAATCGGTGGACGTGGGCTAGCGCCCGGATCGCGGCAGATCCGCATGGGGCAGATGTGGAAAGCCTGCACGAGAACGATCCTGAGCCGATGGTCCGCCGGTGAGCGCTTAGCCGTTTCGTCCGGCGGGCGGCGTGCGTCGCGGATCAATGGCTCCAGCTCCAGGCCCGTACCGATATGGCGCTCCAACCCCGCAAGCCCTATTCTCACCCATCGTGAAGCCCCTCAAGATCGCGGCGGCACTCGCCTGTGCCCTCCTCACTCCCTTGACCGTCACGGTGGCCGCGCACGCCTCGGCGTATCCCGTGAAGAACCCCGTGCTCGTCAAGAACGCGTTATACCAGGCCGGGCCGCTGCCCACCACGACCTGTAACGACCTGCCGGACGAGCCCATGACGCCCGCCGAGGCCCGTACCTACATCAACGAGGCCCTGCGCTGCCTGGAGAACACGTGGGGACAGCACCTGAAGAAGGCCGGCCTGCCCTATGAGCCGGTCAAGGTGCGGTACGTGACCCGCCTGCCCAAGAACTACTGCGCGTCCGAGGACGGCGAGACGATCCAGCCGTCCTCGGTGTGGTACTGCGACTGGGACCGCACGCTGTCCTTCAAGATCGGCAAGTACTGGCTCCTCGGGCCAATTACCGGCCTCGATCTCTTCAACACGATCGCCGTCACGTACGGTTACCACGTGCAGAAGCAGGCCGGTCTCTACGACGCCGGCGAGGACCTCAGAGCCGGCAGCAAGGCCGAGCACCTCGAGCAGGGGCGGCGCATGTACCAGCAGGTCGAATGCCTGGGCGCGGCCTTCACCAAGAGCGTCTGGCCGCTGCCGGGCAAGACCGCGCGGGACTGGGAGAGGGTCGCGTCGTCCTTCTACCGCGACTCCGCCGAGTACGGCAAGGCCGCCAACCGCAAGCGATGGGTCAAGGCCGGTTTCCGCACCGCCGACCCGGCCTCCTGCAACACCTGGGCGGCAGCCTCGTCCAAGGTCTCCTGACGCGATCGACCCAGCCCTGGCGGCCAGAACGTCCTGGTCGCCGCAGGGGCCGGGCGGCATCGGCACGGCGATCAGTGGGCGTCACCGCCGACGGGCAGGAGCGGCAGGCCGGCCGCTATCGGGTGCTCGCCACCCATGGCGCCCGCGTGGCGATCCATTACCTCGAGCGGGACGCCACACCGCCGACCTTGTGGGTGCCGAATATTGTGTCGCCTCATGCGACCTGGGCTTACTCATGCAGGAGGCCGCCGAGCCGGTCTCGTCGCGAGACCTTGATGTCGGCGTCGACTGGATCGGGTAGCGCCCGCAGTGGGCTGGCCTGGTTCAGGGCTCGGTGCGGACGATGCCTGTTGAAGTAGGTCTCATACTCGGCGAGGACCTTGCGCAGGTGGCGTTCGTTCATGATGAGCGAGTAGCTCGCGTCGTACGCTGCCCACCCACCGCTCCATGATCGCGTTCATCCGCGGAGCCTGGGGTGCGGTGAGCACCACGCACATGCCCTCGGTCGTGAACACCTCATCGAACAGAGCGGTGAACTTGCTGTCCCGGTCTCTGATCAGGAACCGGAAGCCACCGATCCGATCGCCCAGGTCGAGCATCAGGTTGCGGGCTTGCTGGGCGACCCAGCCAGCGGTGGGGTTCGCCGTGACCCCCAGCACGTGCACCCGCCGGGTGGCGTGCTCGACCACGGCGAAGCAGTACAAACGTGTGAGCATGACCGTCTCCACGCTGAAGAAATCGCAGGCAAGAATCCCGGACGCCTGCGCCTTGAGGAACTGAGCCCAGGTCGGACCGCCGCACCGGGGCGCCGGATCGAAACCAGCCCTCTTCAAGATCGCCCATACAGCGGCCGGGGACACCTTCCGACCCAGACCGGCAATCTGCCCGGCGATGCGCCGATACCCCCAGTCCGGGTTTTCGGCAGCCAAGCGCAGCGCCAGGGCGCGAAGGGTGGGTCGGATCGCTGGGCGTCCCGGCCCGTTCCTGGGGTAGGTCCAGCGTCGCTTCACCAAGTCGGCATGCCAGCGCAGGAGCGTCCGAGGTGTCACAAACAGGTGACATCGGCGGCATCGGGGAAGAAGCCGCGCCAGCGCGGAAAGGATCGCCCGATCCGCCCCGAAGGGTGTCAATACTCCGTTCACGGTCGTGAGCTGCGGGTTACTCTCGGCTTCCTGGTCAGAGCAGTGGCCCTGGTCGGGCATGCTCGAAGCTCGTAACGCTCCTTTTCCTCTATATGATCTTCTGCCGCGTAGTGGGCTGGCTGACGCTGCTGGCTCGTAGCGACGCCTCCAAGAACATGGAGATCCTCATCCTGCGGCACGAGGTCGCGGTGCTGCGCCGTCAGGTGTCCCGCCCGAGGCTGTCATGGGCGGATCGAGCGGTGCTATCAGCGCTGGCCCGGGGACTGCCGGCGGCGCTGCGTGCTCACCGACTGGTGACACCAGGGACGCTGCTGCGCCGGCACCGGCGTCTGGTCGCACGCCGCTGGACCTACCCGCACCGGAGGATAGGACGGCCCGCGACCGAATCGGCGGTCGTGGCATTGATCCAGAAGCTGGCACGGGAGAATCCGCGCTGGGGCTGACACACTCTTGAACGTCCCTGCCCGACTGGAACGGCGAGCACGCATTGGAGGAATCTGAGATCATGCGGAAAGGATTATGGCCTGGACGTGGTTTCTTCATGTCGGCCTAGTGTCCGTGGCCATGTAAAAGTCCCCGCAGGTGGCCAATTCGAGGTCGCCACGGATGGCCG